>NZ_LXJP01000037.1:0-72820 GCF_001728855.1 Pseudomonas sp. AP19 | reverse complement strand
GACTGCCCCACCGCATTCGCGAGCTATCGCCACGTGTGGAGCGGCATAAGCCGGGAAGCAAGCGCCCTACCCCAAGGTTCAGCCCTTCGCCTCGGCGATGATCTGGCGAATCGCACCCACGAACGCTTCGGCCGGCTGACCACCGCTGACCGCGTACTGGTCGTTGAACACGATGGTCGGCACCGACGTCACGCCCCGGGAGATCCACAGCTGTTCCTGTTCGCGGACTTCGGCTGCGTATTCATCAGAGGCGAGAATCTGCGCCGCACGCTTGATGTCCAGGCCGACGCTTTCGGCGATGATCGCCAGCGTCGCGTGGTCGGACGGGTCCTGGCCATCGCTGAAATAGGCCTTGAACAGCGCTTCCTTGAGGTTGTATTGCAAGCCCTCAAGCCCGGCCCAATGCAGCAGCCGATGAGCGTCGAAGGTGTTGTAGATGCGGCTCTGGCCGTCGGTACGGAAGGCAAAGCCCAACGCCGCGCCCATGTCACGAATACGCGCACGGTTGGCCTGGGACTCTTCGGCGCTGGAGCCGTATTTTTCGGTGATGTGCTCGACGATGTTCTGCCCGATGGCGGGCATATTCGGGTTGAGTTCGAACGGCTGGAAATGGATCTCGGCCTGCACCTCGCTGCCCAGTTGGTCGAGGGCTTCCGTCAGGCCACGCAGGCCGATGATGCACCAGGGGCAGGACACGTCGCTGACGAAATCGATTTTCAGGGGAGTACTCATGGCAGGCAACCTCGTTGGCATTAACGCGCCGTAAAAGTTGCACGATACACCAACTTCACAACACCTTCGAAGGCTGGCCCAGGTCAATCTGCGCCCAGTGCGCAGCATCTTCGCGATGGGCTTGCAGGTACGGCAGCACCGCCGTCAGCAGCGGTGCCTTGAAGGCTTCCTGGAAACGATGGGCCATGCCGGGAATCAGTTTCAATTGGCTGCCCTGAATATGCGCGGCCAGGTGCACGCCGTGCATCACCGGCAGCAACGGGTCGGCGGTGCCGTGCACCACCAACGTCGGCACGCGCAGTTGGTTGAGCAAGGGCACTCGGCTCGGCTCGGCGAGGATCGCCATGATCTGGCGCTTGACGCCGTCCGGGTTGAAGGCCCGGTCGTAGGACAGCGCCGCCTGGTGCAGCAGCGCCTGGCGATCGTCTTTCACATTCGGGCTGCCCAACGCCGCCAGCAGGTCGGCCTGTTGCTCAAGCGCCACTTCACGATTGGGCGCACTGCGCCGCGACAACAACTGCACCAACGCCGCATTCGGTGCCGGCAAGCCTTCGGCGCCGGAGCTGGTCATGATCAACGTCAGGCTTTCCACCCGTTGCGGCGCCATCGCCGCCAGGTGCTGGGCGATCATGCCGCCCATGCTCGCGCCCAGCACGTGGAATTGGCGGATCTGCAACGCATCCATCAAGCCCAGGGCGTCGTCGGCCATGTCAGTCAGCGTGTACGGCGCCGCCACCGGCAGGCCGAGTTTGTAGCGCAGCACTTCAAAGGTCAGGTTGGCGCTGGCCGGGGCTTGGCGCCAGGTGGACAGGCCCACGTCACGGTTGTCGTAGCGAATCACCCGAAAGCCCTGCTCACACAGGGCCACGACGACCTCATCCGGCCAGTGGATCAACTGCCCGCCCAGGCCCATCACCAGCAGCAAGGCAGGGTCAGACGCACGGCCGATACTCTGGTAGGCGATGCTCACCTGAGCCAGATCGACCGTTTGGGTCGGGACATTGACATCACATCGAGACGCCGCAAAAGACGGCAGGCCGAACAGTAGAGCGGCCAGTAAAAGCAACACGCGCATGAAAAACACCGAAACGCAGAACCCCAGTAGAGCGCGAGTCTGATGAAGTTTGTTCAAGCGCGCTGCCACAGTTCTGTGACAGTTTAATGAAGAGTGCCCAGCGGTCGTGGTCGATGCCGTATCGACAGGCCTTGCAACATGAGACAAACTCACGCCAGCCCTGTCTATCACAAATTATCTTCATGGAGCGCCCGTGCTCGAAATTCGTCACCTCAAGACTCTGCACGCCCTGCGCGAAGCCGACAGCCTGGTGGAGGCCGCCGAGCGCCTGCACCTGACGCAATCGGCACTCTCCCACCAATTCAAAGAGTTGGAAGAGCGCCTGGGCATGCAATTGTTTGTGCGCAAGACCAAGCCGCTGCGCTTCACCAGCGCCGGCCTGCGCCTGCTGCAACTGGCCGATGCGACCCTGCCCTTGCTGCGCGGCGCCGAACGCGATATCGCACGTTTGGCCGGCGGCACTGCCGGGCGTTTGCACATGGCGATCGAATGCCACAGCTGCTTCCAGTGGCTGATGCCGACCATCGACCAGTTTCGCGATGCCTGGCCGGAGGTCGAGCTGGACCTGGCCTCGGGTTTTGCCTTCGCCCCGTTACCGGCACTGGCCCGGGGTGACCTGGACCTGGTGGTGACCTCCGACCCGCTGGAGTTGCCGGGCATCACTTATGTGCCGCTGTTCACCTACGAAGCCATGCTCGCCGTGGCCAACCAGCACGCGCTGGCGAACAAGTCGTACATCGTGCCCGAAGACCTGCTGAGCGAAACCCTGATCACCTACCCGGTGGAACGCGATCGCCTGGACATCTTCACCCGCTTCCTGGAACCGGCCGATGTGGAGCCCGCCCAGGTGCGCACCTCGGAACTGACCGTGATGATGATGCAACTGGTGGCCAGCGGCCGGGGCGTGTGCGGCATGCCGCATTGGGCGCTGCACGAGTACAGCTCGCGCGGTTACGTGAAGGCCAAGCGTTTGGGCGAAAAAGGCCTGTTTGCCACGCTGTATGCGGGGATCCGCGCGGACATGCTGGATGCACCCTACATGCGCGACTTTTTGCTGACGGCCAAGGACACGTCGTTTTCCACGTTGGATGGCGTCAGCGCCGTGCGCTGAATGTAGGCTTTCAGTCAGCGTTGAGTTCGCGCCACATGTGGATTTTGTCGAAATACTCGACCCCCACCCGCACCGCCAGCGGCTCCAGGCCGTACTGGATGAACCCGCAACGCTGGTACAACGCGAAGGCCGCGTCGTTGCCGGCGGTGACGGTCAGCTGGATCAGTTTGAGGCGCGGATGTTGACGCGCCTCGGCGAGCGCCGCCTCCACCAGCTGGCGGCCCATTCCTTGCTGCTGATAAGCCCGGTTCACGTACATGCCGAACAAGGTCACCTTGTGCCGTGCCTTCTCGCGGGGCTCGAAGGCCAGGCCGACAATGCCGGCCAATGCCTCTGCGTCAAACGCGCCGAGCAAGCGATCCAGCGGGCTGTCCAGGCGTTTTTCCCACCAGCTTAACGGCATGGCCGAACGCTCGGCCACGCTGGAGGTGAACGCCTGGGGGTAGCCGTCGTACGCCTCAAGCATCAAGGCGCGATAAGCCTCGGCGTCACGGGCATTCAGGGGGCGAATCAGCATGCGTGGCCGTCCTTTGTCAGGCGATAGCCGTCAGCGAGGCGCGATAAAACGGCAGGATCAAGTCGCGGGTCAGAGGCGCCAGGTGCAGGCCACCGTCACCGGCCGGGTCGATCCAGCGCACTTCTTCGATTTCCGCCGCGGGTGTCACCGGCACGTCGATATGCACCTGGAACAGTTCCGCGTGCACGGTAAAGCCCGGCTCATTGGCGGCAGGCGCCGAGAAATCGCCGAGGTAGGTCGCATCGCTCGGGTCGATGCGCAGGTTCAGTTCCTCAAACAACTCACGGGCAAGCGCCTCGGCGGGTTGCTCGCCGGCGTCGATCTTGCCGCCGGGCTGCATAAAAGCCTGGGTGCCGCGTTTGCGCACCAGCAAGGTGTGGCCGTTGCTGCCGATCAATAGCGCGGCGGCGATGCGGATAGTCGATGTCATGTAAAAACTGCCTTGAATGCAAAGGTGCAAGGATCACAGAAAGCGTGTTAACCGGAAAGTGCGCCCTCATCCGGCTCTTTGATGAACACCGAATACTTGGCCCCTTCCATCGCCTCAAACGCGATCAACTTGTCCACCAGCGGCAGGTTCAGCACCTTGCCGGCGTTGAGCAACAGCATGCCGTTATCGGCGTTGAGGTTGCGCGCCAACACCATGCCTTCGGCCAGTTCGCGGGTGGTCAAGACTTTCACATTCGGGTCACCCAGCGTCACGTCACTGAGGAACGCGGCGCAGGCCCGCACAAAGTCTTCGACCATATCCGGATCGTAGAGCTTGCCGGCGTATTTACGGATGTAGAGCAGCGCTTCATCGCTGTTCATCTGGCGTTCGAGGATCAAGCCCTTTTGCAGCTCGATAAAGTCGACCGCAAGCTTCAACAAGCGGGCGCCCGAGGGAATCAACTCGCCCTTGAGGTGGTCCGGAAAACCGCTGCCGTCCCAGCGTTCCTGGTGATGACGAATCAGACGCGCAGCGTCCTTCATCGGCTCCAGGGTCATCAACAATGACTCGCTCTGGGTCGGGTAGGCCCGATAGCGTTCTCGGTCGGTGCTGTGCAGCATGTCCGAGGGCGCGACCATCATGCCGTCGCTCCAGCTCAGCTTGCCGATGTTATAGAGCGCAGCGGCCATGGTCAGGTCGCGGGCACTGGCTTCGTCCATCGCCTGGGCCTTGCAATACACGCGAATCAGCTCGATCAACTGGCGGTTGGTCTGTTTCTGCTTGGGCAGGCGCAGGTTGGCCAACAGTGAAAACACTTCGGTGCCGGTCACATAGCTGCGTTTGAGTTCGTCGTAGGCCAGGTCGAGCATGTCAGCGGTTTGCTGCAACTCGCTGGTGCGGGCTTCGACGCGCTTTTCGAGGGTCGCGTTGAGGGCCTTCAACTGGTCGTTCTGCTCGCGGGTCAACTGTTCAAGGCGCAGCCGTTCACGCTCGGAGTGCTGGTGCTCCAGGGACTGGCGCAAGGTCAGGAGCATTTCCTCATCGTTCCAGGGCTTGCTGATGTAGCGGTGAATCTGACCTTCGTTGATCGCCTTGATCATCATGCTCATGTCGGCATAGCCGGTGAGCAGGATGCGCGTGGTGGACGGGTACAGCCGGTGGGTTTCGGCCAGCAGCATCGCCCCGTCCATGGCCGGCATACGCGCGTCGGTCATCACCAGGTCGATGGGCCGGGCGGCCATGATCTCCAGGGCCTGGGCACCACTGCCGGCCAGCAGGACCTCATAGGGTTGGCCGCGCAGCAGGCGGCGCAGGCTATTGAGGATCGACTCTTCGTCGTCGACCAGCAAAACCGTGGGGGTATAAGGGGGGGTCGTAGCAGTTTGTTCATCCATGGCGACACCTCCTGGCAATGACACAGAGTTGCTTCAATGCGGCCCGACGTGATCCATCACTGTACTTGCTCGCGCATTGAGCGCTAGATGAACACCGGGGTAACTGTGGGTGATTTGACGCCAACTGGCCGACTTATTCAAGGGAGCCGACTATGCTTGTGACTGGAAGCCGGTGACCGTCCCTGTTTATTGAAGCATTCACGGTAAGGAAGCCCTATGCGCCATAAACCGCAGTTGCGCGCCGCTCGGAATCAGCCATGACCCCACGCTCAGGGCGGGCCAATCGACGCATCCTGATCGTCGATGACACGGCGTCGATCCACGCGGACTTCCGCAAGATCCTGTGCGTCGACGCCAACAACCACGCCTCCCTGGACAGCATTGAAGAAACCCTGTTCGGCAACGCCCCGGCGGTGCGCCAGACCTTTGTGCTGGATTCCGCCTATCAGGGCCAGGAAGCCCTGGAACTGGTGAACAAGGCCCTGGCCGCCAACACCCCCTACGCCCTGGTGTTCATCGACATGCGCATGCCGCCGGGTTGGGACGGCCTGGAAACCATCGAACAGCTGTGGAACGTCGACCCCAACTTGCAAATCGCGCTCTGCACGGCCTACTCCGATTACTCCTTCGAAGCCATCGAGGCGCGCCTCACCTACGACGACCAGTTGCTGATCCTGAAAAAACCCTTCGACGACCTCGAAATCCGCCAGATGGCCACTGCCCTGACCTGGAAATGGCAGTTGGCGCAGGACGCAGCAGCCAAGTTGATCGGGCTCGAACGCACGATTGAGGCAAGGGTCCAGGAACTGCTCAAGGTCTCGCACCTGCTGCAATACGACGCCCTGACCGAGTTGCCCAACAGCACACTGCTGGGCGACCGCCTGACCCAAGCCATTACCGTCTGCAGGCGCCATGGCAGCCAATTAGCCGTGATGTTTATCGGCCTGGACCGCTTCAAGCGCATCAATAATGCGCTCGGCTACCCGGTCGGCGATGAAATGCTCAAGCTTGTCAGCCAAAGCCTGGTGGCGACGGTGCGCGAGTCGGATTCGGTGTTTCGTTACGGCTCCGACGAATTTGTGCTGATCCTCAACGACATCAAGCATCCCCAGCAAACCCAGTACATTGCCGAAAAGCTCCTTGCCGCCGTCAGCACCGCCCACTATGTGGCCGGCCACGACCTGAGCGTCACCGCAAGCCTTGGCATCAGCGTTTACCCTGATGACAGCAGCAGCGCCGTGGAATTGATCAAAAAGGCCGAAACCGCGATGCGCGCCATCAAAGAACGTGGCCCCAACAATTTCAGTTTTTTCATCGCCGAGATGAACCTGCTCGCCCAGGTTCAGCAAAGCCTGGAAAGTGCCATCCGGCAGGCCCTGCAACGCAATGAATTTAGCCTGCACTACCAACCGAAACTGGACTTGCACAGCGGCAAAATTGTCGGCGCCGAAGCGTTGATTCGCTGGCACCAGCCCGATCATGGCTGGATCTACCCGTCTGCCTTCATTCCTGTGGCCGAAGACAGTGGCCTGATCGTGCCGTTGAGCCAGTGGGTGATACGCCAGGCCTGCACGCAAGCTCGCGCCTGGCAGGCCGCCGGGCTACCGCCGATCTGCCTCTCGGTGAATATTTCCGCGATTGATTTTCGCCAGCGTGACTTTGTCGCCAACCTCGTGGCGATCCTTGAGCATACGGGCCTGGCGCCACAGTTACTGGAGTTGGAAATCACCGAGAGCGTGCTGATGCAAAATGTCGAGGACACACACACCACGTTGCGCAAGATCAAGGCCCTCGGCGTGCGGCTGTCCATCGACGATTTCGGCACCGGGTATTCCAGCCTCAGCTACCTGCGGCGCTTTCCGATTGATGTGCTGAAGATCGACCAATCGTTCATTCGTGGCCTGAGCAGTAACAGCCAGGACGCGCAATTGATCAGCGCAATTATCAGCCTGGGTAAAAGCCTGGACTTGAACATCGTCGCCGAAGGGGTGGAGACCATTGAGCAGCTGCAATTTCTCATCGCTCACCAGTGTGAGGAGGGCCAGGGTTTCCTGTTCAGCAAGGCCGTAGCAGCCGATGATTTCGCCCGACTGCTGCACACTGGGCAACCCAGCCTGTTACCTGACCACTGATTTTTTGCCGCAAGGAGCGACCGCTTGAGCCGCAGCACACCGCGTACTTTTCACCTGTTACCTCGGGTTCTGGCCATGACCCTGGCCCTGGGCTGTGGCACCTGCGTGCCCGTCACGGCCGCGCCGCTGGATGAAGCACTCAAACCCCTGCCGCCCGTGCCGGTGCTGGACGCGGCCACCGTAGAACTGGGGCGTCAGCTGTTCAATGAAACCCAGCTGTCCGTCAACAACACCAAGTCGTGTGCCAGTTGCCATAACCTGGAAGCCGGTGGTGACGATAACCGGGCATTTTCTCTGGGGTTCGATGGCAAGCCGGTCCTGCTCAACACCCCGACGGTGTTCAACGCCAGCCTGAACTTCAAACAATTCTGGAACGCCAGGGTCGACACCCTGCAAGCGCAGGTTGAACAGGTGGTCGTCAGCCCGATGGAAATGGGCAACGACTGGCAGACCGTGGTCCAGACCCTTTCGGCACTGCCCACCTACCAGGCCGCGTTCCACCGGGTGTATCCCGACGGGGTCACGGCCGCCAACGTGCAGGACGCCCTGGCCACCTATGAGCGTACGTTGCTCACGCCCAATTCACGTTTCGACCAGTACCTGCAAGGCAATACCGACATCCTCACCCTCGATGAGAAATATGGTTACCAACGTTTCAAGGAATACGGCTGCATCGCCTGCCATCAGGGCGCCAATATCGGCGGCAACATGTACCAGAAATTCGGCGTGATGGGCGACTACTTCAAGGCCCGTGGCAACCCGACCGAAGCCGACCTGGGCCGTTACCTGCTGACCAAGGACGAAGAAGACCGCAATGTGTTCAAGGTGCCTAGCCTGCGCAACGTTGCCGTCACCGCGCCGTACTTTCACGATGGCTCGGCCAAGACCCTGGAGGAAGCCGTCGACATCATGTTCAAGTACCAGCTGGGGCGAGTTCCGTCGGCTGAGGACAAGACGCTGATCATCAAATTCCTCAAGACGCTGACCGGCGAATGGGCGGGCAAGCCCCTATGAAATCATCTCGCCTCGCCAGCCTGATCACACTCAGCGGTATCGCCATTGTACTGGCCTCGGTGCTGGTATTTCTGTACCTCAAGTCGATCGGCGACCAGTCCACCAGCTACACCGAGTCGCGCGACCTGATCCGCCAGATCAAGCAACTCAATTCCCAGTGGGACGTCGAGGTGCTCAAGGCCAGGATCGCCCTCACCCACAACTATGACCCGTTGGTGGCGCCGCTCAAGGACATGAGCGAACTGTGGGTTCAGCTGGAAAATCGCGAAGGACAACACCACCACGAACACCCCGCCGACTGGCAGGCCGCGCAGGATGCTTATCGCCAGTCGATTCAGGAAAAGGCGCGGTTAGTGGAGCAATTCAAATCGCACAATGCGGTACTGCGCAATTCGCTGGCGTTTTTGCCGACGGCCGAGGACGATATCCAGGCGCATCTCCTGCAACTGAAAGACGCCGACAAGCTGGAACAACAAAGCATCGCCACCGACACTTACGACTTGCTGCTCAGTGCCCTGGAATTTGCCCAGGTGACCAGCGACGACAAAGCCGCAGACATCCTCGTGGGGCTGAACAAACTGGCGGTGAACAAAGAAAACCTGCCCGCCGAATTCCAGGTGCCGGTGGAGATTCTCAGTAATCACATCGCGTTGATTTTGCGCGAGCAGCCCATCGTCAACGACCTGCTCGATCGCATCGCCGCCATCCCGCTTTCAGATCAACTGGATGCCCTGACCACCCAACTCAATCAGGACCAGGCCGCCGCCGACCTGATTGATCAGAAGTACCATCGCTACCTGCTGGTGTTTTCCACGCTGCTGGTGGTGCTGCTGTTGTACCTGGCCATTCGTTTGCTGCGCAGCTTTGCCGAGATCAACCGGGTCAACCGCGCCTTGCAGGGGGCCAATGAAAGCCTTGAACAGCGCGTCGAGGCGCGCACGCGGGAACTCAAGGATGCCCAGAGCGAACTGCTGGACAACGCCCGCCAGGCGGGCATGGCAGAAATCGCGACCAATGTGCTGCACAACGTCGGCAACGTGCTCAACAGCGTGAACATCTCCGCCGAACTGGTCGCGCGCAAGCTGCGCACCAGCAAGGCCCTGGGGCTGGGCAAGGCCATGCAACTGATCAACGAACACCCTGACGACCTGGGCACTTACCTGCGCGAGGACGAAAAAGGCAAATTGCTGCCCGGCTACCTCAACCAACTGGTGGAGGCCATTGCCCTCGAACAACAGGGGCTGACCGATGAGCTGGCGCAGTTGAGCAAAAGCGTGGACCACATCAAGGACATTGTCTCCACCCAGCAATCCTATGCCGGCGCCTCCAGCCTGCTGGAGCCTGTGCAGATCGGTGAATTGATGGACGACGCCTTGCGCATGAACGCCGGGGCGCTGAATCGTCACCATGTCACGGTGGTCAAGGAGTACGCCGAGGTGCCGCTGCTGATGGCGGACAAACACCGGCTGCTGCTGATCATGGTCAACCTGATCAGCAACGCCAAGTACGCCATGTCCAACCTGACGGACCGGCCACGGCAGATCACCTTGTCGATCACCACACTGGATGACAGCCTCTTGCAGATCAGCGTCAAGGACGAAGGCGAAGGCATCCCCGCCGAGAACATGACGCGGATCTTCACCCACGGCTTCACCACGCGCAAAGAGGGCCATGGTTTCGGCCTTCACAGCTGCGCCCTGGCAGCCATTGAAATGAACGGCCGCCTCACCGCCCAGAGCGACGGGCCAGGCACAGACACCCTGTTCACGTTGCAAATTCCACTTACCGATGCAGCAGGCCAAGCATGAACCGCGCCCCTAATCGCCGCATTCTGCTGATCGACGACACGCCGTCGATCCACGAAGACTTCCGCAAAATCCTCACGCCGCCCATGGAGCAGAACCAGGCACTGGACGATATGGAAGCCGCGCTATTCGGCGCCACCGACGTACCGCAAGGCCCGGTGTTCGAACTGGACTCGGCCTACGGCGGGCAGGAGGGGCTGAAGTTGCTTGAGGTCGCCATGGCCGAGCAACGGCCCTATGCCCTGGCCTTTGTCGACATGCGCATGCCCCAAGGCTGGGACGGCGCACAGACCATTGAAGAACTCTGGAAAGTTGACTCGGACCTGCAAGTGGTGGTGTGTACGGCGTACTCGGATTACTCCTGGGAGGAGCTGCTGTTTCGCCTGCACGCCCATGACCGGCTGCTGATCCTGAAAAAACCCTTCGACAATATTGAAGTCCAGCAAATGGCCAATACCCTGGCCGCGAAATGGGACATGGCGCGGCGCGCATCCTTGCAAACCAGCCAACTGGAACGCTTGGTTGAGCAACGGACCCAGGCACTGACCCAGGCAAGCCACGCACTGCAGCTGGAGATCGACGAGCGTAAACAGCTGGAAAGCCAGTTGGTGCAGTCGGAAAAACTCGCCTCACTGGGCCAACTGGCGGCCGGCGTGGCCCACGAAATCAATAACCCGGTGGGGTTTATTTCGTCCAACCTCGGCACGCTGGGCGGGTACTTTGACCAGCTGGAAGAGATGCTCGACGCCTATCGACAAGCCGAAACCGCCACCGGCAGTGAACAGCTCGAAGCGCTGCGCCGGCGCCTGGACCTGGACTTCCTCAAAGAGGACATCCCCACGTTGCTTCGCGAATCGAAGGAAGGCATTGGCCGCGTGGTGCAGATCGTCAAGGATTTGAAGGACTTTTCCCGGGTGGACAACGACCAGACCTGGCAATGGGTGAACCTGCAACAGGGCATCGACTCGACCTTGAACATTGTCGCCAGCGAACTCAAGTACAAGGCCGACGTGATCAAGCACTACGCGCCGCTGCCGGAAATCGAATGCCTGGGGTCGCAACTCAACCAAGTGGTGATGAACCTGGTCATCAATGCGGCGCAAGCCATGGGGCCGGAGCGCGGCACGATTACCATCAGCAACGGGGTGGACGGCGAGAACATTTGGTTGGAAGTGGCAGACAACGGCTGTGGGATTGCCCCGGACAGCGTGCAGAAGATCTTCGATCCCTTCTTCACCACCAAGCCGGTTGGCGAAGGGACCGGGTTGGGCTTGTCACTCTCCTACGGCATCGTCAAAAAACACCGTGGCACTATCACCGTCAGCAGCGAAATGGGCAAAGGCACCACCTTTAGAGTGGTGCTGCCCATTCGGCAAACGGCTTGAACGACCTCATGCCTCAGCTTTTTTCGGGCTCGACCCAAACGCCGCGAAACGCTTGTTGAACCCGGCAATCCGGCCTTCGGCCTGGGTCTTGCGTTGTTGGCCGGTGTAGATCGGGTGCGACGCGCTGGACACGTCCAACGGGATGTAAGGGTAAGTGTGGCCGTCGCTGTGTTTATGGGTGCGATCACTGTCGGCAGTGGAGCCGATCAGGAAGAACGCGTCGGCGGCGGTGTCGTGGAACAGCACGGTGCGGTAGTCGGGATGGATACCAGCTTTCATAAGGCCTCCGGGGCATTTGGGTGCATTCAATGTGTTATACAATAACATAAAATACCCACCCAAACGAGAACCGATTGCAATAAGAATAGACCGCGCACTTCTATACAGTTTCCTGGAAGTCCATTTCCGGCGGCTGTTGCGAGAAGCCACGGGTGAGAACCCCCAGGTAAACCAGGCCGATCGCCAACCACACCGCGCCCAGGTAAATCGCCAGGTGATCGAGGCTGACCATCAGCCACACATCCGCCACAAGGCCGATGGCCGGGAACAGCAGGAACAGGATCAACTCACGCACACCGCGGGTTTTCGCGCCGATCCAGTAGTGAAAAATCACCGACAGGTTCACCAGGCTGAACGCCAGGAATGCGCCAAAGTTGATGAACGAAGTGGACGTGGTTACATCCAGCTTCAACGCCAGCAATGCCACCACCGCACACAATAGAATGCTGTTGACCGGCGTGCCGAAGCGCGCATGCAAGGTGCCAAAGAACGACTTGGGCAACACGCCGTCGCGCCCCATGGCGTACAACAAGCGCGAGCCACTGGCCTGGGCCGACAGCCCCGAGGCGAACTGGCCGACGATCAGACCAATCAGGAAGATCGACACAAACACGTCACCGCCGATATTGCGCGCAATTTCATACGCGGCCGAATCCACATTGGCGAATTCAAACGACGGATGAGCGATCTGCACGAAGTAGGACACCGCCACAAAAATCAGCCCGCCGATCAGGGTAATCAGCATGATCGCCCGTGGGATAGTGCGGCGCGGGTCGCGGGTTTCTTCGGTGAGGGTACTGACCGCGTCAAAGCCCAGGAATGAATAGCAGGCAATGGCCGCGCCACTCATGATCAGCGGCAGTTGCATCTGGCCGTTGAAGAACGGCGTGAGGGTCCACAGCGGCTGGCTGGGGTTGCCGCCGATGTAGTGGATGCACAGCGCAACAAACGCGATCAACACCAAAAATTGCACCAGCATCAGCAAGGCGTTGATGCCGTTGGCGAGCTTGAGCCCGACAATATTGATCGCGCTGGTGATGCCGATAAACGCCAGAACCCAGACCCACTGCGGCACCGCAGGAAACGCCGAATTGAGGTAGGCCGCGCCGATCAGCCAGATGGCCATGGGTAAAAACAGATAGTCGAGCAACACCGCCCAACCGGCGATAAAACCCAGCTTGGGGCTGATCGCCTTGCGCACATAACTGTAGGCGGAACCGGCAACTGGAAATGCCTGGGCCATACGCCCGTAACTCATGGCGGTAAAGAACATCGCCACCAGGGCGGCCAGGTAGGCGGCGGGGACCATGCCGGCGGTGGATTGCGCGAGGATACCGAAGGTGCCGAGCACAATGATCGGCGTCATATAGGCAATGCCAAATAGCACCACCGACCCTAACGACAGGGTGCGTTGCAAACGAGCCATGAGCGATTCTCCGCTGATTTATTAGATTTATGGCAGAACTGAAGTGGGTAACGCAGTGGTCATTTTTGTTAGGTGCAAACAGCGTTTTTGGCGAGCGGGCTCGCCACAGCAACCTGACGCCTCAAAGCGATCAGGCTGTTGGAATCAACAACTCGCGCGTCCCATCGCTGCGCGTTATCACCTCACCCGGCAATTTCAAACGCTGGTCATCCAGGTAGCGGTAGTCCTTGCGAGCCGCCACCAGTTGGTCGAGATCCAGCTCGACGGTAAATTGCCCTTCCTCGCGCCCGGCCTCGAACAGCAAGGTGCCAAGCGGGTCGACCAACGCACTGCCACCGGCAAACAACAGGCCGCCATCGCCCTCTTCCACCCGGTTGACCATCAGCGCAAACGCCTGGTTTTCCTGGGCACGGGCCATGATCGCGGTGCGGTGCGTGGGGCCATACGGGTCCATGTTGCCGTTGGTGACGATCAGCAACTCGGCGCCCAACTGCGCCAGGGCGCGGGCGGTTTCCGGGAACTCGATGTCGTAGCAGATCAACAGGCCGACGCGCACACCGTTCCACAAGCAGGTGGCGTAGCGATCGCCCGGGGTGAACACGCCGCGATCCGAGGCCCACAAGTGGCTCTTGCGATAACGCAGGGCAATGCCGTCGGGCGTGATCAGCAAGGTGGTGTTGTAGAAGTGGCCGCCGTCGCGCTCAGCCATGCCGACGACCACGCTGATATTGCGTGCACGGGCAGCCTGGATAACGGCCTGCACGGTCGGGCCAGCCACCGGTTCAGCGATGTCGGCCACGGTCTCGGCCGACGGGAAGCCCATCAGGTGGGTTTCCGGGAAGACGATCAGTTGTGTATCGGCGGCGCAGGCAGCAATTGCCGCCAAGGCGCGCTCAAGGTTGTAAGCTGTGCCGTTATCACGGCCTGCCAACTGGGCAAATTCGACCTTCATGGGTATTCCTTGTTCTCACTCTGTGCCGCAGTATGCGCAGCCACACCCCGCCAGGGAATTACGCGGCAGGGGTAACCCGATAGGGGTAGATCAATGAGCATGTCGCTGCAAGACATCGCCTGGCACCGTTCGGTGGGGCAAATGATAGACGCCCTGGACCAGGCCAACTTCTGGACCCAACTGGTGCGGTTGCTCGACGCCTACGTGCCGTTCGACAGCTGGGTGGTGTTGCTCTTCAGCAGCGCGCATCGCCCGTTGGTGTTCGCCGAATGCCCGGGCGCCGATGGCACGCCGGACCGTCTGTTCCAGGATTACCTGAACGGCCTGTACCTGCTCGACCCCTTCTACATCGCCAGCCGCGAGCAGTCGCGCACCGGTCTGTTTCGCCTGGCTGAAGTGGCGCCGGAGCATTTCGAACTCACCGAGTATTACCAGCGTTACTTCCGCCTGAACGTGGTGGCCGATGAAATCCAGTTCAATTGCCAACTGCCGGACGGGCGTACCCTGTGCCTGTCCCTGGGTTCAAAGCAGCGTTTTGACCCGCAGCAAATCGCCTTGCTGTCGTTGATCCAACCCTGGGTATTGAGTCTGCTGCGCCAGCGCCTGCCCTTTGAACTCAACCAGGTCAGCGCACCGCAGCCGCCGGTGCAGAATGATGAGTGGGGCGCGCAACTGACCGCCCGTGAGCTGGATGTGGGCCGCTTGATGCTCAGCGGTTGCTCAAGCAAAGAAATCGCCCGTAAGCTGGAAATCTCTGTTGAAACCGTGAAAGTCCATAAGAAACACATGTACAGCAAGCTAGGGATCAAATCCCAGTCGGAGCTGTTCTCGATCTTTCTTCAGGCGCAAAACGCCTAGCCGATGAGTCCGAACCAAGGAAACCCGTATGAGCCTGTCGTTACTAAGCCGTTACGCCTTCTTTGCCGTGTGCGTCATTTTTACCCTCGCCAGCCTGCCCTTTATCGAACATGACTGGCTGTGGCCGATCACCGTGGTCACCGGCATTCTCAGCCTGATCGGGATTTTCGACCTGCTGCAAAGCCCCCATGCGGTGCGCCGCAACTACCCGATCCTGGGCAATATCCGTTACCTGGTAGAAGCCATCCGCCCGGAAATCCGCCAGTACCTGCTGGAGTCCGACAGCGACGCCCTGCCCTTCTCCCGGGCCCAGCGCTCGCTGGTTTACTCGCGCGCCAAGAACGAAACCGCCGACAAACCCTTCGGCACCTTGATCGACGTATACCAGTCGGGTTTCGAATTTATCGGCCACTCCATGCGCCCTGCGCCGCTGAGTGACCCGAGCGCTTTTCGCGTGATGGTCGGCGGCCCGCAATGCAAGCAGCCGTACTCGGCGTCGGTGTTCAACATCTCGGCCATGAGCTTCGGGTCCCTGAGCGCCAACGCTATTCGCGCGTTGAACCAGGGCGCCAAGCTCGGCAACTTCGCCCATGACACCGGCGAAGGCAGCATCAGCCCCTACCACCGCGAAAACGGCGGCGACCTGACCTGGGAACTGGGCAGCGGCTACTTCGGCTGCCGCACCAGCGACGGCCGCTTCGACCCGGAACGCTTCGCCGTACAAGCGCAAAACCCGCAAGTGCGCATGATCGAAATCAAGATGAGCCAAGGCGCCAAACCCGGCCATGGCGGGATCCTGCCCAAGCACAAAGTCACCCAGGAAATCGCCGACACCCGCGGCATTCTGATGGGCGAGGACTGCGTCTCGCCGTCGCGCCACAGTGCCTTTTCCACGCCGATTGAAATGATGCAGTTCATCGCCCAGTTGCGCGAACTGTCCGGCGGCAAGCCGGTGGGTTTCAAGTTCTGCCTGGGCCACCCGTGGGAGTTCATGGGGATTGCCAAGGCCATGCTGGAAACCGGCATTCTCCCGGACTTTATCGTGGTCGACGGCAAGGAAGGTGGCACCGGCGCCGCGCCCGTGGAGTTCACCGACCATATCGGCGTGCCGCTGCGTGAAGGCCTGCTGTTTGTGCACAACACCCTGGTCGGCCTGAATCTGCGCGACAAGATCAAACTCGGCGCCAGCGGCAAGATCGTCAGTGCGTTCGATATCGCCAGCGTCCTGGCCATCGGCGCCGACTGGGCCAACTCGGCACGCGGCTTCATGTTCGCCATCGGCTGTATCCAGTCACAAAGCTGCCACACCAACAAATGCCCGACCGGCGTCGCCACCCAGGACCCGTTGCGCCAGCGCGCCCTGGTAGTGCCGGACAAGGCCCAACGCGTGTTCAACTTCCACCGCAACACCCTCAAGGCCCTGGCGGAAATGCTCGCGGCGGCCGGCCTGGACCATCCGGCGCAGCTGTCGGCCAAGCATTTGGTGCGCCGCATGTCCGCGACTGAAATCAAACTGTTCTCGCAGCTGCATGTGTTCCTCAAGCCCGGTGAATTGCTCACGGGTGAAGTGAACGGCGAGTTCTATTCGCGCATGTGGCAGATGGCGCGGGCGGACAGTTTTGAGGCCAATGACGTCGCGGCTGCCTGATCGGCAAACAACCCTCTGTGCGCTGAACCGGACCACCGACGGCATCGTTGAAACAAGGAGATTCATCATGCCGTTATTGGACTTCGCCGCCATCGCCGCGCAACTGCCTGACAGCTGGAAATCCACGCGCCTCGGCCAGGTCGGCGCGGCGCGGATCAAAGTGCTGCGCATGGATGAACAGGCCTACGAAGAAGAAACCCACACTTACAACGAAGGGCTGCTGGTGGTCAGCGGCCAGTTGCGCCTGAGCATCGGCCATCACGAAATATGCGTGGGTGCCGGCCAGATGTACCTCGTGGAAGCCGGCACCGCGCATGCCGTACTTGCCGGTAGCCACGGCACCTTGGTGGTCATTGATGTCTAGAGACATTCAGTAATACCCAGCCTTTGCAATTGCTTACAAATACCGCCAACCTGCGCCCGCCCGACGTGCGGCGTGCGATAACCTGCTCGCGCGCCGGTCATTACTAAACTATTTGTTCAAGAGCCCGCTGCCATGCTGAACGGACGCGACCCGCGCATCGATTTTTTTCGGGGCCTGGCGTTGATCTTCATATTCTGGGATCACGTCCCCCACAATCCTCTCGGCCAGATTACCCTGCGCAATATCGGCTTCAGCGACGCTGCTGAAGTGTTCGTGTTTCTGGCCGGCTACGCCTCGGTGCTGGCCTACGGCAAGGTCCTGCAGCGCGAAGGTTACTGGATGGCCAGCCTGAAGATCCTGCGGCGCACGTGGGTGTTGTACGTGGTGCACATCTTCCTGCTCGCGATGTTGATGGGCATTGTGTTCTTCGCCAACAACCATGTAGAAACCCGCGACCTGGTCGAGGAGATGGGCCTGACCCACTTCGTGACGCACCCGCAGCAAGCGTTGGTGGATGAATTGCTGCTGCGCTTCAAGCCGAACCTGATGGACCCGTTGCCGCTGTATATCGTGTTGCTCGCCGGCCTGCCGCTGGTGCTGCCCTCGCTGCTGCGTCACACCTGGGCGGTGGTCGCGGTGTCGCTGGCGGTCTACCTGCTGGCGCCGCATCTGGGCTGGAACCTGGCAGCGATTGCCGACGGTGTGTGGTACTTCAACCCCGTGACCTGGCAGTTGCTGTTCGTGCTGGGCGGCGCGGCGGCCATTTACGCGCAACGCCCACGGCCACAGGACAACCGGCCGCTGCTGCGTCAGCCATTGTTTGTAGCGGCGGCGGCCTATGTGCTGGTCGCCGGCGTCATCACGATCGGCTGGCGCTGGCCCGACATACACGATGCGCTGATGCCGTCAGCCTTGAGCGACCTGCTGTATCCGATCAGCAAGACCGACCTGTCACCCGTGCGTCTGCTGCACTTCCTGGCCCTGGCCTACGTCACCGCCAAACTGTTGCCGGGGCGCGCCTGGACGCAAAACTGGCTGGCACAGCAGACCTGCCGGATGGGACGTTACTCGCTGGAAGTATTCTGCCTGGGCGTACTGTTGGCACCGTTGGCGGACATGATCAACGCCCTGGCTGGCGATGCCTTTGCCGTGCAGATTTTCACCGCGCTGATGGGGGCTGCATTGATGGCAGCGCTGGGGGCCTGGCTGGCGTTCAACAAACGCCTGAGCCAAGCGCCCCACGGGGCTACCGCCTGAAAAACAAAAAGCCCCGATCAAGGGGCTTTTTGTTAAGTGGCTTTTTGTTAAGTGGCTATTGATTGAGTGCTCAGCGGTCAGGCTTGGGCACGCACCCCGGCATTGCTCGGCTGCAACTTGAACACGTAGAACAGCACCGTCAGCAGCACCAGGAATACCGGGCCCACGTACAGCGCAACCCGCGTGTCCGGGAAGTACGCCATCAGCCCCACCACCAGCACCAGGAATGCCAGCGCCAGGTACGAACTGACCGGGTACAGCCACATGCGATATTTCAGCGCTTTCTGTTCGGCCGGGCTCAGGCTCTTACGGAATTTGAGCTGGGCCAGCAGGATCATCAGCCAGGTCCAGATCGCGCCGAAGGTAGCGATGGAGGTCACCCACACAAAGACTTTTTCCGGAACCATGTAGTTGAGCAGCACGCCCAGCAACAGCACGAAGATCGACAGCAGCAGCGCCTTGCGCGGCACGCCGTTGCTTGAGGTGGTGGCGAAGGTGGCCGGGGCCTGGCCGTTCTGCGCCAGGCTGTAGAGCATGCGCCCGGTGCTGAAAATGCCGCCGTTGCACGACGACAGCGCGGCGGTAATCACCACGAAGTTGATGATGCCGGCGGCGGTCTTGATGCCCAGGCGCTCGAAGGTCATCACGAACGGGCTGCCCTGGGTGCCGATTTCGTTCCATGGGTAGATCGACAGAATCACGAACAGCGCGCCCACATAGAACAGCAGGATGCGCCAGAACACCGAGCCGATGGCACTGGGGATGGTCTTCTGCGGGTTCTTCGCTTCACCGGCGGTGAGGCCGATCATTTCCACGCCCAGGTACGCGAACATCACCATCTGCAGCGACATCAACACGCCTTGCACGCCGTTGGGCATAAAGCCGCCGTGGGCCCACAGGTTGGAGATACCCAGCGCCACCCCGTCGTTGCCGAAGCCGAACGCGATGATGCCGACGCCACCGATGACCATGGCAATGATCGTGACGATCTTGATCAGCGCGAACCAGAATTCGAACTCACCGAAGGCCTTGACCGCAATCAGGTTGATGGTGCCCATGCTGATCAGCGCCGCCAGGGCCCAGATCCAGCGCGGGGTGTCGGGGAACCACACGCCCATGTACACGGCGACGGCGGTAATTTCCGCGACGCAGGTGACCAACCACAGGAACCAGTAATTCCAGCCGGTGAGGAAGCCCGCCAACGGGCCGAGGTAATCCTGGGCATAGCGGCTGAACGAACCGGCGACGGGGTTGTGCACCGCCATTTCGCCGAGCGCACGCATGATCACCAGAATGGCCAGGCCGCCGATGATGTAGGACAGCATGATCGCCGGGCCGGCCATTTCAATGGCCTTGGCCGAACCCAGGAACAGGCCGACACCGATACAGGCACCAAGGGCCATCAGGCGAATATGCCGTTCACCGAGTTCGCGTTTGAGCGGGCCGCCTTGAGCGGTCTCGCCATGGGGCAGTGGGTTGCCGACTGGCATAAGGGTACAACCTCATTTTGTTATTGGTTTGTCCGTCGAGTTTCCAGGGGCTGGCCGGTAAGCCTGCGCCCTGGTCGAAACCGGGCCGTCTCATGGACGGGCCCTTCTTGCCAGGCAAGATCAGCGGGGCATGCAGTATAAAAAGCTCGGACCAGGGTCTTTCACTATAAAAACCATCTAATTTAGGGGATGCGCCGGTCAACAGGGCATTTTACAGGAGCATATGACCTGCAACGGGCGACAAAACGTCGCGGCGCGCCTCCCTGGAAAATGCCTTTGTGCGGCGAGCGGGCCCGCCCTTCACACCAACGCGGCTGACCACAACGCGCGCGCGTGCCACCGACACACAAATCCCTCACACCCCGCCCCCAGCGACTAAGCTTCAGGCAAGTCCGATCAATCTGCGTTAAGGATCAATCGACTATGGGCGCACTGTGGCAAACCGAATCGAGCAAGGCTGCGAAACTACACGGCAGTTCGGACCCAGCGCCTTTACCCAAAAATAAACCCAGGCCGCGCTATGTACGGCGCCTGTTCGGGTTGATCGGGTTGATGGCGCTGATTGCCCTGGGGTTTGCCGCCGCCAAAGAGATGCGCACCTCGCGCCTGCAGGCCCAGCAACTCAGCCGCCTGGCCCACGACCTCACCTATCAACTGCAGCCCGGCCCCAGCACGGCCATGGTTTATCCGGGCGCGGGCCCATTCGACCGGCGCCTGGGTTACAGCGACCTCAACACCTTCCTGCCGCGCCTGCTCAAGCGCGGGTATGTGATCCAGTCCCAGGTGCAGTTTTCCCCCGCGCTGATGAATTACGCCGAGCACGGCCTGTTCGTGCCTTACCCGGAAAAAATCCAGGCCGGCCTGACCCTCACCGACTGCCGCGCCTTGCCCCTGTACCAGTTCGAGTACCCACAGCAGTTGTACTCAAGTTTTGCCGCGATCCCGCCGTTGGTGGTCAACAGCCTGTTGTTCATCGAGAACCGCGACCTGCTCGACCCGGCACAGCCGCAGGCCAACCCGGCGGTGGACTGGCCGCGCTTTGCCAAGGCGGCCTGGTCACAAGCCGCGCGGGTACTGCACCTGCCCGGCCAGAGTGCCGGCGGCAGTACGTTGGCGACCCAGCTGGAAAAATACCGGCACTCGCCCGACGGCCTGACCTTGTCCGGCAGCGAGAAGCTGCGCCAGATGTTTTCCGCCGGCGTGCGGGCTTATCAGGCCGGGCCGGACACGTTGGTCGCGCGCCAGAACATCGTGCGCGACTACCTCAACAGCGTGCCGCTGTCCGCCGTGCCCGGGCATGGTGAAGTGCATGGCCTGGCTGAGGGGTTGCGCGTGTGGTACGGCGCCGACTTCAAGCAGGTCAATCAGGCCCTGAGCGGCAGCGAAACGGATGCGCCCCACCTGGCGCAACGTGGCCTGGCCCTGCGTCAGGTGTTGTCGCTGATGATCGCCCAGCGCCGCCCTTCGCATTACCTGGCCAATGGTCGCGCGGAGCTTGCCCAACTCACCGACAGCCATTTGCGCTTGTTGGGGCAGAGCGCGGTAATCGACTCGGCACTGCTCAACGCGGCCCTCGCCTCGCACGTCACGTATCGTGACTGGCAGCAACAGCCGACGCTCCAACCCATCGATACCAACAAAGGCATCAGCGTGGCCCGCAGCCGCGTCGCCGCCCTGCTTAACCGGCCGCTGTACGACCTCGACCGCCTGGACCTTTCGGCCACCAGCACCTTGCAAGCCAAGTTGCAAACTCAAGCCACCGACTACCTCAAGCAGCTGGCCGACCCTGTCTTCGCGGGCAGCATGGGCCTGCTCGGCGAGCGCCTGCTCACGCCCGCCAGCACGCCGCAAGTGCGCTACAGCTTCACCCTGTTCGAATTGACGCCGGATGGCTCGCGGGTGCGCGTGCAAACCGACAATACCGACCAGCCCTTCGACATCAATGAAGGCAGCAAACTGGAACTGGGCTCCACCGCCAAATTGCGCGTGCTCACCACTTACCTGCAGATCATCAGCGAACTGCATGACCGCTATGGCACGCAAACGCCGGCCGCACTGAAAAAAGTCGACATCGCCGACCAGGACCGCATCAGCCGTTGGGCCGTCGACTACCTGATTCAGACGCCGGATAAATCCCTTGCCCACATGCTCGATGCCGCCCTCGACCGCACGTATTCGGCCAGCCCCAACGAAGGTTTTTTTACCGGCGGCGGCCTGCATCACTTCCACAACTTTCGCAATGAAGACAACGGCCGCAGCCCGTCGCTGCGTGACGCGCTGCGCGAGTCGATCAACCTGCCGTTCATTCGCCTGATGCGTGACCTTGAGCGTTACGTCACCTATGCCGGCGCCAATAACAGCGCGCAGTTGCTCAAGGATGACGACGACCCACGTCGCCAGGAGTACCTGGCCAAATTTGCTGACCGCGAAGGCACCACCTTCCTGCTCAAGTTCTGGAAGAAGTACCAGAAAAAAGACACCCAGGCGCGCCTGGAAACCTTTCTCGACGGCCTGCACCCCACGGCTATCCGCCTGGCCGCCGTCCACCGCTACCTGTTTCCCGAAGCCAACCAGGACACCTTCAACCGCTTTGTGCGCTCACACCTGGTGAGCGCCAAAACCAGCGAAAAACTCACCGACGAGCGTTTGCAGCGCCTCTACAAAGACTACGGCCCCGGCACCTATGATTTGCCCGACCAGGGCTACATCGCCAAGGTGCACCCGCTGGACCTGTGGTTACTCGGCTACCTGCTCAACCACGCCGACGCGTCCTTGGCCGAGGTGGTCAAGGCCAGCCAGTTCGAGCGCCAGGAGGTGTACAGCTGGCTGTTCAAGAGCCGCCATCAACGTGCGCGCGACAGCCGCATCCGCACCATGCTGGAGATCGAAGCCTTTCTGGATATTCATCAGCGTTGGCAGGCGGTGGGCTACCCCTTCGACCATCTGGTGCCCTCGCTCGCCACCGCGATTGGCAGCTCTGGCGATCGCCCCGCCGCGCTCGCTGAACTGATGGGCATCATCCTTAACGACGGCGTGCGCGGCAAAGTGCTGCGCATCGACAGCCTGCATTTTGCCGCCGACACCCCCTATGAAACCCGCGTGGTCAACAACCCTGAGCCAGGCAAACGGGTGATGCCGTCCGAGGTTGCCACCGCGTTGCGCGGGGCGTTGTCGCAAGTCGTGGATGCAGGCACGGCCAAGCGTGTGTCGGGCAGTTTCAAATTGGCCGACGGCACGCCGCTGGCCATGGGCGGCAAAACCGGCACCGGGGACAACCGCATCGAAGCAATCGGCGCCGGTGGGCGGGTGATCAGTTCCAAAGCGATCAACCGCACCGCGACCTTTGTGTTCTATATCGGTGATCGGCACTTCGGCACGCTGACGGCGTTTGTACCGGGCAGCTCAGCGCAAAACTTCAAATTCACCTCCGCGCTGCCGGTGCAGGTACTCAAGGGCATGGCGCCGATTTTGCTGCCGTACCTGCAGCCGGGCAGCCAAACCCTGTGTCGATAGGCCGCTTTCGCGCACAGGCTGTCGGTGTCATGGCACGCCCATCACCAGCACGCCAGTGCCGGTGACGGCACCTGGGGTTGGCAGCGATCCCGCTCGCCGCACCAGAGTAAACGTCACATCGTCGCCGCCCGTGCTGTTGGTGATGTTGGTTCGGAACGCGCCACCGACTTGAACCGCTGCGCCGTTGCGCAGCATTGCGGTGCCCACGTCCGGGTTGGTCATCACGAGCAGGCGCGGGTCGAACGACGACGGGGTGCCTTTGTAGGTGATGGTGATCGGGGTGGTAATCCCACCGTCCGGGCAGGAGTACGTGAGCCTGCGGTCGCTGCGGACGGTGGTGGTCAACGGATCGGTGCCGATTGCCCTTTGGTTCACCGTACCGAAGTTGATCTCGATTGGGTTGTTATTGTTGATCGTGCACGTTGACGGGGTGAGGCCGAAGTTATTCGCGGCAGAGTACGTCAGTATGAGCCGCGTATTCGTCAGGTTGTAATTATTGGTCTGGCGCAGATTTAACGTACCCAATACGTCCCCTACTCGAATGTCGATCGGGTTGCTCGGATCGTTGCGTAACAAAATATAGGGGGTTGCTTCGATGGGGTATCCAACCCCGTTGTTGGGCATGCTCGCCAGCCGGATATCAAACGGAACCGGGGTGTTATAGAAGCTCCCGTTAATGCGTAGGCCGGTACCCTGATGGGTGAATTTCGGGCCGGGTGCCCAAGGGGTTCCGGCTTGCACCGCGGTTCCCCAATAGTCGGTAAAGTGAGGGGAGCCTGGCTGTCCGAGAGAGAATCGACAGTGCAGCGACGCCCCCTCCAGGATCAGCCGGGTTCTGTCCGAACCCACGCGGACCGTAACGGGCACATGCAGGTTTATCGTTTGGCCGTGACCGACGTATTGCCACCCTCCGCCATTCACACGGCAATCAGCGGCGTGCGCGTTCGTCGTCATACCTACCAGGCCAAGAAGCATCACGGCTACATAGCATCGTTTCATTTATGGCACTCCCATCACGAGCACACCGCTGCCAGTGACGGCCCCCGTGGTCGGCAGCGACCCCGCTCGCCGCACCAGAGTAAACGTCACATCGTCGCCGCCCGTGCTGTTGGTGATGTTGGTTCGGAACGCGCCACCGACTTGAACCGCTGCGCCGTTGCGCAGCATTGCGGTGCCCACGTCCGGGTTGGTCATCACCAAAAGGCGCGTGTCGAACGCCGACGGGCTGCCTTTGTAGGTGATGGTGATCGGCGTAGTAATCCCGCCGTCCGGGCACGAGTACGCGAGCCTGCGGTCGCTGCGGATGGTGGTGGTCAACGGATCGGTGCCGATTGCCCTTTGGTGCACGGTGCCGAAGTTGATCTCGAGCGGGTTGTTATTGTTGATCGTGCACGTTGACGGGGTGAGGCCGAAGTTATTCGCGGCGGAGTACGTCAGTATTAGCCGCGTATTCGTCAGGTTGTAATTATTGGTTTGGTGGAGATTTAACGTACCCAATACGTCCCCTATTCGAATGTCGATCGGGTTGCTCGGATCGTTGCGTAACAAAATATAGGGGGTTGCTTCGATGGGGTATCCGACACCGTTGTTGGGCATGCTCGCTAGCCGGATACCAAACGGAACCGGGGTGTTATAGAAGCTCCCGTTAATGCGTAAGCCGGTGCCTTGATTGTTGAATTTTGGGCCGGGTACCCAAGGGTTTCCGGCTTGCACCGCGGTTCCCCAATAGTCGGTATATTGAGGAGCGCCTGGCTGACCGAGAGAGAATCGACATTGCAGCGACGCCCCCTCCAGGAGCAGCCGGGTTCTGTCCGAACCCACGCGGACCGTAACGGGCACATGCAGATTTATCGTTTGGCCGTGACCGACGGATTGCCACCCTCCGCCATTCACACGGCAATCAGCGGCGTGCGCGTTCGTCGTCATACCTATCAGGCCAAGAAGCACCACGGCTACATAGCATCGTTTCATTTATGGCACTCCCATCACGAGCACACCGCTGCCAGTGACGGCCCCCGTGGTCGGCAGCGACCCCGCTCGCCGAACCAGAGCAAACGTCACATCGTCGCCGCCGGTGCTGTTGTTAATATTGGTGCGGAACGAGCCACCGACTTGAACCGCCGCGCCCCCACGCACCAGTGCTGTGCCCACGTCCGGGTTGGTCATCACCAAAAGGCGTGTGTCGAACGCCGACGGGCTGCCTTTGTAGGTGATGGTGATCGGCGTAGTAATCCCGCCGTCCGGGCATGAGTACGCGAGCCTGCGATCGCTGCGGATGGTGGTGGTCAACGGATCGGTGCCGATCGCCCTTTGGTGCACGGTGCCGAAGTTGATCTCGAGCGGGTTGTTATTGTTGATGGTGCAGGTGGACGGGGACACAGTGAAATTGTTGTTGGCGATGTAAGTGACCAAGAGCTGTGTGGAGCCCGTCCCGCCATTATTCGTCTGGGTCATACGCAATAGCCCGAGATTGTCCCCAATTCGAACGTCGATCGGATTCCCTGGGCTGTTACGCATCAAAATATAAGGGGTTACATCAATCGGATACCCTATTGCGTTATCGGGCATGGTGGCTACCCGGATCCCAGTGGGAACCGGGGTGTTCATGTTCGTCCCATTGACTCGCAAGCCCGTGCCTTCCGAGACGAACTTGGGGCCCGGTGTCCAAGGCGTGCCCGCTAAATTGCCCGTTGCCCAGTAGTCCTCACTCACCGATGGAGTCCAAGGGCCTGGCGTGTAGCGACATTCAAGCCTCGCCCCTTCGAGGAAAACCCGGTTTTGGCTGGTATCCAATCGGACATTGACGGGAACTTGCAGGTTTAAATTTCCGCCCCCGACCGTTGTCCACCCTGCACCATTCACACGGCAATCAACTGCCCTTACGGCCGGTGTAATACCCATAAAAACGAGAAGCACAATGGCTGTATATAGTCGTTTCATTTTGATCTCTCGTTACTCTTCTGCGCAGGCGCCGCCCCCGGGACGTTCCCGTACATAAGGTGGCTGCGCAGAAGAGAGTTGAGGTTTGAAGGAGGCGTTTTTTCAGCCTCCGAATAACCGCTCATCTTCACGGGTAGTCGAGCGTAAACGTCGAGGTCACGGTGTACGCTCCAGGCCCGATGGTCTGGTCCCGGATGGCTTGAGGCTCGCCCTTCACGTAGGCCTTGAGCTCAATCACATTGTTGCCATCCACCAAGCGCTGCTCGTCACTCACGGCGTTGATGGGCAACGGCTTGTCGCTCAGGGTCTCGATGCCAACGCCGATGCCCGTGGCGCCACTGCCACCGTCCAGTGCGAACAACCCGGGCAGCGCCGCGCTTTCCGTGCCGCCAAACGAGATGGTCACCGTGTTGCCGATCGTGGTGTCACAGTCTTCCAGGTGCAGTTCGAACCTGCGCCCCTGTGAGCGCGTGTTGATGTAGAGGTGCTTGCTGGTCACGTCCCAGAGTTCCATTTTGATCGCCTCGTCCCCCGGACGAATCGTGCAGGCTTCTTCCACCAGGTTGCCCTTGAAACTCAGGTTGTCAGCGGCATACGCCTCGGGGAGCAGGCCGAACACCAGCAGTACGGCCAGCCCTGCACCGGGCCAGGCCCTGTGAACCATTTGATCTCGCATAGACTCGACTCCTACTCGTATTCGGCCAACAGCGTGGCCACCGCCGTAAACCGCGCGGGCGTCAGCACGGCACCCAGCCGTTGGACGGGCACGGCTTCCAAGACGGGCGGTGACGACAGGTTGATATCCAGTGGCGTGTTAAGCGCAAACGGCAGGTTGTTCTGGAACAGCCGAATGCCCAGCTCCGGCACGCTGGTCTGCACCGCCGAGCCGTCAAACGCCGTGGCGGTGCCGTTGACACTCAACTTCAACTCCCACGGCAGCGTGTCGGCGCCACAGGTGATGGTGTAGCCGACGCCCTTGCGGTACTTCACGCCATCGACGCGCTTGACCCCGACGTCGCCAAAGTCGACCTCAATGGTGTTGCCCGCATCAATCGTGCAGGGCGGCGGCTCGTTCAGCGTGCCGCTGAACGTGAGGTTGGCCGACGCACCGCTGCACAGGCCGATGGAACACAAGGCGAGCAATGCTCGCTGCTGCCAAAAGGTCATGGGGCGTTTCTCTTTATGGGTAAACGTCTTCATTGGTAATCGACCACAAGGGTGGCGGCCGCATCAAAGACGCCTCCTGTCAGGCGGCTGCCCGCACGTTTGACTGGCACCGCCTGCACGACCGGGAAGTTCGGGTGGGTAAAATTCACCGCCGTATTCAGCGGCCAGTCGGCCCCATTGATGAACAGCTTGACCCCAAGGTCCGCCTTGCGGGTCAAGAGCACGTCAGGATCAAACGCCGCCGCTGTGCCCTTGAGTTCCAGTTTCATCGCGTTGCTGAACGGCGAATCACAGACGACGGTGTAAGGCACCTCTCGACGGTAATTCACCCCATCCACCCGCGACGTCAGCAGGTCATTGCCGAACGGCACATCCAGCGTGCTGCCGCCGTTGATCACACACGGTGGCGGCGCGATGATCGTCGCGCGGATGGTCAGGTTGGTATCGGCCTGCACCACCTGGCCGGCGGCCCACAGCAGGCCGCCACCGATAAGCATGGCCCACGGGCCGGTTGGCTTAGCCATAGTTCTGCCCTCACTCATAGTTGAGCCTGAAATCCACCACGGCCTTGAATGCCCCGCTGCTCAACGGCGCAGACGTACGCGTGGGCTGGACATTCCAGGTCTGGGTGTCTTTGCCCAACGTCAAAAATAACGGTTGGCCCCTTGAGCCCAGCTGTACATCGCGCCCCAGGTCGTCGGTCAAGCGCAGGCCCATGCCGGTGATGCCTTGTACTTTGACCAGGCGTGGATCATCAGCATCGGCCGGCGCCATGAACGCGACCGACAGCACAGGCTGAAAAGCACTCCAGGTCAGGTTGCCCGTGCGTTCGTTGCGAATGCTGCCGGCGGTGCGGTTGCAATCGCTGAAACGCAGCTGAAACGCCACGGATGTGGCCTGGTCACCCGGCCGTTGCAACTGGCTGGTGGTGACGGCGCCCAACTCAACGGTTTGATGCAGTGATGTCATCTCCAGGCTGCAAGGGGTTTCATGCAGGGTCCCGAGCACGTTGAGCATGCCGTTCATGCCCTCCACATCCTCGCCGTCCTCGGCGGCGTATGCGCTTCCCATAAAGGCCAGTAGCAGGCCGCCCAAGACCTTCACGTTGTGCGAATTCATGGTTTTCTCCGGCAGCCAGCATTACTGGGTAGACGCTGACGCTTGCACATTCACCTGGCACGTTGAGCCTGTGCAGGTGAAGGGCA
Source organism: Pseudomonas sp. AP19 (assembly GCF_001728855.1). Taxonomy (NCBI): domain Bacteria; kingdom Pseudomonadati; phylum Pseudomonadota; class Gammaproteobacteria; order Pseudomonadales; family Pseudomonadaceae; genus Pseudomonas; species Pseudomonas sp. AP19. The sequence continues at coordinate 44,126 of NZ_LXJP01000037.1, read as the reverse complement.
TCAGCGGGCGTCCGCCGTAATCATTCACGTAGGCCAGGTAAGGCGTGTTGCCAAGTTCCCGGGCGGTTGGCCCCAGGGCCAGCGTGCCTTTGGGCGGAACCATCACCGGTACAAACCCGGCCACGGTTTTGCCGTCCTTGCTGCTGCGCGCATCCACCAGGGTCACGTAGTAAGGCGTCGGGTTGTTGACCTGGTAACGATCGCCGTCGCGGGTCAGCGTCAGCTTTTCCTGCCAGGGGGTGGACAGGTCTTGCTGGCTTGGCGTAATCGCCTGCGGGCGGTAGAACAATTTGATTCGGGTTTGCAGGGCAATCTGCAGGGTGTTGGACTTGTCACTGCGCGGCGGAATCTCCCGCAGGTTGAAGTAGTAGACCGTCTCTCGATCCTGCGGCAACGACTTGGCTGCCGGCAGCGCCTGGACTTTGACCTGGCTTTGCTTGCCCGGCTCCAGGCGTTGCACCGGCGGCAGTACGATCAGGGGCGAATTGATTTTTTTACCGTCTTCGTCTTCGATCCAACCCTGGGCCAGGTACGGCAACTGGGTGTTGTTATTGGTGATGTTGACGCTGGTTGCATCCTTGCCACCATCAAAAATCACTCGGGTGCGGTCCAGGCCGACAGCGGCGTTGACACTCTGGCTCAAGCCGAGCGCCAGCAACGCGAAGGTCGGTAAGGTAAGGCGTGTCGTGAGCATCATGAGGATGGGTTCTCCATAGGGGTGCGCTGGCCGGTCAGTGCTTCAGGCTCGGGCAGGGCTTGATCAGTGGCGGCTACCATTTGGCAGCGCAGTTTCAGGGCATGGGTCAGGCTATCTGGCGGTAACACCGTGGGCAGCGTGAAGATGCACCGCGCATCGCCGCCCCAACTGACACTCATCTGCCCGCCCGGCTGAATGCCGCTCAGGTAGACGCTGCCGCCGTCATTCACAATGCCGGTGTCTTGTTGTTTGAGGTTCTGCACCGTCGCGCCAAACGGCGGTGACGTGCCATCGGGCAGCCGCAGTTCAGCCATGGCTTTCTCGCCGGCAACCACGTCCAGCGCGCGATAACCGATGGCGCCTTCGGTGAGCGTCAGCTGCGTCATCGATTGCGTGGCTTCGACATTGCTCGGCAATTTCTCCAGATCAACGCTGGCTGCCGTGCGCTGGTAGCTGCTGATATCGGAGATCACCGCTTTGCCGAAGGCGTTGCTGCGCGTAGGTGTGCCATAACCGCGCACCGGCACATCGGCCACACCTGCGGTGTCGACCATCAGGCGGGTGCCGCCGGTGCTGCTGGTTCGGTGCAGTGCGCCACCGTAAGGCGTGAGCGTGCCACCGCCGCGAACCGTCGCACCGAGGGTCCGGCCATTCCCCTGTTGCGTACTGACGCTGACGTCGATGTCGGCCTGGTCACCGATATGGCTGAGGTAACCACTGGCGGATTTGTCACTTGCACTGAGCTGGTAGCTATTACGCTCATCAAAGCGATCGGCGTAGCGCGTTGAAAAGGTGTTTTCGCCTGCGGCCCTGTTAGCATCCATCGACAAGGTGCCGGTGCGCCCCAACGGTAAACTCACCGTCAGCGCCAAGCCGTTATCTTTGTAGCTGTATTCCTGAGTGCGGTAGGCATTCAGTGACAAGCTCATGTTCTTGACGCTGCCCACATTGAAGTAGCGGGACACTGTCAGGTTCCAACGCTGGGTGTCCGGCCGGTCCCAATACGTCTGTTTGTTGTAGCTTGCGTAGACAGTGGTGCCCATATCACGAAACTGTTTGTTCACCGTCACCGTGTACAGGGCTTTATTGCCGCCGATCGGCCGCCAGTCCTCGCTGTACTCACCGTTCTCGTTGAAGCGCCCACGCCCGCCGAGTTCGCCGCTCAAACCGTAATGCCGGGCATCCAGGTACTCAGCCATACTCAAGTAGTTCTTGTCGGAAAACCGGTAACCGGCAAAGGTCACCTGGCTGTCGTACTGTTCAAAGTTCTTGGAGTATTGAAGGCGATAGGATTTACCCGACAGTGACTCGTTCCACACATTGGCATGGGATTGGGTAACGTCCAGCGAGACAGCCCCGAACGCCAACAGGTCACGCCCCGCACCGACCGTGAGCGCGCGGTAGTTGTTGTCGGTCATGCCGCCGCCAAACAGCGACCAGCCGTTGCTGATGCCCCAGGAGAACTCGCCGGTGCCGAACGCGTTGCCTTCGGCGCCGTACTGCAGATTGGTCGGGCGCCCTGTCGCGACCTTGTAGCGAACCTGCCCGGGGCGCGTCAGGTAGGGAACGCCTGCCGTGTCCATCTGGAAGGTGTGCACCGAACCGTCTTGCTCTTCAACGCGCACGTCGATCTTGCCGGTCACGGCGTCGTTGAGGTCCTGGATGCGAAACGGGCCTGCCGCCACCAGGGTTTCATGCAGTACACGCCCCTGCTGGCTGATAACGACTTTTGCATTAGTCTTGGCCACCCCGACCACTTCCGGGGCATAACCACGCAAGTTGGGCGGCAGTTGGCTTTCATCCGAATTGAGCGCCACGCCGGTAAAGCGAAAGCTGTCAAACAGGTCGGAGTACAGGTAGTTTTCGCCCACCAGCAAGCGCGCTCTCAGCGCTGGAATGGCGCGATATGCGTAGTAGCGGCTCCACTCTATCTGGCGATCACCCGCCGGCCCTTCACGGCCTTTTTCCACACGCCCCTGCCAATCCGCACGCAGGCGCCAGGCCCCGGCATTGGCCCCGACGGTGCCATTGCCACTGAGGTTATTGCGGGTGCGCTCGTTCTTTTGGTAATTCGATTGCGCCGTCAGGTTGTAGTCCAGCAACAACCCCGGCACGCCTTCATCCCAACGCGAGGGCGGGTCCCAATTGATCGCGTTGTACTCAAGGTAGGCTTGGGGCAGGTTGATGTTCAGGGTGGACGTCGCCAGGTCACCACTGACTTCCATGCCCGGCAAACTTTGAATGTCCAGGCACTGCCCGCCCTTCCACCATTTAAGTGTGGCGGCACCGGACTCTTTCAGGCCCAACTGTTCCACCAGTTCCGCTGACAAACAGGCTTGACTGCCTTTCGGGTCGTCATCAGGGTGATAGAACGCTATTGAATGTTCAGCCATAGACTGGCTATTGATCTGTACCACCATCGAGTAAGTGCCGGGCAGGATAAAACCGCTGCGCGCAAACCGAGACAAATCAATATTAGAGCGATCGACAAGATCAAGAACATCGGTATTAAACTCGATATCAGCGGCGCCCATTGCTGTGCCTGCCAGTGACATCAACCCGCCAACGATACTCGGACGAAGTGTATTTTTGACCTTCAACGTATTTAACATTAAAGCAACCCGTGTTCAAAAGTATTCCAACTTGAACCGCACTGCGGCACCGTGGGCACCCGTCACCAATGGCAGTCCATTACCGACCAGGCGAAGCGTGTAATGAAGTGTCATGTCGCCATTGGCCAGGGGCATTAACGCCATCGGTACACCGGGAACGCTCTCCTGACCGGCCGCATCCTGAATGTGCAGGGCCACCCCCTGCGAACCGCCAAAGACCGCAAAGGACATCCCGCCTCGGTCGCGAGGCCCGTCAAACGTGACGCGCAGGTGTTCCCAATCAGGCAGGTTTACACCGGGGCGATTCGGGTCGGGGCGAGTCAGGGAGCAATTGACCAGGCGTAACTGGAACGGCTGCACAGCGCCGACGGCGTTGCGCAAAAGTCGGCCTATCGGTTCAGGAGGCATTTCGATGGTTTGATTGACGCTGGCCAGCTCCAACCCACAGGCGGAGTCAACTATCTCTCCACCCAGCGTGACGACCCCTTCGCCCTGCGACGCCGTGCGTGCAGCCACATCAGGGCTGAGGAGCATCATCAATGAAGAGGCAATAGCGACAGTTATGAGTGTCTTCACCTATTTATCTCCGGTCAGCGTCCCCCGCCACCCTTGGGTGGCGGGGGGAAACTTACTGATAAGCCAAGGTGAAGTTGGTGACCGCGCTGAAATCGCCAGGGATGATGTCGGCGGTAGCGGCGCCTTGCACATAGGCACCAAACTCCAGCGTGTTGTTGCCCGTGGTAATCGCTTGCGGCGTGGTAGGTGTGCCCAGCTCAATGACTTTGCCGCCATGGGTCATCATGATGCCGATGCCGCCAGCCCCACCGACGGTGCCGATCGCACCCGGCACAGCGTCGGATGGCGACGCGGTGAAGGAGGTGGTCACGGTTTTGTCGGTGAGGCCGGTCAGGTCGCAGCCTTCCAGCTCAATCTTCACACTGCGGGCTTCAGACTTGCCGCCAGCTTGCAGTTGATGCTTGGCGATCGCGCCAAGGCGGACGGTCTGGTCTACGGATTCAGGCTTGATAGAGCACGCACCCGAGTGGACCGACCCCAAGAAGGTAATGGTGCCATCCGACGCGTTAGCCACAGACATCGAACCCATCAACAGACCGACAGACAACAGCGCAGTTTTCATCTTAGTTTTCATTTGCAAACATCCAAATAAGAGTAATGACTCATCAAATAAATCCTGCCGCAGTCCTGCGTAGGAATTGCACAGCTTTCCAATAACTTGTATTGCAAATCAGTGTTCGCTCAAAGCCAGGCCAGTGTGCATTTCAAGTTTGAAAGAGTAAGCCGTCTGTTTCCCTGAATCGCGTAGCCTTGCAATACCAAGACACATCAGAAAATTATGGCCATTTGCCAAAACTTTAAAAACAGCTGTAAGACACGGACTACGTCAGGACTAATGAGAATGCTTTACAACTTAATAAGTCTGTAAGAAGTGGATTACATCAACTAACAGAAGCGCGCTGTGACGCGGGCATGGCAACTAACAGGTTTCACAATGAGGGCGCGACGAACAACCGTCTGTCGGGCGGCTTTGCGCAGGCCGTAAGATATATCTTAAGTTATATCTAGAAACACACAGAGGTTCCTGCCATGCGAGACCATTCCCACCAGCGTGACGGCTTTGACCCACGCGCCAGCCGCGGTCGCGGCCCCCGGGTGTTTGCACCCGGCGATTTGAAACTGCTGCTGCCAGCGTTGATCGCCGAGCAGCCCTGCCACGGCTACGACCTGATCCGCCAAATCGAAAGCCTGTTCGACGGCGCCTATACCCCAAGCCCCGGCGTGATTTACCCGACCCTGACTTTTCTGGAAGAAAGCGATCTGATCCAGGGCGACGCCGATGGCGGAAAAAAACGCTACACAATTACCGACGCCGGTCGTCTCTTCCTTAGCGAACAAGCCGTTGCGCTGGACGGTGTGCGCATGCGCATCGACGTCAGCAAACGCGCGTTACGCGGCCACGACCGCCCACCGGAAATTCACGAGGCGGTACACAACCTGCGTCACGCCTTGCATTCGCACCACGGGCGCTGGAGCCCGGAAGAAATCGTGCGTGTCGCGGCGCTGCTCAACCGCACCGCTCAAGCCATTGCCGACGGGAAAGACCAATGAATACGCAAGCTATCCACCGCGTCACCCACGAAATCAAACGTCGTCGCCTGCACGTGCTGCGGGTAGTCGATATCACCCCACGCATGCGCCGCATCACCTTGGGCGGGCCGGAACTGGCGGGCTTTGTCAGCCTGGGCAGCGACGACCACATCAAACTGCTGTTCCCGCAGAACGCCGCCGAACAGGCCGCGCTGGAAAGCCCGACCTTCACTATCAAGGGCGACGGCCCGCAACCGGCCATGCGCGACTACACACCGCGTCGCTTCGACCTGAGTATCGGCGAGCTGGATATCGACTTCGTGCTGCACGGCGACGGCCCTGCCTCCACGTGGGCCGAGCAGGCGCAGGTCGGCCAACACCTGTACATCGGCGGGCCACGCGGTTCGATGATCGTGCCGGATATCTTCGACAGCTACCTGCTGATCGGCGATGAAACCGCCCTGCCCGCCATCGCGCGCCGCCTGGAGGAATTACCGGCGGGCCGTAAAGTGCTGGCGGTGATTGAAATCGCCGATGCGGCGGAACAGCAAACACTGAACAGTGCTGCCGATGTGGACGTGATGTGGGTGGTGCGCGGCCAGGATGACCTGCTCGACACCGTGCGCTCACTGACGCTGCCGAGCGGCTCGCTTTACAGCTTCGTGGCGACCGAAACCAAGCTGTCGCGCCAGGTGCGGCGAGTGCTGCTGGACACGCACAAGGTCAATGAAGAGTATCTCAAAGCTGTGGGTTACTGGCGCGCCGAAGGCAGCACAGAAGACTGAGCCGGACGCAACTCAATTGTGGGAGCGGGCTGGCTGGCGAAAACGGTGGCTCAGTGTCAGATGCATTGACTGACCGTCCGCTTTCGCGAGCAAGCCCGCTCCCACCTTTATTCTCGGGGTGGCTTTAAGCATTTATCCAGCCCCACCACGGCCACCGCAATCAGCACAAACCCCGCCAGGAGCCCCCCGGCATTCACAAACACCTGTGGATAACCGAGGGTGGCCACATCAATGAACGGGTACTGATATTGCCCGAGCAAATGCCCGCGCAGCAGCACATAAGCGAAGTACACCAGCGGGTAGATCACCCAGGCGCCGATGTGTTTGAAACGCAAGCGGCCCTTCGGTACACAGCGCCACCAGTAGATTAAAAACAGCACCGGCATCACGTCGTGCAGCAATTCGTCGGCGATAAATTGAAAGCCCGTCGGGCTCCATAAATGCCGCAACAGCAGGTTGTAGGCCAGGCTGACCACGACGATGCTCGCGGCAACCCCACTGGTAACCGCCGGCGTCAGGAACCACCGTTTGGCTGTGGAATCGCGACTGACCAGCGCATAGCTCAACACCACCACGACCAAGGTGTTGGTGAGCACGGTGAAGAAACTGAAAAAGTTGATCAGCCCGCCCAACAGGCTGGCGTCGGTCGACCAGCGCGAATAGAAAATCAGGTATTGCTGAATCGCCAGCCCCACCCAGCCGGCCAGTGCCGCGACCGCGACAAAGCGTTTCATCGGCTCAGTCCAGCGGGCGTTTGGTACGCATCAGCTTGACGTACAAGCTTTCGACTTTCTCCCGCGCCCACGGGGTTTTGCGCAGGAACGTCAGGCTCGACTTGATGCTCGGGTCGCTCTTGAAGCAGCGGATATCGATGCGTTCGGCCAGACCACTCCATTCGTAATGTTCCACCAGGGTGGTGAGGACGTGCTGCAGGGTCACACCGTGGAGCGGGTCGTTGCTTGTCGCGGTCATGCCGGGCCTTTTGCAAAAAGAGGAAACACAGCCGCGCACCTTAGCCGACGGGGCGTACGGGTGGAAGCACCGCATTGAATATAGCCCCTGAAGAAAAGTTCCCCTTTTCAGCAAAAAAAGAGATGTTATATTGTAACGATACTTATCAAAAGTAACGCTTCCGATACCGTTTTAAGCCTTCTCTTTTTTGTGCCGTTTTGCCAAGGAATGTCCGATGTCCCTCTCCTCTCTGTGGCGCTTGACCCCGCTTGCCGCCGCCCTGCTGATCTGCTCTGAAGCCCACGCCCTTGAGCTGCAACCCCAAGTGATTACCGGCAACCCGCTGGGCAGTGAACAACTCGCCTCGCCCACCACCGTGCTGGAAGGCGATGACCTCACGCTGCAACAAAAAGGCAGCCTCGGCGAGACCCTGAACAAGCAGCCAGGTGTGTCGTCTTCGTACTTTGGCCCAGGCGCCAGCCGCCCGATCATTCGAGGCCAGGATGGCGACCGCATTCGCATTCTGCGCAACGGCGTGGGCGCACTGGACGCGTCGTCACTGTCCTATGACCATGCGGTGCCGTTGGACCCGGTCAACGTCGAGCGCATTGAAATCGTGCGAGGCCCGGCCGCGCTGTTGTATGGCGGCAGCGCGATTGGCGGCGTGGTCAACACGTTCGATAACCGCATCCCCACCGAAGCCATCGAAGGCATCCACGGTGCAGGTGAATTGCGCTATGGCGGCGCCGACACCACCCGCAGCAGCGCCGGCAAACTGGAAGCCGGCAACGGCACCTTCGCGCTGCATCTGGACGCCAATGCGCGGCAATTCAACGACCTCAAAATCCCCGGTCAGGCCCGCAGCCGCCATGCCCCGCAAACCGAAGACGGGCCTGGCAAGAATGGCCGCCTGGGCAACAGCGACGGGCGCCAGGACGGCGGCGCGCTGGGCGGTTCCTACACCTGGGACGACGGTTATGCCGGGCTGTCCTACAGCAACTACGACGCCAACTACGGCTCACCCGCCGAACAGGACGTGCGCATCCGCATGAAGCAGGATCACTACGCCTTTGCGTCCGAGATCCGCAACCTGCAAGGCCCGTTTACCTCGGTAAAACTCGACGCGGGCTACACCGATTACGAGCACCGCGAAATCGAAGGCGGCGAAACCGGCACGATCTTCAAGAACAAGGGTTATGAGGCGCGCGTTGAAGCCCGCCACCAACCGCTGGGCCCGTTCGATGGCGTGGTGGGCGCACAAGTGACCCGTAACGAGTTCTCGGCACTGGGCGAAGAAGCCTTCGTGCCACAGACCGACACCAACGCCGGCGCGCTGTTCATCCTCGAAGAAATGCAGGCCACCGAGCGCCTGAAGCTCAGCCTCGGCGGGCGCCTGGAACACACCAACATCGACCCGAACGCCAAGGGCAATGCGCGCTTTGCCGGCGCCGACCACGCCAATGACTTCACCGCCGGCAGCCTGTCGTCCGGCGCGGTCTACACCCTTACGCCGATCTGGTCCCTGGCCGCAACCCTGGGCTACACCGAACGCGCGCCGACCTTTTACGAGCTATATGCCAACGGCGCCCACGTCGCGACCGGCACTTACGAGCTGGGCGACGCCAAGCTGAAGAAAGAAAAAGCCGTGTCCAGCGACCTGGCGTTGCGCTTTGACAACGGCACCCACAAGGGCAGCTTTGGCGTGTTTTACAGCCGCTTCTCCAATTACATCGGCTTGCTGGGCACAGGTCGTACGCTTAACGATGAAGGTGAAGAAGACGCGGCGGGCATTCCTGAGTACACATACTCCGGCGTACGCGCACGTTTCGCCGGCTTCGAGGCCCAGGATCACTGGAAACTCGGCGAAGGCGCCTACGGCAAATTCGCCCTGGAACTGTCGGGGGACTACACCCGCGCCACCAACCTCGACACGGGCGAAGCCTTGCCACGCATTGCGCCCCTGCGCTTGAACAGCGGGTTGCTGTGGGAATTCGACCGCTGGCAGGCGCGCATCAATGTGGAACACGCGGCCGGTCAAGGGCGAGTGCCGGATAACGAGCGTGGCACCGATGGCTACACCACGCTGGGCGCAAGCGCGGGTTATCGCTTCAATGTGGGTGGCAGCCAATGGCTGGCGTTCGTTAATGGCGAAAACCTGACCAACCAGACCGTGCGCTACGCCAGCTCGATTCTGCGCGATATCGCGCCGGCACCGGGCAGAAGCGTGCAGTTCGGGGTGCGTACCACCTTCTAAAAAACACCGAAAATCCCCAGTGGGAGGGGGCTTGCTCCCGATGACAGTGTGTCAGTCGACCTGTTCATGGCTGACCCACTGCTATCGGGAGCAAGCCCCTCCCACATTTGTTTTGCAGCGACACTTAGTCACTGTTACCAAAACTGAAATGATGCATCTTGCGATTTGCGCTTTCTCTTGGCGCATCAGCGCTTTATCCTTGTCGGCAACAAACTGAAACGTTTCACGCCCGCGGTCGATCCCATCTTGCCGAATTTACCTTTCATCGAAGACAGCGCTGTCTTACACCGACCTGCGCCTGGGAATAAATCGCCCGCTTGTGGATAACCCTCTTATCCCCAGAAAAACTCGAATTAACGCTGAACCTAGCCCGCGCCAAATCGTCATCTACAGTGAAGCACGGGGTTACATAATTCCAACGTCACGGAGAAACACACTATGAGCACTGATGGTGCTTCAAGCCCAAGCCGCCTGCTGCCCAGGTTGCTAGGCGTCTTGCTGCTGATCATGGGGCTGGCCTTGCTGGCCGGCGGCGTCAAGCTGAGCATGCTCGGCGGGTCGCTGTACTACCTGCTGGCCGGTATCGGCATCGCCCTCACCGGCGTTTTGCTGCTGGCTACCCGCCGCGCTGCGCTGGGCCTGTACGCACTGGTGCTGTTCGCCAGTACCGTGTGGGCACTGTGGGAAGTCGGCCTGGATTGGTGGCAGCTGGTGCCACGTCTGGCCCTGCTGTTCGCGCTGGGCATCGTCTTGTTGCTGCCGTGGTTTCGCCGTCCGTTGCTGCGTGGTCAAGCCGCACCACTGGGCACGGGTGCGCTGAGCGTAGCCGTGGTGCTGGCCGGTGCTGCCGCCCTGGCCAGCCAATTCACCAACCCGGGTGAAATGGTCAAGACCGGCCAACTGGACCGTGACGCGGTGCCTGGCATGGCCAGCGCCGCACCGACCCAGGCCGATGGCGACTGGAACTCCTATGGCCGTTCGGCGTTCGGTGATCGTTACTCGCCCCTGGCGCAGATCACCCCGGAAAACGCCCACAAGCTGGTGCCGGCGTGGACCTTCCGTACCGGTGACATCCCTGGCCCAGGCGATCCCGGTGAAACCACCGCAGAAAACACCCCGCTGAAAGTCAACGGCATGCTCTATGTGTGCACGCCGCACAGCCAGGTGATTGCCCTGGACCCGGACACCGGCAAGGAAATCTGGCGTTTCGACCCGAAGATCAGCACCGAAGGTGCCGCGAACTTCAAAGGTTGGGCGCACATGACCTGCCGTGGCGTGTCGTATCACGATGACGCGGTATACGCTTCCGAGCAGAGCCCGACCGGCAGTGCCAGCGCTGCGCCGGTGAGTGCCGTCTGCCCGAAACGTATTTTCGTACCGACCGCCGATACCCGTCTGATCGCGCTGAACGCCGACACCGGCAAGATGTGCGAAGACTTCGGTGACAAAGGCCAGGTCGACCTGCGTGCCAATATCGGCAGCTTCGCCCCAGGCGGTTACTACTCCACGTCGCCACCGGCCGTAACCAAGAACCTGGTTGTGATCGGCGGTCACGTGACCGACAACGTCTCCACCGACGAGCCTAGCGGTGTCATCCGCGCGTTCGACGTGCACACCGGCAAGCTGGTGTGGAACTGGGACAGCGGCAACCCGGACGACACCACCCCGTTGGCCGAGGGCAAGACCTACACGCGCAACTCGCCGAACATGTGGTCCATGTTCAGCGTCGATGAAAAACTCGGCATGCTCTACCTGCCGATGGGCAACCAGATGCCTGACCAATACGGCGGCGACCGTACCGAAGATTCGGAAAAATACAGCGCCGGCCTGACGGCCCTGGACATCGACAGCGGCCATGTGAAGTGGACCTTCCAGTTCACTCACCACGACCTGTGGGACATGGACGTGGGCGGCCAGCCTAGCCTGATCGACATCAAGACCGCTGACGGCGTCAAGCAAGCGGTGATGGCGTCGACCAAGCAAGGCAGCATCTATGTGCTGGACCGCAGCAACGGCAAGCCGGTGGTGCCGATCAACGAAATCCCTGTACCGCAAGGCGCAGTGGCCGGCGATCACACCTCCCCGACCCAACCGAAGTCCGACCTGAACTTCATGCCGCCGCCGTTGAAAGAACGCGACATGTGGGGCGTGACGCCGTTCGACCAGATGCTGTGCCGGATCGATTTCAAATCGATGCGCTATGACGGTCCGTTCACTCCGCCATCGCTGCAAGGTTCGATCGTTTACCCGGGTAACTTCGGCGTGTTCGACTGGGGCGGCATTTCGGTTGACCCGGTGCGTCAGATTGCGTTCGTGAACCCGAGCTACATGGCGTTCAAATCGAAACTGATCCCGGCGGCCGACATTGCCAAGCAAGGTCCACGCGTCAGCGAGACCGAAGGCGTACAGCCAAACAAAGGCGCGCCATACGGCGTGATCCTCGAAGCCCTGCTGTCGCCTCTGGGCCTGCCGTGCCAGGCGCCGGCGTGGGGTTATGTGGCAGCGGTCGACCTGACCACCCACAAAACCATCTGGATGCACAAGAACGGCACCGTGCGCGACAGCTCGCCGGTTCCAATCCCACTGACCATGGGCGTGCCTAGCCTGGGTGGTACTTTCACCACCGCCGGTGGCGTGTCCTTCCTCAGCGGCACCCTCGACCAGTACCTGCGTGCTTATGACGTGAAAAACGGCAAGCAACTGTGGGAAGGCCGCCTGCCTGCAGGCGCGCAAACCACACCGATGACTTACACCGGCAAGGACGGCAAGCAGTACGTGCTGGTCATGGCCGGCGGTCACGGCTCGCTGGGCACCAAGCAGGGTGACTACGTGATGGCGTTCAAACTGCCGGATTAAGCATTACCGGTGGTAAACACAAGGCGGCTACCTGATGGGTAGCCGCCTTTTTTGTGCCTGCCGCGAGCGACCTGTGGGAGGGGGCTTGTTCCCGATGGCGGTGTACCCGTTGTCGATTCTTCCACTGACCCACCGCTTTCGGGAGCAAGCCCCCTCCCACCGGGTTCAGGTGGTGTGCTGGAGATCGGGTTTACAAGGCAACATGCTCACGCCGCATCCACCGTTCAAACGCCATGGCATTCAACGGCCGGCTGATCAGGTAACCCTGTGCGGTGTCGCACTTCCACTGTTTGAGCAGCATCAGGCTGGGCTCGAACTCCACCCCTTCCGCCACCACCTTGAGCCCCAGGTTGTGGCTCATTTCGATGGTTGACCGCACGATCACGCCATCGCCGCTGGCGCTGTCGAGGTTGCGGATGAAGGATTGGTCGATCTTCAATTCCTGCACCGGCAAGCGCTGCAATTGCGCGAGCGATGAATAGCCCGTGCCAAAGTCATCCACCGACAGGCTGATGCCGCAGCCGCGCAGTTGCTCCAGCACGCTGAGGGCCTGCTGCGGGTTGTGCATGATCGCGCTTTCAGTGATTTCGAAAATCAAGTGCTCGGCCGATACGTTGTAGTGCATCAACAAGGCGGTGACACGAATAGCCAGGTCGTCATCCGCCAAGTCGTCCACCGAGATATTCACCGACAGCTGCAGGTGCAAACCGCGTTGTGCCCACTCGGCCATTTGGCGAATAGCCTCCTCGATCGCCCACAGGGTCAAGGCGCCCATGCTGCCGGTGCGCTCGGCGAGGGGAATGAATTCGGTCGGTGACACTTGGCCAAGGGTCGGATGCTGCCAGCGCAACAGGGCTTCGGCCTGACGCACACGGCCGTCAACCAGATCGAGTTTAGGCTGGTAACAGAGGAACAATTCGCCCTCCACCACCGCGCGACGCAAGTCGCGAATCAGCGTGATCTGGCGCTGATGCGCCAGGTCGCGGTCCTGCTGGTAGATCTGCAAATACCCGGACAAGCTCGCCGCATCATGCCGGGCAATGGCGGCGCGGCTGATCAGTTCATCCACCTGCTGGCCGTCGGCCGGGTAAGCCGCGATGCCGATACTCACTTCATGGCGCACTTCATCATGGCCGATACGCTGGGGTTCGGTGAGCAGCCCATACAGGCGGTCGACACGCGCCACGGCGCAGTCGATATCAGTATTTTCCAACAACAGTAAAAATTCACTGCCGGCGATGCGCGCGGCGGTGTCGCTGGCCTGCAGGCTCATCGACAGGCATCGGCTGGCTTCGCGGAGCATTTCTTCGACGCCCTGAGGGCCGAAGCCTTCGTTGATCACCCGGTAGTTTTCAATCCCCAGGTACACCAACACCACCGGCCGCCGGGCACTGATCGCGCTGCCCAGGCGCTCCATGGCCAGGGCGCGATTGGGCAACCCGGTGAGCGGGTCATGCAGGGCGTTATGGGCCAATTGACGCTCGCGCACGGCAATTCCGCTTTGCATGGCGTTGAATGCCCGGGCCAACACGCCGAACTCATCGTGGCTGCGCACCTGCACCGGCGTGTGGTAGTCACCGGCACCAATCCGTTCCGCCGCTTGCACCAGGGCGTTGAGCGGGCGTGACACGCGTCGCGCCAGGAACAACGCGCCCGCCAGCGACACGAGCAGCACCGCCAGGGCAATCCCCATAAACTGCTGGTCCAGCGGCGCAAAGGACTCCAGCGCATGGTCCAGCGGGCTTTGCAGCAACACGCGCACCTCGTCGCCCTCGCCGGTATTGGCCAGCGGCAGCACCTGGCTGAGCACCCGTTGCCCGTAAAACACAGTGATCCGCGCTGCAGGGTCCAGCGGCGCCTCGTGCATCATATGGATGATCGCAGCCTGGTAGGCCTCAGGCTGGGTACTGAACAACTGGCCGACGCGGCCGTCCTGCACGCCGAGGAACGACAGCTCAAGGTTGCTCATGGAGCGCAGTTCGTTGGCGAACAGCTTGTCCATCGCAAAGCCCATGACTACGCGGGCAATAGGCAGCGGGTCGAGCACTTCATCCTGCACCAGCAAATACGGCTGGCCGTCCATGGCAACGATGAGCATCTGCAAGCCACTGCGCCGCGCATGACGCAACGCCTCGGCATAGGGGAACGGCTGACCGCCGGTCAGTTCCGGCAAGGTGCTAACCATCACCTTGCCCTCCAGGCTCAACACGAATACTTCCGTTGAGTGGATGCCGGGGCCACGCCGACGCAGCGCAGCCCGAATCGATTCGGGCTGGCCTTCAATCACTGCGTGTTTGAACGGAGCATCGACGGTGAGCCAGTCCAGCCCGTATTGCAGACGGCGCCCGCGCAGCTCCAGCAAGCGCTCGAACACCTGGATGCCGGTAGTGAGCTGGACTTGGGCCTGGTTTTCCACGGCGCGGGTGGTGGCGACCTTGACCGCGAAGTAAGTCGCCGCCACGACCACCAGTAGCAATAGCGCCAACACCGCGGCGATGCGGGTCTGGAAGGTGTGGCGCCACGTCATTGCCGTGCCCTCCGGCAGGATTCGCCTCTCGGTGCCACTGCGTTGCTTGTTCATACGCATCCCTGGCGGCGGCTGGTCTGGCGTCAAAAAAATATCCAATTTTATTGGATATTTGGTTTAAGCAGATTAGCTGGGACTTGGGATAAGTACACTCAACAAACACTGGAACTTTTGCGTCACATTATTGACAGGTGCGCAACCACTGACCTAAGCGCTGCGCGCGCGCATGAAGTCCCCCCATCGGCGCACCAGGTAGTTGTGTTCATCCATCACTGAGTTCCACACCGCGATGTGCCCCATGCGTTGCTCATACGAGCCGCCATCCCGCACTTCACCGATGTCGATCAACGGCAAGCCATCGCTGCCCAGCAATTCTTCGCGTGCTGGCTTGCCGGCATACCAGTAATCCCACTCGGCGTGGCTCAAATGATCGCGCGTGCGCGCCGGGTTGCCGATGTAGTAACCCTGGCGCGCCATGACCGCCCCCGGCCAACCGGACAACCACCAATTCAGGTAAGCATACGCCGCATCCAGCACCGGCCCTTGGGCATGGCGCGACAACGACAACCCGCCAAACCAGGCGCGGTAGCCTTCGCGAGGCACCGCCAACCGGTACTTGACCCCTGCCCGGTGCAGGCGCATCAAGGTCGGCGACCACAGGCTCTGGATATCAATGCTCGGGCTCAGCATCAGCTGCGCCGCCTCTTCATCATCCGACCAGAACGCCGCAAAGTGCCCCTCCTTCTGCTTGCGCACCAGGATGTCGGCCAGCACATCAATCTCCTCGATGCTCATATTGCCGACGTCCTTGAACTGCGCCAGCCCCGCGCCCTGCACCGCCAAAGCGGCATCCAGCGCGCCGATGGCCGCGTCACTTTGCAGCGCGGTACGCGCGCGCCAGGCCGGGTCGAGCAGCCAGCCCCAACTTTCATTGCCGTGGCTGAATCCTTCGGGCAAACGCTCGGGGCGATAGGCAAAACTGTCAGCATTGTGGGTCAGCGGCAGCATGCTGATGCGCTCGGTCACGGTGCTGCCGAGGCTGCCGTCATGCTGCACGAACAGGCGCTCACTGGGCACGCTGCCGCTGCCCAGGCGATCATTGGCCGACAGCCGGCCGCGCTTGGGCAATTCGTTGATCTCGTGCCACAACGCGATACGCCGCGTGTCGATCGGCTGGATCGCGCGCGCCGGCCACACAAAATCAACGTTGTGGAACCATTGGTCGTACAGGTCGTAACTCTCGGGCTGCATTACCGCGATGCGTTGCGCCTGTGCGACATCGTGCACCTGGTAGACCAGGCGAATGCCCAGTTCCTGTTCGGCGCGCACGCGCAGGCATTCGAGCAAGGTCACCGACGTACCGAGGACACGCAAGGTGATCATGCGGCGAACCGCCGCGAGAACACTTCAAAAGAGCGGCGCAGCAGTGCCGGGTCGAGGCCGCGCAGGATAAATACCAGCCGTGATTGGCGGTCGGTGCCTGGCCAGGCAGGCAAGTGCACCGGGGCATGCAGGCAGTGCTGCACGCCATGAATGACGATGGGGGCCGAGCTTGCGTTCACGTTAAGCAGTCCTTTGACGCGAAGGATTCGTTCGCCGTGGCATCTTAGCAGCATCGACAACCAGACCCCGAAGCCGACCCAGTCCAACGGCTGTTCGAAGGTCAGGCAGCACACTTGCGCGGCGCCGTGGGTGGCCGTGGTGGTTTGGTGCAATTGCCAGCGGCTGACTTCAACGGCGGGCTCGGCGCTGCGCAACCCCTCGCCGAGCAACAATTGGTCGCCGCTGAGAATGTCATGGGTATTGAGGATCGGTGTGCCGGCATTCAGCGCCTGCAAATGCGTGCGCAGCGAATCACAGTCGCCGGCGAGGTCGGTCTTGCTCAGCAACAGCCGATCGGCCGCAGCAACCTGGGCCAGCCATTCCGGGTGCAGGCGCTCCTGAAGCTCGGCGTGGCTGGCGTCGACCAGGGTAATCACCAGGCCAATGTGAAAGCGGCCGCGCAGTTGCACGTCGTTGTTCAAGGTGGCGAGGATCGGCGCCGGGTCGGCAAGGCCGGTGGTTTCCAGGATCACGCGTTTGAACGCCGGGATTTCACCGCGCTCACGGCGTTGCAACAGGCCGAGCAGCGCCTCTTTCAACTCGCCACGAATCGAGCAGCACACGCAACCGCTGGGCAGCAACACCGTGTCCGGGGCGACCTCTTCCACCAACAGATGGTCGATGCCGACATCGCCGAACTCGTTGATCAACAGTGCCGTGTCGCCGAGGCTTTCGCCGTGTAAGAGGCGCGTAAGCAAGGTGGTTTTACCACTGCCAAGGAAGCCGGTGATGACGTTGAGGGCGATGCTCATGACGACTCCAGGTGATCAAGCACGCGCGGGTCAAGCGGGTCCAGCGGGCGGCCGAGCATGCTTTCTGCCGCCTGCCAGAGAGGGTCCAGGCCACTCGCCAACGCTTGCTTGCCAGTGGCGCCCATCAGCAGGTACGAAGCGCCCTGAAAGTCTTCGACCTTGAGCCGGAACACCGCCAGCACCTGGTTGATCGCCGCGATGCGGCGCAGGCGTTCACGGCGTCGCGGCAGCTCATCGCCCAGAGGGTCGCTCCAGTGCAGGTCTTCACCGAGCAAACCGCAGAGTCCGCACATGGCTACACCTCACTCATGGCATGACATCGCCGGAGTTCGGGCCCAGGGTCTGGCCCACGAACAGATTGCCGCCCGGCTCACTGGCCAGCAGCACGGCGGTGGGCGCGACTTCGTCCGCCAGGCCGAAGCGGCCCAGGGGCAATTCGGCGGCCTTGGCGCGCTTCCAGTCGTCGCTGATGCCACCCACCAGCGGCGTTTCAATCGGGCCGGGCGCGATAGCGTTGACCAGCACATTGTCCTTGGCCACTTCCAGCGCCAGAGACTTGGTGAAACCGATTACCCCGGCCTTGGCCGCCGCATAGTGCGTCAATTCGGCACCGCCCTTGATCCCCAGTTGCGAGGCGACATTGATGATGCGGCCCCAGCGCTGCGCAAGCATGTGCGGCAACGCGCGCTGGCTGGCGACGAACACACTGGTGAGGTCGACGCGCAGCATGTCGTTCCACATTTCGATGGACAGGTCGACGCAGCGTGCCTGGGTCAGCATGCCGGCGTTATTGACCAGAATATCGATGCCGCCGAAGTGTTCGACGCAGCGGTCGACACTGGCCTGGGCACCGTCGACGGTGCCGACGTCAGCCAGGCATTCGAAGACCTCGGCGCCGAGGTTGCGGCAGGTGATGGCGGTTTCGGCGAGGCTGGCGGCGTTGCGGTCGGCCAGCAACAGGCGTGCGCCTTCGGCGGCGAAGGCACGCGCGATAGCGGCGCCGATGCCACTGCCGGCACCGGTAATCACGGCGCGTCGGTGGGTGAGTTGGGACATACACACATCTCCTTAGGTCAATATAGATCCAATGTGGGAGCGGGCTTGCTCGCGAATGCGTCGTCTCAGTCGATGCACCTGTTACTGACCCACCGTCTTCGCGCGCAAGCCCGCTCCCACATTTTCAGACCCAGTCCAGTCAATCGGGCCAGCGTACGGTCAGGCCGCCATCGATCACGATGCTCTGCCCGGTCAAATAACTCGATGCCTCGCTGGTCAAAAATTGCACCAGTGACGCCACTTCATCCGCGCGCCCTACCCGGCCCAGCGGGATTGCCCGCGCGGCCTTGGCCAACCCCTCAGGCCCCAACGAATGCTTCGCGTCCAACGACTGCGGCGTCTCGATCAACCCGGGTATCACCGCATTGCAACGAATCCCCAACGGCGCCAACTCCACCGCCAGCGAACGGCACAACCCCGGCACGCCCGCCTTCGCCGCCGCGTAATGGCTGTGCTCCTGCCAGCCATAAACGCCACCGGCAATCGATGAAATCGCCACCAGCGCGCCGCCTTCGGTCATGTGCCGGGTCGCCGCACGGAAGGTGCGCATCACCCCCGTCAGGTCGACATTGAGCATCTCGTTCCACCCTTCATCGGTCATCTCCAGCAAGGGCGCGCGGCGCAGCAGGCCGGCATTGGCCACCGCGTAATCCAGACGCCCAAAATGCTGCACGGCCTGCTCGGCCAGGGCGTCCACCGAAGCGGTATCGCCCACGTCCAGCGCCAGCATCAGGCATTCGCCGCCCGCCTTCTGCACCAGGGCGACGGTGGTGTGCGGGTCATGCGGGTCGGCCGGGTAATACCCGCCCACCACCGCCACGCCGTTACGTGCATACGCCACGGCCAGGGCTTGGCCGATGCCGCTGGCGGCACCGGTAATCAGGGCAACTTTACGGCTCATCTAAAACTCCTTACTGAACGGTTTCCGGACGCACATGGCGAGCGGCAAACATCAGCGCGCCGGACAAGAAGCACGGCAGCGCACCGAACCACAGCGCGGCGGTCTGCCAATCGCTGCCGGCGGACAACACCTGGGTGGCGCCAAAGCCGGCGACGACCGCGCCAATCGGGCCCATGGCATGGATGATCGCGCCACCGGTGGCGCGGATGCTGGTCGGGAAACTCTCGCTGATGAAGAACAGCGCCGCCGAGTACGGCCCGATCAGAAAGAACAGGCCCAGGCTGTACAGCCCGACCACCATCGGCATATTGCTTGGGCCAAACAGCATCCCGGCAAAGGCCAGGCCGCCGAGCATCCAGCCCAGGCCGATCACGTTGCGGCGGCCGATCTTGTCGCCCATCCAGCCGTGAGTCAGGTAACCGCAGTAACCCACCAGGTTTGAGAGCACGAGGATGATCAGCGAGTTCTCGAACGAGATGTGGTGCACGCTGACAATCACCGAGGTGCCAAGCACGCTGAACACCTGGATCGCCGCCCAGTTGAGCAACAGCGCAGCGCCGATTACCAGGGTGGCGCGGCGAGCCGGGCCACGGAAGGCGGCTTTGAGCCCTGCCTTGCTGTGCTCGTCATAGTCCACACCGTAGGTCACGGCGACGTTTTGCGCTTCGGTCACCGCGCCGCTTTTACGCAGCTCACTGATGCGCTGGTGAATCTGGAACTGTGGGCTCTCCTTGAGCTTGCGCGCCATGATCGCAATCACGATGGCCGGGATTGCGGCAAAGATGAAGCAACCCTGCCAGCCGATGATCGGCAGCAGCAGCGCGGTCAACCCGGCGGCGATCAACGCACCGACCGGCCAGCCGCCCTGCACCAGGCTGTAGATAAAGCCACGGCGCTTGGTCAGGCGCGGATCTTCCGAGGCACCATACAACTCGCTCAGGTACGTGGCGTTGACGGTTTCCTCGGCATACCCCAGGCCACCCAGCGAACGGATCAGAATCAGCGGCGACTTGCCCCACGCCCCGCCAATCGCGGTCAGTGCCGAGCACAGCGCGGAACCGGCCACGGTGAAAATAATGCCTTTGCGCCGCCCCAACTTATCGACGACGGGGCCAATCGCAAAGGCGACCACCGCCGTGCCCACCGCCACCCAGGTCGCGATTTCAGCTTGCTCCACTTCACCCCAGCCAAAGTGCCGGCCGATCTCCGGCAGCAAGGTGCCGAACAGGATGAAGTCATACACCGCAAACACCCAGGCGAAAAACGCGATCCAGGTGGCAAAGCGCACTTCCCGGGACGTCAGTTGCCGGGGTTTCCAGCCAGTCAGGTCAAGCTTGTTGTAGATGGACATAAATCGCGCCTCGAGGGTGGGTTGGGCCGCTTCAGTGGGGGTCAGGAACGGGGTTGACGGCGGATAAAGTCGTCGGCGATTTCGTCGAACGTCACGAAGCGCACGCCGGCATGGCTCTGGATGTGTTCGATCAAGCGCTCGAGCATCAACAGCACTTGCGGGCGACCGGACACGTCAGGGTGGATGGTCATGGTGAACACGGCATGTTCGTGTTCGCGGTAGACCCAGTCGAACTGGTCGCGCCACATTTCTTCGAGGTGGCGCGGGTTGACGAAGCCGTGGCTGTTGGGGGCTTTTTTGATGAACATCATCGGCGGCAGGTCGTCGAGGTACCAGTTGGCCGGAATCTCCACCAGGTCGGTTTCTTCGCCGCGCACCAGGGGTTTCATCCAGGTGTCGGGGTGCTGGCTGTAGTCGATCTTGGTCCAGCTGTCGCCCTTGCGTACGTAGTAAGGGTGGAAGTCGTTGTGCATCAGGCTGTGGTCGTACTTGATGCCTTTTTTCAGCAGCAGTTCGTTGGTGACCTTGCTGAATTCCCACCACGGGGCGACGTAGCCGGTGGGGCGTTTGCCGGTGACCTGGGTGATCAGTTCGATGGACTTATCGAGGACGATTTCTTCCTGCTCGGCGGTCATCGCAATCGGGTTTTCGTGGCTGTAGCCATGCACGCCGATTTCGTGACCGGCATCGGCCACCGCCTTCATCTGCTCCGGGAAGGTTTCCATCGAGTGGCCGGGGATAAACCAGGTGGTGCGCAACCCGTAACGTTCGAACAATTTCAGTAAACGCGGCGCACCGATCTCACCGGCGAACAGGCCGCGGGAAATATCGTCCGGCGAGTCTTCACCGCCGTAGGAACCGAGCCAGCCGGCGACGGCGTCAACGTCGACGCCAAATGCACAGAGAATGTCTTTAGCCATGGTATGTCTCCTTAAATAGTCATTACGGATTCGACGGACAACGCAGCGCGCAGCAGGCGTGCGTCTTCCCCCATCGGGGCGCTGAGCAGCAGCCCGGTGGGCAGGCCCAGGGCATCACGGCCGCTGGGCAAGGTAACGCCGGGCATGTCCAGCAAACTGCCGGGCATGGTCAGGCGCAGGGTGGCGAGGTTGGTGCGCACGAACAGCTCGTCGTCAGCTTCCAGCGGAGCCAACGCCGGCGCGACATGGGCAACGGTCGGGGTTATCAGGACAGCGCCGTCGAGGTCGTCGATCAGCTGTTGTTGCAGGCGTCGGCGTGCGTCGGTCAGGTGGATCAATTGGCTGGCCGGCAATGAACGCGCGGCTTCAAGGCGGCGGCGCACACGCGGGTCGAGTTGTTCGGCGTCGCGGCTGTCGAGCAGGGTTTGATGGAGGGCAAAGGCTTCAAAGGAGCCGAGCCAGCCGTGGTGCTTGATCAGCTCCAGCGTGGCCTGAAAAGTCGCTGACGGGCGCACCTCGATCAGCGCACCGGCGGCCCGCAGTTGGTCCACCGCGCGCAGCAGGTTATTGCGTACCGCAGGCTCAATGTCTTCCAGTGCGCCTTGCTCAAGCACAAAGCGCTGGCCCTTGAGGCTGCGGGCGACATGGGTTTGCGTGCGGCCATTTTGCAGGTCGTCGATTGCCAGCGCATCGCGCACGCTGCGGGTCAGTGGGCCGAGGCTGTCGAGGGTGTGCGCCAATGGGAATACGCCGTCGCGGCTGTAGCGTCGGCTGCTGCTGCGGTAACCCACCACACCATTGAGCGCCGCGGGAATGCGGATTGAGCCTGCGGTGTCGGTGCCCATGGCGATCGGCACGATCCCGGCGGCCACGGCGACCGCTGAACCCGATGATGAGCCGCCTGGGATGCGCGGTTGATCGCTGCCGCTCGGGTTGTAGGGCGTGCCGAAATGCGGGTTCAACCCCAGGCCCGAATACGCCAGTTCGCTGAGGTTGGTCTTGCCCACGCTGACCATCCCGGCGCGGCACAACAGCCCCACGCTCGGCGCATCGAGCAAGGCGGCCGGCGCCTCACGACGATAAGCGGCGCCAGCCGTGGTGATGCTGCCGGCGACGTCGAACAGGTCTTTCCAGGCCAGCGGCACACCGTCGAACACACTCAAGGGCTGGCCAGCCCGCCAGCGCGCAGCGGAGGCTTCGGCCTCACGCCGGGCACGCTCGGCAGTCAGAGAGATAAACACCGTGGGGGCCATGCTCGCGTGCAGGAGGACCTGTTCGAGCACCTGCACCGGGTCGCTGCGACCGCTGGCGAAAGCCTCGGCCATGGAAGTGGCGTCTGACATCAGCATGAACCTCATAAAACGTACATATTAATAAAATGTACGTTTTACAGAGGCAGCTTTCGTGCCAGTCTGCTATCACTGCCTTGAGTGGAACTCAGCTTAATCGACAAAAGCTACGCGCTAGAGAGTCCCAAGCGCCGCCAAAATAGTGAGCGAACGCCTGTGAGCAGGTGCCGATTGAAATAATGTATCTTTTATTAATAAGTACATTTTGGTGCAGAAAAGTAACATGTCTATCCACAAGGCCCCAAAAAAGTGCCACCGACGTGGCGCGGAGTGACAGGCGCAACTATGAGAGAATCCCCGGCCACCGTCCTACACGCCAAAGAGAACGCGATGAAAGCAGTGTCCGCCTCGGCCTCCCGTTACGCGATGATTCACCAGCTATTGCGTGATGCGATCGTCAACGGCACCGCCCGCCACGGGCTGGTTTTGCTCGAAGCGCCGCTGGCCGAACTGTTCGGCACCAGCCGCGTCCCGGTGCGCAAGGCGCTCGACCTGCTGCATGCCGAAGGCTTGATCTGCCGCTTCAACGGTCGCGGTTACCTGATCAACCCCGACGGCCTGGCCATGGAGCCGCTGCGCCTGCCCTTGAGCCCTGCGCACCTGGGCCTCAATGGCGACGACGAGTTGGTGGATACGCGGCCCCTGGGCGAGCGGATCGTTGAGGAAATTGGTGCGGCGCTGTCCACCTGTATCGCGTTCGGTCACTACCGCCTGGATGAACAAGCCGCCGCCGACCACTATGGCGTCAGCCGCGCGGTGGTGCGTGAAGCGCTGATGCGCCTGCGCGATCGTGGCCTGGTGGAAAAAGAACCTTACTCACAGTGGCTCGCCGGGCCGCTGACCGCGCGGGAAGTCACCGAAGACTACGAACTGCGCGCCTGCCTGGAACCCGAAGCCCTGCGCCAGAGCGCACCGAACCTCGACCGCGAGATGCTCGAAGCCATGTTGCAGCGCGTAGTGGACGCCCAGCAAAGCCCGCAATGCAGCCTGCAGGCTATCGAACAGATCGAAGAAGACTTGCACCAGCGCTGCCTGGCCGGCCTGCAAAACCGCAAGATCGCCGCGCTGATCCGCCAGGGCCAGAGCCCGATGATCATCAGTCGTATTTTCTACCGTTTGCTGGGGATCGGTGCCGATCCGGCCATGCTCGCCGAACATCGCTTGATTCTGGAGTTGTTGCTGCACGGTGCATTTGATGCGGCTGCGCTGAATTTGCGCGAGCATTTGCAGCGGGCACGGCAGCGCATGTTGCAGCGCCTTAAGGTTCTGTCGGTATTGCCGGAGCAGCCCCTGCCCGCCTATCTCCACAAAATCAGCTGAGCGCGCGCGGTCAAGCAGGTGGGTCTGCCAGCCCACTGATCAGTGGCTGATGCACCGCCGTGCAGGCGAGCCCGCTGCCACCGGGTCAAGCGGCGTTTCGAAAATATTATGCAATATGTTGCTATCTCACCCCCGCCATTGAAACCACCGCTGCCGCGCCCCATCTAACCTGCATACTTCCTTATGCAGGTGCCCCATGAGCGACCAGCAAGAATTCCCTGATATCGACCTCAACGATTACGCCGACCCCGAAAACGCCGAACACGAAACCTCCTCCAGCACCGGCCTGGCCCTGCCGGGGCAAAACCTGCCGGACAAGGTTTACATCATCCCGATCCACAACCGCCCGTTCTTCCCGGCGCAAGTGCTGCCGGTGATCGTCAATGAAGAACCGTGGGCCGAAACCCTGGAACTGGTGAGCAAATCCGACCACCACTCCCTTGCGCTGTTTTTCATGGAAACGCCGCCGGAAGACCCGCGCCACTTCGACACCTCGGCCCTGCCGCTGTACGGCACCCTGGTGAAGGTGCACCACGCCAGCCGCGAGAACGGCAAGCTGCAATTCGTCGCCCAGGGCCTGACCCGCGTGCGAATCAAGACCTGGCTCAAGCACCACCGCCCACCGTACCTGGTGGAAGTCGAATACCCGCACCAGCCCACCCAGCCGACCGACGAGGTTAAGGCCTACGGCATGGCGCTGATCAATGCGATCAAGGAACTGCTGCCCCTCAACCCGCTGTACAGCGAAGAGTTGAAGAACTACCTCAACCGCTTCAGCCCCAACGACCCGTCGCCGCTCACCGACTTCGCCGCCGCGTTGACCTCGGCGACCGGTAACGAATTGCAGGAAGTGCTCGACTGCGTGCCCATGCTCAAGCGCATGGAAAAAGTGCTGCCGATGCTGCGCAAGGAAGTCGAAGTTGCGCGCCTGCAGAAGGAAATCTCCGCCGAGGTGAACCGCAAGATCGGTGAGCACCAGCGCGAATTCTTCCTCAAGGAACAACTCAAGGTCATCCAGCAAGAGCTGGGCCTGACCAAGGATGACCGCAGCGCGGACGTCGAGCAGTTCGAACAACGCCTGGTGGACAAAGTGCTGCCGGCCCAGGCGCAAAAGCGCATCAGCGAAGAGATGAACAAACTGTCGATCCTGGAAACGGGCTCGCCGGAATACGCCGTCACGCGCAACTACCTGGACTGGGCGACCTCCGTGCCATGGGGCGTGTATGGCGAGGACAAGCTCGACCTCAAACACGCGCGCAAAGTGCTGGATAAGCACCACGCCGGCCTGGATGACATCAAAAGTCGCATCCTCGAATTCCTTGCGGTCGGCGCTTATAAAGGCGAAGTCGCCGGTTCCATCGTGCTGCTGGTCGGCCCGCCGGGCGTGGGCAAGACCAGCGTGGGTAAATCTATCGCCGAATCCCTGGGCAGACCGTTCTATCGGTTCAGTGTCGGCGGCATGCGCGACGAGGCCGAGATCAAGGGCCATCGCCGCACCTACATCGGCGCCATGCCAGGCAAGCTGGTGCAGGCGCTCAAGGATGTCGAGGTGATGAACCCGGTGATCATGCTCGACGAGATCGACAAGATGGGCCAGAGCTACCAGGGCGACCCGGCGTCGGCGCTCCTGGAAACCCTCGACCCGGAGCAGAACGTCGAATTCCTCGACCATTACCTGGACCTGCGCCTGGATCTGTCCAAAGTGCTGTTCGTGTGCACCGCCAACACCCTGGACTCGATCCCGGGTCCGTTGCTGGACCGTATGGAAGTGATTCGCCTGTCGGGCTACATCACCGAAGAAAAAGTCGCCATCGCCAAGCGCCACCTGTGGCCAAAACAGCTGGAAAAAGCCGGCGTGTCGAAAACCAGCCTGACCATCAGCGACGGCGCCTTGCGCGCGTTGATCGACGGGTATGCGCGGGAAGCCGGGGTGCGCCAGTTGGAGAAACAACTGGGCAAACTGGTGCGCAAGGCGGTGGTCAAGCTGCTGGATGAGCCGAACACGGTCATCAAGATCGGCAACAAGGACCTGGAAAGCTCACTGGGCATGCCAGTGTTCCGCAACGAGCAAGTGCTGTCCGGCACCGGCGTAATTACCGGCCTGGCCTGGACCAGCATGGGCGGCGCAACCTTGCCAATCGAGGCGACGCGTATCCACACGCTCAATCGCGGCTTCAAACTCACCGGGCAGTTGGGTGAAGTGATGAAGGAATCCGCCGAGATTGCCTACAGCTACATCAGCTCGAACCTGAAGTCGTTTGGCGGCGATCCGAAGTTCTTCGACGAAGCCTTCGTGCACTTGCACGTGCCGGAAGGCGCCACGCTCAAAGACGGCCCGAGCGCTGGCGTGACCATGGCCAGTGCGCTGCTGTCCCTGGCGCGCAACCAGCCACCGAAAAAAGGCGTGGCCATGACCGGCGAGCTGACGTTGACCGGGCATGTGCTGCCGATTGGCGGCGTGCGTGAAAAGGTGATTGCGGCGCGCCGCCAGAAGATTCACGAGCTGATCTTGCCGGAGCCGAATCGCGGGAGCTTTGAGGAGTTGCCGGAGTATTTGAAGGAAGGCATGACCGTGCACTTTGCCAAGCGCTTTGCGGATGTGGCGAAGGTGTTGTTCTGATAGATCCCCAGCGCCTGAGCCGGCCTCTTCGCGAGTGAGCCGCGCCCACACTTGACCGAGTAGATCGTTTGGAACACGGTCAACATGTGGGAGCGGGCTTGCTCGCGAAAGGGCCAGCCCATTCGCCACAAAATCCCCGCTTGTCACACCCTGTCTCATCTTCGGTTATGCTCGCCCTTCGTCGCCACACAACGGAGCCTCCATGACCGCTGCCCGCCTGCTTCTCCCCTTGAGCCTTGCCCTGCTGGGCGCCTGCGCCAGTGCCCCCAAGCAAAACGTCACAGTGGACAACCAGAGCGCCTGCCCGCTGCAGCTTAAAACCGGGCAAAACCTGATCCTCACCTTGCCGAGCAACCCCACCACCGGCTATCGCTGGGCCATCCAGGATTCCGCCGGCGGTGTGCTGCGCGCCTTGAGCCCGGAGGTCTACAGCAGCGCGGAATCCGGGGTGATCGGCGGCGGTGGCCACTCCACCTGGCGTTTCCAGGCCTTCGCGGCCGGCCAGGGCCGTTTGCGCCTGACCTCCCAACAACCTTGGGAGCCGGAAGCCGAGCCTGCCGAAACCTTCGACTGCGCCATCACGGTGAACTGATATGCCATGGCTGATTCTTGCGTTGATGGGCGCCGGGACCTTTATCTACGGGCTGACCACCCATGCGGCGTTGCTGTGCCTGCTGGTCAAGCCGCTGCCGGTACTCGCGCTGCTGGGCTGGCTGCATGATGCGCCGCCCACTGACTATCGTCGCTGGATCAGCCTCGGGCTGATTTTCTCTCTGCTCGGCGATGTCTTGCTCGCCTGGCCGGGCGACCTGTTTATCTTCGGTCTCGGCGCCTTCCTGGTCGCGCACCTGGCGTATTTAAAAGCCTATTTCAGCGATTGCCGCCGCCTGGCGGTGTTGCCCTTGGTATTGGCGCTGGGTGTGGGCGCGATCCTGCTGAGCATTCTGATCGCCCATGGCCTGGGCGATTTGCTGATTCCGGTGGTGGTGTATGCCCTGGTGATCAGCGCCATGCTCTGGCGGGCATTGGCCCGGCTGGGCAGCGACGTGCCAAAACGTTCGGCGCTGCTGGCGGCGGCGGGGGCGGTGTCGTTTGTGTTTTCCGACACGCTGATCGGCATCAATCGGTTTGTGCTGGCGTTCGAAGCAGCACCGTATTGGCTGATCATCACGTATTGGCTGGGCCAGTGGGGCATCACTGCGTCTGCTTTCCATCAGACAACCCGCGCACACGAGGGCCAACTTGGCTAAAATGCCGGCCTTTCCCCCCTCGTCGCCGGACCAACCGTGAGCAAAGAACCCGATCGCCTATTCGCCCAGCCCCTGCCCCAGGTGCCGGACTTCGCCTTTAACGAGGACGTGGTACGGGTGTTCCCGGACATGATCAAGCGTTCGGTGCCGGGTTACCCGACCATCGTCGAGAACCTCGGCGTGCTCGCGGCGCAATTTGCCCAACCCCACAGCGTGCTCTACGACCTTGGCTCGTCGCTTGGCGCCGTCACCCAGGCCTTGCGCCGCCATGTGCGCACCGACGGTTGCCGGGTCATCGCAGTGGACAACTCGGCGGCGATGGTCGAGCGCTGCCGCGAATACCTCAATGGCCAGGACTCGATGTTCCAGGAGTTGCTGCCGGTCGAGGTGGTCGAGGGCGATATCCTCGCGCTGCAGTTCCAGCCGGCCTCGGTGGTGGCGCTGAACTTCACGCTGCAATTCATCGCCCCCGATGAGCGCCTGGCATTGCTCGGCCGTATCCGCCAGTCGCTGCTGCCAGGCGGGGCGTTGATCCTCTCGGAAAAGCTGCGCTTCAATGACCCTGAAGAACACACGCTGCTCACCGACCTGCATATCGCGTTCAAACGCGCCAACGGCTACAGCGAACTGGAAATTGCCCAGAAGCGCAGCGCCATCGAAAACGTCATGAAGCCCGACAGCCTCGAAGAACATCGCGCACGCCTGCTGGCGGCCGGGTTCTCGAAAGTCGTGCCGTGGTTCCAGTGTCTTAACTTTGCCTCGTTGATTGCCTTGCCATGATTGATCTGTCCCCTCTCGCCCGCCATTTGGTCGGCACTCCCCTGGCCGTATGGGCCCAGGGCCTGCAAGCGCAGCTCGATAGCAAAATGGAAAAGGGTCATGGCGACCTCGAACGCTGGCAGAGTGCGTTGGATGCGCTGCCGCAGATCCAGCCCAGCGAAGTCGATTTGCTCAATGGCCTGACCCTTGATACCGACTGCGACGACGCCACGCGCGCGCAAATGCACACCGCGCTGATGGGCCTGAGCCCATGGCGCAAAGGCCCATTCAACCTGTTTGGCGTGCATGTGGACACCGAGTGGCGTTCAGACTGGAAGTGGTCGCGGGTTGCACCGCACCTGGATTTGAAGGGCAAGCGCATCCTCGATGTGGGTTGCGGCAACGGCTATTACATGTGGCGCATGCTCGGCGCGGGGGCCGACAGCGTCATTGGCGTGGACCCGAACTGGCTGTTCTTCTGCCAGTTCCAGGCCGTGCAGCGCTACCTGAACGAGCCAAAGGCCTGGCACTTGCCGTTCCCGTTTGAAGACCTGCCGTCGAACCTGGAAGGCTTCGACACGGTGTTTTCCATGGGCGTGTTCTACCATCGTCGTTCGCCCATTGAGCACTTGCTGGCGCTCAAGGACACCTTGGTCAAAGGCGGCGAGTTGGTCCTGGAAACCCTGGTCGTCGAAGGCGATCAGCAGCAGGTGCTGGTGCCGGAAGACCGTTATGCGCAAATGCGCAACGTGTGGTTCCTGCCGTCGGTGCCGGCGCTGATGCTGTGGCTGCGACGGGCCGGTTTCAGTGATGTGCGCTGTGTGGACGTGAGCGTGACCACGGTCGAAGAACAGCGTGGCACGGCGTGGATGAAGTATCAGTCGCTGAGTGACTTCCTGGACCCGGATGATCACAGCAAGACCATTGAGGGGCTGCCGGCGCCGATGCGCGCGGTGATTATCGCCAGGAAGTAACCCCAATCTCCCTGGAAAAATGGAGATTCAAAGGTGGGAGCTGGCTTGCCTGCGATAGCGGTGTATCAGTCACTGATGAATTGACTGAAAGATAGCTATCGCAGGCAAGCCAGCTCCCACATTGGTGTTCAGTGTTGGTCAGAGTGTGGGTTTGGCTCGACGAGCCTTGAAGAACTCACTCAACACCGTCCCACACTCCTCAGCCAACACCCCGCCTTCAAACAACACCCGGTGGTTGAGAAACCCCTGGGTAAAAAACTGGCCCTGGCTTTGTACGATGCCGGCCTTCGGCTCCAGTGCGCCATACACCACGCGCGCGATGCGTGAATGCACGATCAGGCCCGCGCACATGCTGCACGGCTCCAGGGTCACATACAGCGTGCTGCCCACCAGCCGATAGTTGCTGATCGCTTGCGCAGCGGCGCGGATGGCGACCATTTCGGCGTGGGCGCTGGGGTCGTTGCCACTGATCGGGCAGTTGAAGCCTCGGCCGATGATTTCACCGTCCTGCACCAGCACGGCGCCCACCGGCACTTCGCCGAGTGCCGCGCCTTGGGCCGCGAGGGCCAGCGCTTCGCGCATAAACGCCTGGTCACGGCTGCGGTCGATAATCGCGGCGGGGCGAATCTGGCGCATCACGCCACCTCGATGGCGGCCATCAGGCCGGTTTCCATGTGGTCGATCACGTGGCAATGGAACATCCACACCCCCGGATTATCAGCCACCAACGCCACGCGGGCACGTTCGTTCTTGCCCAGCAGGTAGGTGTCGGTGAAGTACGGAATCACCTTATGGCGGTTCGACGCGATCACTTTGAAGCTCATGCCGTGCAGGTGGATCGGGTGTTGGTATTGGGTCATGTTCTTCAATTCGAAAATGTAGCTCTTGCCCTTCTCCAGTTTGGCGATTGGGCGGTCGGCACAGGTCTTGTCAGTGATGTCCCAGGCCTTGCCGTTGATCTGCCACAGGCTCGGCGGCTTGCCGTCATCCACCGACACCGTGCCGACCCACTCGAAATTGAAGTTGAGTTTCTCGGCGTTGGCCAGGTCTGGCTCGGCAATCGGGTTGGCGGGCAACGCCGGTGGCCATTCGCTGGGCGCGTCGGCATTGGCCACCGAGCGAAAGGTGCCCAGGCGCACAGGGCCATTGCGGATCGACAATTCCTCACCCGCTGGCGGTGCCTTGATCGCCAGGCAGATACGCATGCCCGGGCCCAGCCAGTACTCCTTGCCCAGTGGCCGCGGCTCGATGGGGTTGCCGTCCAGCGCGTAGATCTGGGCTTCGACGTCGGGAATGTTCAGGCGGTAGGTCAGGGTGTTGTCGAGGTTGAGCAACCGCACGCGGGTGATCTGCCCAGCCGGCAAATCAATCACCGCCTGGGACACGCCGTTGATCGTCGACAGCCGCCCGGCCGTGCCGCCGCGGGCCGCCTCGCGGGGCACGCTGAAGGCCACAAAAGCGCCCTCTTCGTCGACGTGCCAGCTTTTCAGGCTCAGGGTGCGTTCGTGCTTGAAACCGGTGGGCTCGCGCTCTTCGATGATCAGCGGGCCAACCAGGCCACGGCCGAGTTCTTCGCTGCTGTTCACATGGGGGTGATACCAGTAGCTGCCGGCGTCCGGCACGCGGAATTTGTAGTCGAAATATTCACCGGGCAACACCGGCAACTGCGAGACGTAAGGCACGCCGTCCATTTCCAGGGGCAGGCGAATGCCATGCCAGTGGATGGTAGTGGCCACCGGCAGGTGATTGATAAAGCGCACCCGCAGCCATTCGCCCTGGCGCACGCGCAACTCGGTGCCTGGCGCGGAGGGGCCGAACGCCCAGGCTTGGGTCGTGTGCCCAGGCACCAGCTCCACGTCCAAGGGCGCCGCGATCAGCTCATAATCGTGCCCGGCTTCGGCCTCGGCGACTTTCCCCAGCCAGTAGCGATAGGCGCCACCGGCACCGACGCCCACGACGGCCAGGCCTGCAAGGCCACCCAGGATTTGTCGACGGGAAAAGGATCGGGACACAACAACCTCACGTATCTGCCGCGCGCCAGAGGCCCGCAAAGGGCAGATACGATACACCTGACCCGGCTAAACAGTAAGGCTTCGCATTGCCGCATGGCGAAAACACAGGGGTATAAAGATGAGAATGGGCCAATGTGGGAGCGGGCTTGCTCGCGAATGCGGTGTGCCAGTCAGCACATGTATTGGCTGACCCACCGTATTCGCGAGCAAGCCCGCTCCCACACAAGCCCGCACACACAGGAAATATCCTGTGTGTGATCAGTGCTTGGCGGCGGCGAGGATCAGGGCTTTCATCTCGGCGACCGCGCCTTTGAAACCGACGAACAGCGCATGCGCCACCAACGCGTGGCCGATGTTCAGTTCGTTGATGCCCTTGATCGCGGCGACCGCTTCCACGTTGTGGTAGTGCAGGCCATGGCCGGCGTTGACGATCAGACCTTCATTCAGGCCGCAGTTGACGCCCTCGACGATGCGCTGCAACTCGTCAGCGACTTCGGTCGGCGTGGTGGCGTCGGCGTAACGGCCGGTGTGCAGTTCGATGGCTGGCGCGCCGACACGACGCGAGGCTTCGATCTGGCGCGGGTCGGCGTCGATGAACAGCGACACTTCGCTGCCGATCTTCGACAGGCGTTCCACCGCGGCTTTGATCCGCGCTTCCTGGCCGGCCACATCGAGGCCGCCTTCGGTGGTCAGCTCCTGGCGGGTTTCCGGCACCAGGCAGATATGCGCCGGGCGGATGCGCTCGGCGAACGCCATCATTTCTTCGGTCACGCCCATCTCGAAGTTCATGCGGGTTTGCAGCACGTCCTTGAGCAGCAACACATCACGTTCCTGGATGTGCCGGCGGTCTTCGCGCAGGTGCACGGTGATGCCGTCGGCGCCCGCTTCTTCGGCGTCCAGCGCAGCCTTGACCGGGTCAGGGTAACGGGTGCCCCGGGCCTGGCGCAGGGTAGCGACGTGGTCGATGTTGACGCCAAGAAGAATGCGATTGCTGGTGGTCACGGAAGCGCTCCTGAAAAGGGAAAGAAACGGTGCACAGCATACACGGGGATGTCAGGGCTTTCGAAACAACTCGCGACTGACCAGCGGCCGTCCGCCCAAATGCACCGCCAGCGCCTGGCGCATCAAACGCTTGGCGGCGGACAAGGCACCTGGCGCGCTCCAGTCAGCTTCGCTCATGGCCAACAACTCGGTGCCCTGGAACAGGCCCGGTTGCAGCAGGTAGACGCGTTCAAGCCCGGCATCGACTTGCAGACGGTACATGCCGTCGGCGGCGATGGGGTCGCCGTGCAGGTCGTTGCTCAGTTCAAAGCCGTAGCCGAGGTCGTCAAGCAGGCGCCATTCAAAGGCGCGCAGCAGCGGCTCCAGAGGGCGCCCTTCGGCCAGGGCTATCAGGGTGGCGGCGTAGTGATCGAAGACTGCCGGGTGCGGGTCTTCGGCGGGCAGCAGGCGGATCAGCAGCTCGTTGAGGTAGAGGCCACTGAACAGCGCCTCGCCATTGAGCCAGGCGGAGTTGCCGACGCTTTCCAGCCGGCCGACGTTTTTCAACTCGCCCTTGCCACGAAACTCCACGTCCAGGGCCACGAACGGCCGCGCCAGCGTCCCCGCCTTGCCCCGCGCGCTGCGCAAAACCGCGCGCAGGCGACCTTGGGGCGTGATGAAGTCCACCAGCGCGCTGGTCTCGCGGTAGGCGCGGCTGTGCAGGACGTAGGCGAGTTGGCTGGGAGGTGGGGATTGGGACATGGGTTCTCACTGCTGGCATGCATTTTTGAAAACTACACAAACCTAATGTGGGAGGGGGCTTGCGCCCGATGGCAGTGTGTCAGTCACGTACTTGCTAACTGACCCACCGCTATCGGGGGCAAGCCCCCTCCCACATTTTTGCCCTGCGGTGTCCTTACAGGTCGCCGTAGCCCAGAGAGCGCAACGCGCGCTCATCATCGGACCAGCCACCCTTAACCTTCACCCACAGGTTAAGCATGATCTTGGAATCGAACAGCAATTCCATGTCCTTGCGCGCTTCGGTGCCGATGCGCTTGATGCGCTCGCCCTTGTCGCCAATGATGATTTTTTTCTGGCCGTCGCGTTCGACGAGGATCAGCGCGTGGATATGCAGGGTTTTGCCCTGCTGCTTGAACTCTTCGATTTCAACGGTGATCTGGTACGGCAGCTCGGCACCCATCTGGCGCATGATTTTCTCGCGTACCAGTTCGGCGGCGAGGAAACGGCTGCTGCGGTCGGTGATCTGGTCTTCCGGGAAGAAGTGCTCGTTCTCCGGCAGGTGCTCGGCGATCACGCGTTCCAGGGCCTCAAGGTTGTGGCCGTGCTGGGCCGAGATCGGGATGATCTGGGCGTTCGGCAGTTGTTCCTGCAGCCAGCTCAGGTGCGGCATCAGTTCGGCTTTGTCTTCGATACGGTCGGTCTTGTTCAGCGCGACGATCAAAGGGCCGGTGACGTACTGCACACGTTCCAGAACCATCTGGTCTTCGTCGGTCCACTTGGTGCGGTCGACCACGAATATCACCACGTCGACGTCTTTCAACGCCGCCGAAGCGGTCTTGTTCATGTAACGGTTAAGGGCCTTTTCGCCGCCTTTGTGCATGCCCGGGGTGTCGACATACACCGCTTGCACAGTGCCTTCGGTCTTGATACCCAGCATGTTGTGGCGAGTGGTCTGCGGCTTGCGCGAGGTGATCGCCAGCTTCTGGCCCAGGATGTGGTTCAGCAGCGTGGACTTGCCCACGTTCGGGCGGCCGACGATGGCAACATAGCCACAGCGTGTTGCGGTTGAATCAGTCATGGCCATTCTCCACGCCCAGGGCAATCAGTGCTGCAGCGGCCGCTACCTGTTCGGCAATACGACGGCTCACACCCTGACCTCGGCTTTTTTCATTCAATAAGGTGATCTCACATTCCACGAAAAATACGCGGCAATGCGGCTCACCCTGGATATCCACCACTTCGTAGCGTGGCAGTTCGCAACCACGCGACTGCAGGTATTCCTGCAGGCGGGTCTTGGGATCTTTGTTGGTGTCGACCAGCGTCAGGCTTTCGATCTCCGAAGCCAGCCAGGCGACTACGCGCTCCTTGGCGGTCTCCATGCCTGCATCGAGGTAGATCGCACCGATCAACGCTTCAAGGGCATCGGCCAGGATCGACTCGCGACGGAAGCCACCGCTTTTCAACTCACCCGACCCCAGGCGCAGGTACTCGCCCAGGCCGAAACCACGGGCCAGCACGGCCAGGGTCTCACCTTTGACCAGGCGCGCACGCAGGCGTGACAGCTGACCTTCACGCGCTTGAGGGAAACGCTCGAACAGCGCCTCACCGGCGGCAAAGTTAAGGATGGCATCACCGAGGAATTCCAGGCGTTCGTTATTACGCCCGGCAAAACTGCGGTGTGTGAGGGCAAGGACCATCAATTCCTGATCCTTGAAGGTGTAGCCGAGCTGACGCTCGAGACGGCTTAAAGAAACGCTCACGGTTTACCCATATCTGTTTGGTGGCACCGGCGGCCATCGACGATTGACGCAGTGTTCAAATTCAAATCCTGATTGGTGTCGCATGGGGCCGGGCCATGAATTGTCCCCACCCCAGAAAAGCATTCGGCGCTGTGTTCACAGCGCCGCCTGTATTACTTGATCAGCCCGACCCGCGAGAAGTTCGGCAGGTGGCTGAGTTTGGGTTCCGGCCAGCTCATCCAGACAGCAAAGGCCTTGCCGACAATG
The DNA here is from genome assembly GCF_001728855.1 of Pseudomonas sp. AP19. Classification (NCBI taxonomy): domain Bacteria; kingdom Pseudomonadati; phylum Pseudomonadota; class Gammaproteobacteria; order Pseudomonadales; family Pseudomonadaceae; genus Pseudomonas; species Pseudomonas sp. AP19. The sequence goes on along the minus strand of NZ_LXJP01000037.1, from coordinate 8,744 downwards.
TTCTCGTCGGGAACCATGCCCAGCAGGTCCTTGGGAATGTTGGGGTCATCCCAGTAACGGCTGTCGTTGGAGTTGTCGCGGTTGTCGCCCATCATGAAGTAGTGCCCGGCCGGCACTTTCCATTCGGTGTCAGGCGGTGAACGGTAGCGGGTCATTTCCTTGCGGATCTGGTGCTCTACCGCCCCGAGTTTTTCCTGGTACAACTCGGCACTGCCCAGGGTGTTCGGCTCGGCACCGATCAATTTCTCGGCCACCGACTCCCCGTTGACGAACAGACGCTTGTCGCTGGTGTAGCGAATCACATCGCCCGGCAGGCCGACCACGCGCTTGATGTAATTGACGTTCGGGTCGCTAGGGTAGCGGAACACCATCACATCGCCGCGCTGCGGATCACCGACCGGAATGACTTTCTTGTCGATGACCGGCAGGCGGATCCCGTAGGAAAACTTGTTCACCAGGATGAAGTCGCCGACGTCCAGGGTAGGTTTCATCGACCCCGAAGGGATCTGAAACGGCTCCACCAGAAATGACCGCAGCACCAGTACGATGAACAGCACGGGAAAGAACGACTTGCCGTATTCAACCAGCAAGGGCTCTTTGTTCAGCTTCTCGATCACCACGACATCGGGCTGGCTGACGCTGCCCTGATAGGACGCGATAGCCGCCCGCCGACGCGGGGCGAAGAACACCAGATCGAGCAACGCCAGGAGACCGCAAACGGCAACGGCGATGACCAGCAACAGCGGGAAATTTAGTGACATAGGACCTAACTATCCAACCTGAGCACCGCAAGGAAGGCTTCTTGTGGAATTTCCACGTTGCCCACTTGCTTCATGCGTTTTTTACCGGCCTTTTGCTTCTCAAGCAGTTTGCGCTTACGGCTTACGTCACCGCCGTAGCATTTGGCCAGTACGTTCTTTCTGAGTGCCTTGACGGAGGTTCGCGCAATGATCTGCCCGCCAATGGCGGCCTGGATCGCGACGTCGAACATCTGGCGCGGAATCAGTTCTTTCATCTTCTCGGTCAGCTGACGACCTTTGTAGTGCGCGTTGTCCTTGTGCACGATCAGCGCAAGCGCATCGACCTTGTCGCCGTTGATCAGCACATCCAGCTTCACCAGATTAGCCGATTGGTAACGGTCGAAATGGTAATCCAGCGAAGCATAGCCGCGACTGGTGGATTTGAGACGGTCGAAGAAGTCCAGGACCACTTCGTTCATCGGCAAATCGTAGGTCACTTGCACTTGGGTACCGAGGAACAACATGTCGTGCTGTACGCCACGTTTTTCGATACACAGGGTAATGACGTTGCCCAGGTGTTCCTGCGGGACCAGGATATTGGCCCGCACGATCGGCTCGCGCATGTCTTCAATGGAGGACAGATCTGGAAGCTTGGACGGGTTATCGACGTAAATCGTTTCACCGGTTTTCAGCGCCAGCTCAAAAATAACCGTTGGCGCGGTGGTGATCAGGTCCAGGTCGTATTCGCGCTCAAGGCGCTCCTGGATGATTTCCATGTGCAGCATGCCGAGGAAGCCACAACGGAAGCCGAAGCCGAGAGCGTCGGAGCTTTCCGGGGTGTACTGCAACGACGAATCGTTGAGCGTCAGCTTTTGCAGGGCTTCACGGAAGTCTTCGAAGTCGTCGGAGCTCACTGGGAACAGGCCGGCGTAAACCTGCGGCTGGATGCGCTTGAAGCCCGGCAGCACGTCTACATCAGGGGTGGAGCTCAAGGTCAGGGTGTCACCGACCGGCGCACCGTGAATGTCCTTGATACCGGCGATGATGAAGCCAACTTCACCGGCCTTCAGGTCAGTGGTAGCGGTGTGCTTGGGGTTGAACACGCCGACGCTGTCCACCAGGTGGATCTTGCCGGTGGATTTAACCAGGATCTTGTCGCCCTTCTTCACCCGGCCGTGGCGCACACGTACCAGGGAAACAACCCCCAGGTAGTTGTCGAACCAGGAGTCGATGATCAACGCTTGCAGCGGATCTTCGTAGTTGCCGGTAGGCGCAGGAATGGTCTTGACCAGGCGTTCGAGCACTTCATCGACGCCCAGGCCGGTCTTGGCGCTGCACTCGACGGCGTCGGTGGCGTCAATGCCGATGATCTTTTCGATTTCTTCTTTAACACGGTCCGGATCGGCCTGGGGCAGGTCGATCTTGTTCAGTACCGGCATGACCTCAAGGCCCTGCTCGATCGCCGTGTAGCAGTTGGCAACGGACTGAGCTTCAACGCCCTGGCCGGCGTCAACCACCAGCAAGGCGCCTTCACATGCCGCCAGCGAGCGGCTGACTTCGTAAGTGAAGTCAACGTGGCCGGGGGTGTCAATGAAGTTCAGCTGGTACTTGATACCGTCTTTGGCGGTGTAGTACAGGGTAACGCTGTGGGCCTTGATGGTGATCCCGCGTTCACGCTCAAGGTCCATGGAGTCCAGGACCTGGGCTTCCATTTCACGCTCGGCAAGGCCGCCGCACATCTGGATGAATCGATCGGCCAGCGTCGACTTGCCATGGTCAATGTGGGCGATGATGGAGAAATTGCGGATATGACTCAAATCACTCACGGATCAACACTCAAAAAGGCTGCAGGCAGATTGCCCGCTGAAAAATAGCCGGGAATTGTACCTGATGCTCAGGCCGGGCGTCATCTTTGCTGACCAGAACAAAAATGCCCCGTTCCTGGGAACGGGGCATTTTTTGTTCATAAGCGCCGAATCAACCGGCCCGACGCAACAGCCAGAACCCGGCCAGGGCGCAGATGGCGGTCGGCACCAGCACCGCAAACAGCGGCGAAAAACCGAACACCAGGCTCGACGGGCCCAGCAGGTCCTGGGCGATACGGAAGGTAAAGCCCACCAGCACGCCGGTGAACACCCGCTGGCCAAGGGTCACGGAACGCAACGGGCCGAAGATGAACGAAATAGCCATCAATACCAGCGCGGCGGTGACCACCGGCTGCAACACCTTGACCCAAAATGCCAACCAGTAGCGGCCGTTGTTCAGCCCCTGGTCCTTGAGGTAGTGGATATAGCTCCACAACCCGGAGATCGGCAGCGCTTCCGGGATCATCACCACGGTGTTGAGCAGCTCCGGCTTCAGGGCGATGTCCCATTGCTCGGACGGCACATTGATGACTTCGGTGCTGGCCTTGTTGCCCTGCCCTACATTATGGAAATAAGTCGTGGTGACGTCGTACAGCTCCCACTTCCCTTCATCGTACTGCGCGCGCCTGGAGAAGCTGGAGGTCAGCATGTGCCGCTCTTTATCGAACGTATAACGCGTCACACCCACCAACAGACCGCCCGGCTGCACGGCGTTGATGTGGATAAATTCATCACCCTGGCGGTGCCACAGGCCGTGCTTGGCGCTCTGCGCATCCCCCGACCCCTGGGCCAGGGCGCGATTGGCCTGGGCCGTGGCTTCGGTGGGTGGCGCGACGTATTCGCCGATCAGCACACTGCAGGCCATCAGCAACAGCATGGGCTTCATCACCGCCCAGACGATACGGCCGATGGAAACACCGGCGGCGCGCATGATGGTCAATTCGCTGCTGCTGGCCAGGCTGCCCAGGCCGATCAGGCAACCGATCAGTGCCGCCATCGGCATCATGTCGTAGAGACGGCGCGGCGCGGTCAGCGCCACGTAGCTCAGCACGGCCGTGACCGTATAGGTGTCGGTGACATTGCCGACTTCATCAATGAAGGCGAACAAGCAGGCCAGGCCAAGGATGATGCCCAATACCGCCAGGATGGCGATCAGTACGCTGCTACCAATGTAGCGATCGAGCTTAGCCACGAGCCAACTCCTTCAGGCCACGACGGCTCTTCATGTTCAAACGGATAGGTTCCCAGTAGAGCAGCCCCAGGCCGATCGCCAGGAAGACGCCGTGCACCCACCACAGGCCGAGCGCCGGCGACAGGTTGCCCTTCTCCAGGGAGCCACGGGCGGAAATCAGCAGGGTCAGGTAGGCCATGTACAGCAGGATCGCTGGCAGCAGCTTGAGGAAACGGCCCTGACGCGGGTTGACGCGCGACAGCGGCACCGCCATCAAGGTCACGATAAACACCAGCAGCGGCAGGGAAATTCGCCATTGCAGTTCCGCGACGGAGCGCAGTTCCGTATTGCCGAACAGCGACGACGTCGGGAGTGCGTCGCGGTCGGTGACCTCTTCGCTGATCTCCGGCTTGGCCAGCATTACGCCATACGTGTCGTACTTGATCGCCCGGTAATCAGCCAGCCCTGGGCTGCCGTCGTAACGAAAGCCATTTTCCAGGATCAGGTAACGGCTGCCGTCAGGGCGTACTTCCTGGCGCCCGCTGTTGGCCACCAGAATCGAGATCCCACGGTCTTTCTGATTCTGCCCGAGGTTTTTCTGGGAAATAAACACGCCGCCCAGGTTGGAACGGTCATCGGTCATGGTTTCGGTATAGGTCACCCGCGTACCGTCGTTGAGCGCTTGAAAGCGCCCGGGCTCGAGGGTGTCGAACTCGGTCATGGCATCCTGCTTGTTCAGCAGCAGCTGGAACTGCATGGCGCCCTGGGGCGCCAGGCTCATGCTCAACCACGCCACCAGCAGGGCAACGCCGGTCGCGGGCACCATGGTCATGGCCAGCAGACGCTGCTGGCTCATGCCGGTGGCCGAAAGCACGGTCATTTCACTTTCCAGGTACAACCGGCCATAGGCCAGCAGAATGCCCAGGAACAGGCCGAGCGGCAGGATCAGTTGCAAAAACCCCGGCAGGCGAAAGCCCATGATCAGGAACAATGAGCCCGGGTCCAGGGCGCCCGAGGCGGCCTGGGCGAGGAATTTGACGAAACGACCACTCATGGTGATGACCAGCAATACCGCACTCACGGCACTCAGGGTCAACAGGACTTCGCGGGACAGATAACGGAAGACGATCAAACCAGACACTCCAGGGTTGTCAGGCTAAGGCGGCCAAACAAGCAAGCATACCGAGTCGACCCGTTTACACGGGCCGGCTAAAAAGATGGCGCATTATCCTGTGATTGACCGCGCCTGTCACGGTGCTTGCTCATGCACGTGCACAAAGCGTGCGGCAAGGGTTGTCAGGCTCCGCCGGCGAGGTTCAAACTGCGGCCTTTGTCGCGGGCGGTTTACACAGCTGCCTCGCTTTAAGCCTGGGTACACAGACTCCAGGCTCACCGACCTTATATAAGGGACCCGAAAATGGAATTGGTTGTAAAAAGCGTTAGCCCCGAAACGTTGAAAACCGCCACCCTCGTGGTCGCCGTCGGCGAAGGGCGCAAGCTCGGCGTCGCCGCCAAGCAACTCGACGAACTGAGCGGCGGCGCCATCAGCGCGGTCCTCAAGCGCGGCGACCTGGCCGGCAAAGTCGGCCAGAGCCTGCTGCTGCAAAGCCTGCCTAACCTTAAAGCCGACCGCGTATTGCTGGTGGGCGTGGGCAAGGACGCCGAACTGGGCGACCGCCCGTTCCGCAAGATCATCAGCACCCTTCTCACCACCCTTAAAGGCCTGGGCGGCGCCGATGCGGCACTGGCCCTCGATGAAATCGTAGTAAAAGGCCGCGACAGCTACGGCAAGACCCGCCTGCTGGCCGAAAGCCTGTTGGACGGCGGTTACGTCTTCGACCAGTTCAAGAGCCAGAAGGCCGAACCGCGCGCCATCAAGAAAATCACCCTGCTGACCATCAAGGCCGCCCAGGCTGAAGTCGAGCGCGCCGTCACCCACGCCACTGCCATCGCCAACGGCATGTCGTTCACCCGCGACCTGGGTAACCTGCCGCCGAACATCTGCCACCCAACCTACCTGGGCGAACAAGCCAAGGCGCTGGGCAAAGAGTTCAAGGGCTTGAAGGTTGAAGTGCTGGACGAGAAAAAGATCAAGGAACTGGGCATGGGCTCGTTCTACGCCGTGGGCCAGGGCAGCGACCAGCCGCCACGCCTGATCGTGATGCAATACAACGGCGGCAAGAAATCCGAGAAGCCTTACGCGCTGGTGGGTAAAGGCATCACCTTCGACACCGGCGGCATCAGCCTCAAGCCGGGCGCCGGCATGGATGAGATGAAGTACGACATGGGCGGTGCCGCCAGCGTGTTCGGCACCCTGCGCGCCGTGCTGGAGCTCAAGCTGCCGATCAACCTGGTGTGCATCCTGGCGTGTGCCGAGAATATGCCGAGCGGCGGCGCCACCCGTCCGGGCGATATCGTCACCACCCTGAGCGGCCAGACCGTCGAGATCCTCAACACCGACGCCGAAGGCCGCCTGGTGCTGTGCGATGCGCTGACCTACGCCGAACGCTTCAAGCCACAAGCGGTCATCGACATCGCCACCCTGACCGGTGCCTGCATCGTCGCCCTGGGCTCCCACACCTCGGGCCTGCTGGGTAACAACGACGAGTTGATCGAGCAACTGCTCAGCGCCGGCAAGGCTGCCGACGACCGCGCCTGGCAGCTGCCACTGTTCGACGAATACCAGGAACAGCTCGACAGCCCGTTCGCCGACATCGCCAACATCGGCGGGCCGAAAGCCGGCACCATCACTGCGGCCTGCTTCCTGTCGCGCTTTGCCAAGAACTTCAACTGGGCCCACCTGGACATCGCCGGCACGGCCTGGACCAGCGGCGGCAAGGACAAGGGCGCCACTGGCCGTCCGGTGCCACTGCTGACCCAATACCTGCTGGATCGCGCCAAAGCCTGAAACTGAAGATTCCGGGGCGGCCCTCGCGCCGCTCCGGTCTCAGGAACCGCAATGACCCAAGTCGACTTCTATATATTGCCCAGCGCCGATCCCTCTGCGCGCCTGGACTTTGCCTGCAAACTCACCGAAAAAGCCTGGCGCATGGGCCACCGCATCTACCTGCACTGCAGCGATGCCGCCCAGCGTGAAGACCTCGACGCCCGCCTGTGGCGCTTCAAGGGCGAAAGCTTCGTGCCCCACGGCCCCGCCGAGTCCGAACCCGAAGGCCTGATTGTGTTGGGTCTGGGCGACAACTGCGGCAGTCACCATGACCTGCTGGTCAACCTGGATCTGAAAGTACCGGCCTTTGCCAAGGCTTTTGCCCGTGTGGCGGAAGTGGTGGTGGAAGACCCGGCTATTCGTCAGGCTGCGCGGGAGAGTTTCCGTTTCTACCGCGAACAGGGCTATCCTCTGCAAGATCACCGGCTACAACGACTTTGAGCACATGATGGACACTCCCAACCCGATTAAAAAAGACGACCACTTGCTGGACGACCTGGAGTCGATCCGTCAATTGCTCGGTGATGACGACTTGCAACCGCCGCTGCTGACCGAAACGGTCGAGGGTGAGGTACAGATTCCGCTGTTGTTCGACATGGTCGGTGGCAAACCTGCCGCACCTGAACCTGTCACACCAGCCCCCGCTGCCGAACCGGCACCCGCCGCAGAAAAAGCGCCCGACGCGTTGCTGCAGCACCTGGACAATGAACTGCGTGCCGCCGCGCAACTGATCATGCAGGATGTGATCGACGACTTTGCCCCGCATATTGAAGCCGAGATCAAACGGCGGATGGATGCGCGGATGGAGCGGTTGCTCAATCAATATCAGTCTTGATCCAGGAGTATGTCCAGAATGCCTGTGTCGCGACGCGGCCGGTGCCAAAAAGTGGGCACGTATCGACTCACATCATGACCTGGCCGCCTGTCGTAACTGGTATTTCTAACAGTAGATGTCCCAGCGATTAAGGACAAAGCTCATCTGAAATTATCCCTCGTCGGAGATTTACATGATGGGCGTTCCCACTCTGTTCTATCCAATTACCGAATGGACACCTGTGCGCTTCCCGATTTTCTTCGGCGAAGGAACTCCAGGCCAACCTGTCTCCATATGTCAATCAGGTACCGGTCTAGTCGTTGCACAAACAACCGTCGATGAAAACGGTAACTGGCTGACTCAATCCGATATAGCGCTACCTTTGGGCCCCTATTCTGTCTCCGCCTATTACGACCTGAGCCAAGGGTATGCACCCAATCTTGCCTTTCACGTTGGCGACCCTTCTCCAATGGCAGGAAACGGCCCCTCCGAGTCAGATAATTCCCCCGTTCTCACCAGCCTGACTATCGTTGACTCCCTTCGCCCGTGGCTTACAGGGACGGCACCACCGAATGCGACTGTGGTGATTGCCCATTCGGGTGGCAGCGTTTACTACGCTTCAGTGGGTGCGGACAGTAATGGCTATTGGGAAGCCACGCCGACTACTGACCTTGTCGTTGATGCCAATAACTGGGTAGACCTTGCGTTGATCGCGAATGATGCCGGGGGCAACGCTTTATCGCCTTGGGTGGGTGTTCAGTTGACGGTTTTATTGACGAGCACTGGGGACGGCGCCATGGCCGATGGCACCCCACCTGTCATCAACAGCCCGGCCAACAACAGCTCCGTCCAGACAGTCCGACCAACATTCACCGGCAAAGCCGCGCCCAACGCCAGGATTGGTGTGCACAATGATGCCGTCAACGTCTACTACGGCGATTGTTATGCCGACGCCAACGGCAACTGGACCTACCCATTTCCTCAAGATCTTGCTCCTGGCCAGGTCACGTTGAAGTTCGGCCAGTTCAGTCAATCCGCTAGGCTATCGGCCGATACGGCCCATACGCTTAACATCGCACTATCTGGTTCTGGCAACGCCTTGCCTTCCGGCAGCGCGCCTCAACTCACCAGCCCCACCACCGTCAATTCACTGCGTCCCTTACTGACCGGCAAAGCCGCGCCCAATGCCATCGTCTATGTTTATCTC
>NZ_LXJP01000036.1:0-74706 GCF_001728855.1 Pseudomonas sp. AP19 | reverse complement strand
GAGGTGCGCGCCCTGGCCCGGCGCACCGCCGACTCCACCGGCGAGATCGACAGCCTGCTGGGCAACCTCGCCCGCCGCACTCAGGAAGTTACCCAGCAGATGCAGGGGAGCCTGCTGGTGTCGCACACCAGCGTGGAGCGCATCCAGCAAGCCCGCGACAGCTTCGACAAGATCCGTGGCTCGGTGGACTCGATTCGCGATCAGAACACCCAGATCGCCACGGCCGCTGAAGAGCAGCATCAGGTGGCCGAAGAAATCAACCGGCACATCGCGCAGATCCATGCCGATGCGCAGTTGGTGGAAGGCTTTGCCCACTCGGCACAGACCGGCTCGGGCCGCTTGACCGACATTTCCGGTCAGCTCAAGGGGTTGGTGGGGCGCTTCAAGTTCTAGAAAAGTGGGCCACGGCAATCGCCACAGGCAAAGCGCAGCGTCGCGATGCCGATGAGCGCGTGACTATTGCCGTATGGCGCGTTGGTTTAACAGGCATGGCGACTGTCCTTTAAGGCGTCGCCTCACGAGTGACGGTTGCTCGATGCCTGGCGCATCCCTCCCCCCGCAGGCGCCCTGCACACCGACCGAATGAGGTCAGCCCGCCGCCCGCGCACATGACCGGCCTGGCTGCGTTCCAGCGACGCGTCTGCGGCATGACGCCGCAGACCGCCGATCCCCCTCAAGCCTGTAAAAGACTATTACAGGACAGAATGTACTAACCAGTTACTTATCTTGCTAACATTCGACCTTTAGTCACTCACCGTTGAGTCCTGTCGACATGAAACGAGCATCCCGCGCCGCTGGCGCCTCACGATATCTCCTGCTGGGCCTGGGCGTGGTCATCGCCTTGCTCGGCGTGGCCCTGGCCGTTGGCGGCGCCAAGCTGGTCAGCCTGGGCGGTTCCTGGTACTTCCTCGTCGGTGGCGTGGCCATGGCGGTGTCCGGCCTGATGATTGCGCAGCGCAAACCGGCCGGCGCGTGGCTATTCGCAGCCTTCTTGGTCGGCACGGCCGTATGGGCGGTGGCGGATGTGGGGCTGGTGTTCTGGCCGCTGTTCTCGCGGCTGTTCATGTTTGCGGTGATCGGCCTGGTGGTGGCGCTGATGTATCCGCTGCTGGTTGGCCGGCCTGCACGCGGTGCGTATGGCATCGCTGCCGTGATGGCCGTCGGCGTGGCGGTTGCGGCGGGCAATATGTTCGTCGCTCACCCAAGCGTCGCCCCAACCGGCGCCGGCCCTGGCATCACGCCGGTCGCCGCAGCTGACGCGCAAAAAGATTGGGCGCACTACGGCAATACCGAAGGCGGCAGCCGTTTTGCGGCGCTGGACCAGATCAACCGCGACACCGTCAATAAGCTCAAGGTGGCGTGGACCTACCACACCGGCGACGTGGCCATCAGCGACGGCAACGGTGCCGAAGACCAACTGACGCCCCTGCAGATCGGCAACAAGGTGTTCATCTGCACACCGCATAACAACCTGATCGCGCTGGACGCCGATACCGGCAAAGAGCTGTGGAAGAACGAGGTCAACGCCAAGTCGGCGGTATGGCAGCGTTGCCGTGGCATGGCCTATTTCGATGCCACCGCGCCGATCGCCCAGCCGACCCAACCGAACAGCTCGCCGATCATTGCCGCCAGCGTCCCGGCCGGTGCGCAATGCCAGCGCCGTTTGCTGACCAACACCATCGATGCACGCCTGATCGCCGTGGATGCCGACACCGGTAAATTCTGCGAAGACTTCGGTTCCCACGGCCAAGTGGACCTGAAAGCCGGCCTGGGCGCGGTACCGGACAGCTACTACCAACTGTCCTCGGCACCGTTGATCGCCGGCACCACCGTGGTGGTCGGCGGGCGTGTCGCCGATAACGTGCAAACCGACATGCCGGGCGGCGTGATCCGTGGTTTCGACGTGATCAGCGGGCAAATGCGCTGGGCGTTCGACCCAGGCAACCCCGAAGACAAGCAGGCCCCAGCGGCCGGCAGTACCTATGTGCGCAGCACACCGAACAGCTGGGCGCCGATGTCTTACGACCCGCTGATGAACACGGTGTTCCTGCCAATGGGCAGCTCCTCCACCGACATCTATGGCGTGGAACGCACCCAGCTCAACCACAAGTACGGCGCCTCGGTGCTGGCCCTGGACGCCTCCACCGGCGCAGAAAAGTGGGTGTACCAGACTGTCCACAACGACCTGTGGGACTTCGACCTGCCGATGCAGCCGAGCCTGATCGACTTCACCCCACCGGGCAGCAACAAGCCTGTACCGGCCGTGGTGATCGGCACCAAGGCCGGGCAGATTTATGTGCTCGACCGCGCCACCGGCAAGCCGCTGACCGACGTCAAGGAAGTCCCGGTCAAGGCCGCGAACATTCCCAATGAGCCTTACTCGCTGACCCAGCCAAAATCGGTCGGCATGCCGCAGATCGGCGCACAGACGCTGCGCGAATCGGACATGTGGGGCGCCACGCCGTACGACCAGTTGCTGTGCCGTATCGACTTCAAAGGCATGCGCTACGACGGCCTGTACACCGCGCCGGGCACGGATAAATCGCTGAGCTTTCCGGGCTCCCTGGGCGGCATGAACTGGGGCAGCATCTCCACCGACCCGGTGCACGGCTTTATCTTCGTCAACGACATGCGCCTGGGCCTGTGGATCCAGATGATCCCGTCGCAGAACAAGGCCCAGGCCGCGTCCGGTGGCGAAGCCCTGAACACCGGCATGGGCGCCGTACCGCTCAAGGGCACGCCTTACGCGGTGAACAAAAACCGCTTCCTGTCGGTGGCCGGCATTCCGTGCCAGGCGCCGCCGTTCGGCACCCTGACCGCCATCGACATGAAGACCCAGCAGATCGCCTGGCAAGTGCCGGTCGGCACCGTTGAAGACACCGGCCCACTGGGTATCCGCATGCACCTGCCGATCAAGGTTGGCCTGCCGACCCTCGGCGGCACACTGTCGACTCAGGGCGGCCTGATCTTTATCGCCGGCACCCAGGACTTCTACCTGCGCGCCTTCAACAGCGGCAACGGTGATGAAGTGTGGAAAGCCCGCCTGCCCGTCGGCAGCCAGGGCGGCCCGATGACCTACGTTTCGCCGAAAACCGGTAAGCAATACATCGTCATCACTGCCGGCGGCGCACGCCAGTCCACTGACCGTGGCGACTACGTGATCGCCTACGCCCTGCCGTAACCACCCTCTGTTCGCGCGGTGCTCCCGCACCGCGCGTTGCGACTACATGCCGTTTGGAAAATCCTGCATGACCTCCACTTCTCAACGACCGATTGGGCGCCTGGTGCTGGGCCTGGCCTTTGCTGCCGCCCTGCCCGCTCAAGCCGACGACACCACCCTGACCGGCGACTGGGGCGGCCTGCGCCGTGAACTCGACGCGCAAGGCATCCGCTTCACCGGCGACTACAGCGGCGAGACCGCCTATAACGCCGACGGCGGCCTGCACCGTGCGGCGCGCTACTCACAAAACATCAAGCTGGGTGTGCAATTGGACCTGGGCAAGCTCTACGGCTTGACCAACGGCGACCGCATCCAGCTGACCATCAACGACCGGCGCGGCAACAGCGCCTCCGAAGACCTGGTGGGCAACCGCCTGCCGATCCAGGAAAACTACGGTGGCCTCTACACCCGTCTCACGGAGTTGAGCTACGAACGCACACTGTTCACCCCCGCGCTGAACATCAAGCTCGGTTACATGGCGATGGGCAATGACCTCGGCGGCCTCGACAGCGGCATTTTGTGCAACTTCATGAACGCCGGTTTCTGCGGCCACCCGCTGAACATGTCGGGTGGCAGCGGCTGGACCAACTACCCGAATGCGCGCCTGGGTGCGCGGGTGAAATACGACTTTTCGCCAAACTGGCAACTGCGCGTGGCGGCGTTCAATGTCGACCCGGACAGTAACGGCAACTCCAGCCGCGCCTGGCGCCTGGACCCCAAACGCACCACCGGCACGGTGGTACCGATCGAGCTGGTCTACAAACATGCGGGCTCGCTGCCGGGTGAATACAAGCTGGGTTACTACTACGACAGCTCCGACGTCAAACGCATCGGCAGCAACAAAACCGTGAGCGGTCGCGGCGGCCACTACCTGCTGATTGACCAGGCGGTGTGGGCCTCCCGCTCATCGGCCGGTCGCACGCTGCATGCCTTCGGCCAATACTCGGCCGCCAGCGAAGCCGCCTCGCAGTTCAGCAAGTGGTATGGCGCAGGCGTGGTGCTGTACAAGCCGTTTGAAGGCCGCCCGCGCGACACCGTTGCCCTGGGTTATGGCCGCGCGGTGCCGAACCCGCGCAGCCGCGATGTGCAGGCGTTGGCCGCGTTCAACGCGGGCACGGAGTACCCGAACCTGAACAACGCCGAGCAGCTGATCGAACTCAGTTACGGCTACCAGGCCACGCCGTGGCTGACGTTGCGCCCGGATGTGCAATACATCATCGAGCCGGGGGCGTTTTCCGGTGAGAACATCGATAACGCGCTGGTGCTGGGTTTGCAGGTCAAAGCCTTATTCTAAAGGCCCGAACACGGTCAACCCTGTTGAGGATCGTTCCCACGCTCTGCATGGGAATGCCTCATGGGACGCTCCGCGTCCCGCCACCTGCGCAAGTGTGACGCGGAGCGTCACGGGATGCATTCCCACGTGGAACGTGGGAACGATCTTATCAGCGCCAGGTGTTCCAGGATCGTTCCCACGCTCTGCGTGGGAATGCCTCATGTGGCGCTCCGCGTCCCGCCACCTGCGCAAGTGTGACGCGGCGCGTCACGGGATGCATTCCCACGTGGCACGTGGGAACGATCTTAGCCAGCTCCCACAGTTGTTCTACGGTGTAATTGCGCCATGCTGGTACTCACGCGGCGTACAGCCAAACTCCCGCCGAAACACGGTGTGCAGGTACTGCGCCGATTTAAAGCCACACCGTGTCGCCACCTCGGCAATCGCCAGGGTCTGATTTTCCAGGCCCTTGGCGGCGGCCGCGAGTTTGAAGCGCAGGATCTCATCGTGCACGCTGCAGCCACGCGCCTTGCGAAAGTGTGATTCGAGGGAGGAGCGCGACACACCGACATAGGCCGCCACCTGGGCGGTCTTGATGCCCTGGCAGGCGTATTGGCGGATGAACAACAGCGCCTGCATCACGTACGGGTTGCCCAACGGTTGATGCAAGCTGGACGCCTGCACATTGATCGCATCCGGTGGCACCAGAATCTGCGTGCCCGCGCAGGGTTTGCCGTGCAGCATCTGGTGCAGCAGCGCGGCCGCAGTGCGGCCCATGGTCTCGGTGCCCTGGATGACTGAGCTCAACGGCACCCGCGTCAGCGTGCGGGTCAGCGGGTCATTGTCGATGCCAATCAACGCCACTTGTTCCGGCACCGCGATGCCGGCGGTGAGGCAGGCTTGCAGCAGTTGCCGCGCACGGGCGTCGGTGACGGCGATGATGCCGATGGGCTTGGGCAAACTGTGCAGCCAGGCAATCTGTTGCTCCACGGCGCTGTCCCACAACGGCGCGCTGGTGCCCAGGCCGCGATAGACCTCGACGTGCAGGCCATCACGTTGCAACAAGCTGCGGAAGGCATTCTCGCGTTCCTGGGCCCAGCGATTGGCCTGGGCTTGCGGCAGGCTGAAGCAGGCGAAGCGGCTCAAGCCGGCCTCGATCAAATGCTCGTACGCCATCCGCATCAACGCATGGTTGTCAGTGGCGACATAGGGAATGCCCGTGGGGTAAGCGCGCGCATCCTGATAGGAGCCGCCCACGGCCACCACGGGGAGCTTGATGTCGGCCAGCGCCTCGCCGATCAGCGGGTCGTCGAAGTCGGCAATGATGCCGTCGCCCTGCCAGCGTTCGATGCCTTTGAGGCGACACAAAAAGTCCTCCTCAAGGAACAGATCCCACGACACGCGCGTGCTGCTCAGGTAATTACCGATGCCGGTAATGATGCCGCGGTCGTAAATCTTGCTGCCATTGAACAGCAGGGCAATGCGGTGAACAGGCGGAAGGGTTTTCATTGTTTTTATCCTTAAAGCCGGTCGTCACAGCCTAGACCTCTCTACTCAAAATCGCACCACACCTTGGTGATTTTCATAATCGGCAGGCCCGATGCCGTTGCTAGTATCGAGTCACCGCCAAGAACAATAAGGAAATCACCATGCCGTACTTCCCCGGTGTCGAGAAGGTTCGCTTCGAAGGCCCCGACAGCGACGCTGCCCTCGCCTTTCGCCACTATGACGCCAACAAAATCATCCTCGGCAAACCCATGCGCGAGCACCTGCGCATGGCCGCCTGCTATTGGCACACCTTTGTGTGGCCGGGCGCGGATATGTTTGGCGTAGGCACCTTCAAGCGCCCCTGGCAGCGCAGCGGCGACCCGCTGGAACTGGCCATCGGCAAGGCGGAAGCGGCGTTCGAGTTTTTCTCCAAACTGGGCATTGATTACTACAGCTTCCACGACACGGACGTCGCCCCCGAAGGCAGCTCGCTCAAGGAATACCGCAACCATTTTGCGCAAATGGTCGACCACCTGGAGCGCCACCAGGAACAGACCGGCATCCAATTGCTGTGGGGCACCGCCAACTGCTTCAGCAACCCGCGCTTTGCCGCCGGCGCGGCCAGCAACCCGGACCCGGAGGTGTTTGCCTACGCCGCCGCGCAGGTGTTCAGCGCGATGAACGCCACGCTGCGGCTCAAGGGTGCCAACTATGTGCTGTGGGGCGGCCGCGAGGGCTACGAAACCCTGCTGAACACGGACCTGAAACGCGAGCGCGAACAGCTCGGACGCTTTATGCGCATGGTGGTGGAGCACAAGCACAAGATCGGTTTCAAAGGCGACCTGTTGATTGAGCCCAAGCCCCAGGAGCCGACCAAACACCAATACGATTACGACAGCGCCACGGTGTTCGGTTTCCTGCACGAGTACGGCCTGGAACACGAGATCAAAGTGAATATCGAGGCCAACCACGCGACCCTGGCCGGGCACAGTTTTCACCATGAAATTGCCACCGCCGTGTCCCTGGGGATTTTCGGCAGTATCGACGCCAACCGTGGCGACCCGCAGAACGGCTGGGACACCGACCAGTTCCCCAACAGTGTCGAAGAGATGACCCTGGCCACCTATGAAATCCTCAAGGCCGGTGGGTTCAAGAACGGCGGCTACAATTTCGATTCCAAAGTACGCCGCCAGAGCCTGGACGATGTCGACCTGTTCCACGGCCACGTCGCCGCCATGGACGTGCTGGCGCTGGCGCTGGAGCGCGCAGCGGCGATGGTGCAGAACGACCGGCTGCAGCAGTTCAAGGACCAGCGTTATGCCGGTTGGAACCAGCCACTGGGCCAGGCGGTCTTGGCCGGCGAGTTCAGCCTGGCGTCGCTGGCCGAGCACGCGTTTGCCCATGAGCTGAACCCGCAGGCTGTGAGTGGCCGTCAGGAGATGCTCGAAGGTGTGGTCAACCGGTTTATCTATCGGTGACATTTGCACGACAAATCTGTGCCCAGGGCGTCGAGAGACGCTCTACAGTTCTACCCGCATCACGCTGTGTCTTTCCAACAACAATAAAAGGACGCACCACCATGAAAGCATTCAAACGTACCCTGCTCGCCACTGCCCTGGCCCTGCTCGCCCTGCCGGTGATGGCCGATTCCGCCCATCCCAAAATCGGTTTCTCGATTGACGACTTGCGCCTGGAACGCTGGTCACGTGACCGTGATTACTTCGTCGCCGCCGCCGAAAAACTCGACGCCAAGGTGTTCGTACAGTCGGCAGATGCCAATGAACAGAAGCAAATCTCGCAGATCGAAAACCTCATCTCCCGAGGCGTCGATGTGATCGTTATCGTGCCGTTCAACGCCACCGTGCTGACCAACGCCGTCGCCGAAGCCAAGAAGGCCGGCATCAAGGTGGTGTCCTATGACCGCCTGATCCTCAACGCCGATATCGACGCCTACATTTCCTTCGATAACGAAAAAGTCGGCGAGATGCAGGCCAACGGCGTGCTGCAAGCGGCGCCCAAAGGCAACTACTTCCTGCTCGGCGGCGCGCCCACCGACAACAACGCCAAGGTGCTGCGTGAAGGCCAGATGAAAGTGCTGCAACCGGCCATCGACAAGGGCGACATCAAGGTTGTCGGCCAGCAGTGGGTCAAGGAATGGAACCCCACCGAAGCCTTGAGCATCGTCGAAAACGCCCTGACCCGAAACAACAACAAAATCGACGCCATCGTCGCCTCCAACGACGCGACCGCCGGCGGCGCGATCCAGGCCCTGGCCGCGCAGAAACTCGCGGGCAAAGTGCCGATTTCCGGCCAGGACGCCGACCTCGCCGCCGTCAAGCGCGTGATCGACGGCACCCAGACCATGACCGTTTACAAGCCACTGAAACTGATTGCCTCGGAAGCGGCGAAACTCTCGGTGCAGCTGGCGCGCAATGAGAAACCCACCTACAGCTCGCAATACGACAACGGCAGCAAGAAGGTCGACACCATCCTGCTCACGCCTACGCCGTTGACCAAGGCCAATATCGATCTGCTGGAGAAAGACGGGTTCTATACCAAAGAGCAGATTGCCGGGCAGTGACCGCCATGGCCGACTACTTGCTGCAAATGAACGGCATCGTCAAAACCTTTGGCGGTGTCAAGGCGCTGAACGGCATCGATATCAAGGTAAGGCCGGGGGAATGTGTCGGCCTGTGCGGTGAAAACGGTGCGGGCAAATCCACATTGATGAAGGTGCTGTCAGCGGTTTACCCCTATGGCACCTGGGACGGTGAAATCCTCTGGGACGGGCAGCCACTCAAGGCCCAGTCGATCAGCGAAACCGAGGCCGCGGGCATCGTCATTATTCACCAGGAACTGACCCTGGTGCCGGACCTGTCGGTGGCCGAAAACATCTTTATGGGCCACGAACTGACCCTGCCCGGCGGGCGCATGAACTACCCGGCGATGCTGCAGCGCGCCGAAGCGTTAATGCGCGAACTCAAGGTGCCGGACATGAACGTGGCGCTGCCGGTTTCACAGTACGGCGGCGGCTACCAGCAACTGGTGGAAATCGCCAAGGCCTTGAACAAACAGGCGCGCCTGTTGATTCTCGACGAGCCCTCCTCGGCCCTGACCCGCTCGGAAATCGAGGTGCTGCTCGACATCATCCGAGGCCTCAAGGCCAAGGGCGTGGCGTGCGTGTACATTTCCCACAAGCTCGATGAAGTCGCGGCGGTGTGCGACACCATCGCGGTGATCCGCGATGGTCAACACATTGCGACCACCGCCATGGCCGATATGGATATCCCGCAGATCATCACGCAAATGGTCGGGCGCGAAATGAGCAACCTCTACCCCACCGAGCCCCACGAGGTGGGCGAGGTGATTTTCGAGGCGCGCAACGTCACCTGCTATGACGTCGACAACCCCAAGCGCAAGCGCGTCGACGCTATTTCCTTCGTGCTCAAGCGCGGCGAAATCCTCGGCATTGCCGGGCTGGTGGGTGCCGGGCGCACGGAGCTGGTATCGGCACTGTTCGGTGCCTACCCCGGCCGCCACACCTGCGAGGTGTGGCTGGACGGCCAACTGATCGACACGCGCACGCCGCTCAAATCGATTCGCGCCGGGCTGTGCATGGTGCCCGAGGACCGCAAGCGCCAAGGCATCATTCCCGACTTCGGGGTGGGCCAGAACATCACCCTGGCGGTGCTCGACCGCTACGCACACCTGACCCGCATCGACGCCGAGGCCGAACTGGGCAGCATCGACCAGCAAATCGCGCGCATGCACCTCAAGACCGCCAGCCCGTTCTTGCCGATCACCAGCCTGTCCGGCGGCAATCAGCAAAAGGCCGTGCTGGCGAAAATGCTCATGGCCAAGCCGCGTGTACTGATCCTCGATGAGCCGACACGCGGGGTCGACGTAGGCGCCAAATATGAGATCTACAAGCTGATGGGCGCACTGGCTGCCGAGGGCGTGTCGATCATCATGGTGTCCTCGGAACTGGCCGAAGTGCTCGGCGTGTCCAACCGCGTGCTGGTGATCGGTGAAGGTCAGTTGCGCGGTGACTTCGTCAACCAGGGCCTGACCCAGGAACAGGTGCTCGCCGCCGCGCTCAGCCAACACAATAACCCTCGGAAGACCGCGTAGATGAATCAGGTCAAACAGCTTTTTACCCGCTACAAAATGCTCGCCCTGGTGATTGCCGTGGCGATCATCTGGCTGTTTTTCAGCTGGCAGACCGACGGCGGCTTTGTGACGCCGCGCAACCTCTCCAACCTGCTGCGGCAGATGTCCATCACCGGGATTCTGGCGTGCGGCATGGTGCTGGTGATCATCAGCGGCGAGATCGATTTGTCGGTGGGCTCGTTGCTCGGGTTGTTGGGCGGCCTGGCGGCGATTCTGGACGTGGTCTATCACCTGCCGCTGCTGGCCAACCTGAGCCTGGTGGCGCTGTGCGGCTTGATGATCGGCCTGGCCAACGGCTACATGACCGCCTACCTGCGCATACCCTCATTCATTGTCGGCCTGGGCGGCATGCTGGCGTTTCGCGGCATCCTGCTGGGCATCACCGGCGGCACCACCATTGCGCCCGTGTCGCCGTCGCTGGTGTATGTGGGCCAAGGGTATCTGCCGCACAACGTCGGCGTGGGGCTCGGCGTGTTGCTCTTCGCCTTGACGCTGTTCCTGACCTGGAAACAACGGCGCAACCGCGCGCTGCATGGCCTGGCCGCCCACGCCCTGGTGCGCGACCTATTGCGCGTGGCAATGATCGGCGCCGTGCTGGCGGGCTTCGTCACCACCCTCAACAGCTACGACGGTATTCCGGTGCCAGTGCTGCTGTTGCTGGTGCTGCTCGGCGTGTTCAGTTACGTCACCAGCCAGACCGTGTTCGGCCGCCGCGTGTATGCGGTGGGCAGCAACATGGAGGCCACGCGCCTGTCCGGTATCAATGTGCAGGCGGTAAAGCTGTGGATCTTCGGCATCATGGGCGTGATGTGCGCCCTCGCCGGCATGGTCAACACCGCCCGCCTCGCCGCCGGTTCGCCCTCGGCGGGCAACATGGGCGAACTCGACGCCATCGCCGCCTGCTTTATCGGCGGCACCTCCATGCGCGGCGGCTCCGGCACGGTGTATGGCGCGTTACTTGGGGCGTTGGTGATTACCAGCCTGGACAATGGGATGTCGATGCTGGACGTGGACAGTTACTGGCAGATGATTGTGAAAGGCAGCATTCTGGTGCTGGCGGTGTGGGTCGATGTGAGTACCCGGGCCGGGCGGCGCTGACTCAGCGCAATAAAAAAGCCACTCGAATGAGTGGCTTCTTATTGGCGGGTCGATTAACTCAGCACCACATCACGCATTGGCGGGATGTAACCGTAGTCGTAGGCCTCCTGCACAAACGAACGGTCACCCTTCAATACAATCCTCACGGTGGGCGCCTCAGTGCCGCCGATGCGGTAGTCGTCGCCGGTGGTGGGCACGCTGTCGATAAACGACGTCACCAGGCCATTGGGCATCACGCAATGGGAATACGTCTGGAACGGCTGCGACGGTGGGTTGCCAAGCACCAACCCCGAGCCATTCATCGGCGTATAGGGGCCAAACAGATGCTCGCTCACAAAACCGTAGACGCCATCCGGCCCCGTCACGCCGTCCGCGTAGGTGAACTTATGACTGATGGTGAACAGGTAGTACTGGTTGTCCTGGAACACGTAATGCGGGCGTTCGGTTTGATCGTTCACGCCAACCGCCGTCACCAGTGGCGGCAGGATTTCCCATTCTTCACCGCTGAGGTCCTTGGCCACGGCGATGCCAATGCAACCGACCTGATACCGCGCACCGCCGACATCTTCATGGCCAGGCGGCACCAGACCGAGTTCATCCGGGCCCACCGCGTGAGTGCCGCGTTCACCCGCGACATTGCCTTCAAACACCATGTACAACTTGCCGTCGTTGGGGTCGATAAACGGGCTGGGGTCGCGAAAGTTCCACGTCGCGTTCTGCGCTTCGGTCTGGTAATACGTGCCGTCGGCCTCGAACAGCGGTTTGACTTCAGTAAAGCCCTCAAGGGTAACGCCGCTGTCGGAGGTGACCACCCGGCCCCTGACCTTGGCAATGGTGGCCCCCGGGGTTACGCAGGTGTAATACAGGTCGATATCGCCGTGGTTGTTGATCAGGATCGGTGTGCCTGCCCATTCACGGGTAGTCGGCGAAACCCCTTCGGCCATCACGCGGCCGCCGAAGACCCAGTCCTTGCCGGTGCGTGAGTACCAGTAGCAAATGCGCGCATGGCCGTGGCGGTCTTCCCAATCACGCTTGATGTCGTAACGGCCATCGGCGTTGATAAATTGTGGATCATGCGGGCGACGGTCTGCAGTCAAGGTGAAGATAACCGACCAACCATCGACCGATACCACCGTGCCATCCAATTCACGCAATGGCATGGTGTCCCAAATAAACACGGTGTCACTCATGACAGGAAAGTCAGGACTCACTAACGGCTGTGTGGTCGTCGGGTCATTTTCATTAACTTTAAGCGCATCGGCCCGAGTCCAACGCGTGGGTGTGTGATTCGCATGTTTCATGATGATGTCCTTTTACTGACGCTTTAGTGACAAGCGAAGATTAAATAACACTCACAGCCGGCAACTTGATGCCAGCTGAAAAGAGCGAGCGGTTATGCGCTCAATAAGTGCGAAACAAGGTTTAACATGTACGCCTATCGATCACAA
This sequence comes from Pseudomonas sp. AP19, assembly GCF_001728855.1. Lineage (NCBI taxonomy): Bacteria > Pseudomonadati > Pseudomonadota > Gammaproteobacteria > Pseudomonadales > Pseudomonadaceae > Pseudomonas > Pseudomonas sp. AP19. Next base: position 62,009 of record NZ_LXJP01000036.1, on the reverse strand, counting down.
CATGAAGAATTATTTAAGCCACAAGTGCCATCACTGTATTGATATCCTTGATATAAAAACAGTGGCACTGCGCATGAACAACCTGATCAATAGAAAGTGAGCTACTCAACTACCAAACACCAGCGCTACCGCCTGAGCGCCCGCGTGCTTTTGCGTGAATTCCTTGGCCTGAGCCGCGGTTTTCAAGGTGTAGTTATAGTTGGAACGCGCTGTCCACTTGGCATCAGGCGACTTCTGGTTGGTGATGGCGGGCACACTGTTGGTGTCGGTGAACGTGCCAGTGCCTTTATCGTCCAACATGCCGTTATTCTGGCTGCCCTCGCCGAAGTAATTACTTTCAGAAAGGATATTGGCGTTCTGCGCCAGGGTAAAACCCAAGTGGAAGTTGTTCACGTAGTTGTTATATACGTGGAAATAACCGTAACGCATCAAACCCGGCGCGCGCACTTCCATGTTGTCGAAGCGGTTATGGCACAGGGTAAGGCGCGGGTAACCGTTGAACGCGGGGTTGTTGTCATCGGCCGGGTGGCCGAAGATCAAGCCGTACTTGTGGTTACCAAAAAAGCAGTTGCTGATGGTCGCGTAGTCGGCCTTTTCACCGATATACACCAGTTTATCTTCACTGCCGTCCGTGGTGGACCAGCTGTGGCCGACAAAAGAGCAATGGTCGATCCAGTATTGACTGCCGTAGTTCAGGTACACCTGGATATCGTCATTGGCCTTAATACTTGCCGAATGCTTGAAGATAATGTTTTGCAGAATAATATTCTGCGACTGCGCCGTGGAACGCAGGTGGATGTTCTCCAGCGTGCGGTTCTGGAAGGAGCCGATCAGGGTCTTGTTAGCCCCCATGTTCACTTTGGTCAGGCTTGCCGCCGAGATATTGCTGTTGATCACCAGCACCCGCGGGGTGGTGTCGCCAATATTGGCTTTGAGTTGGTCCAGCGTGGTGATACTGACCACCTGGCCCGCCCAGCCACCGGTGACTTTTGCCGCAAGGGCGAAACCGGTCAAGCCGGTGAGCTTGCTTTCTGGATACGACATGAGATCCCTCTCTTTCATAAAAAGCGGCTCGACGGTGCGAGCCCGCGCATTCAAGTTAATCCGTTAACTTGCACACAGTGTTTGACGTGGCGGGTGATGCCGAGGTTGGCTGATCAGCGCTTGAACACTGTGTTTATATACAGTATTGGACATTGAGTACGCCGTCAACACGCGATCACACCCAATGAGTAGGAAATCGCCTTTTTTGCTGGTTTTTAAAAGGCCAGCAAGGCGCTTCGCTTTTAATTGCAGGACGTTTCCTAGACAATCCGTGCCGCCTTGCGCCTGTTGGAATCGATGGCTAGTCTGCGCTCCGTCACTGCTCATCAGTGATCGGGTTTAGTCGCTCGGATGGCACAAGGCGCATGGTCACATGAAGTTTTATGGTGGCTGTGCGCAGGGCACCTTCGGGTGCGCCGGATTTACCTTGTGGCCGGTCGACTAACCTGCGTACAGCCGCCACCCATCGTTTAGTCGCGACAGGTGTTGGCTCCTTATTTACACGAGGAGTTACACCATGAATAAAGCCGTCCCCGATCCCCCCCTCAGCTCAGCCAAAGCGCGTGCCGCGTTCAACCGCGCCATCGACCATTACCTGCCCACCCACGGTGTTCCCAACGTTATCGAAGACTTGAGCTTCGAAGACGCCCTGCTCTACACCGCCAGCTTGCTCGACAGCGCTTCGGCCACCACGCTCAATTGCAGTGAGATGCTGGTCAGCCCCGAGCGGGCGAAGATTCTGGCGGTGTGGCATTTGCTGGAGATGGCCAAGACCACGGTGGATCGCTCGATCAAATGCCTGAAACCTGAAACGCGGTAAAAAATGTGGGAGCGGGCTTGCGCGCGAATGCAGGGTGCCAGTCGCTACATATGTTGACTGATACGCCGCATTCGCGAGCAAGCCCGCTCCCACAGTTGGTTTAGCGTCAGGCTGAAGTGATGGTGGCGGCTGCCGGTTTGGCGTTGGCGCTGATCCAACGGCAACACTCGGTCAAGCCCGCTCCCACAGTTGGTCTACAGCGTTCTTGGGTTATTTGGACACCGGCATCGCAAACTCCGCGCCCTGCTCGATGCTCTCCGACCAGCGCTGCATGATCGACTTCTGCTTGGTGTAGAAGCGCACGCCTTCAGTGCCGTAGGCATGCATGTCGCCGAACAAACTCTTCTTCCAGCCGCCAAAGCCGTGCCAGGCCATCGGCACCGGGATCGGCACGTTGATGCCGACCATGCCCACTTCGATACGCCGTGCAAATTCGCGGGCGATGTTGCCGTCGCGGGTAAAGCAGCTGACGCCGTTGCCGAATTCGTGGTCGTTGACCAGCTTGATCGCTTCGGCAAAGTCATCCACGCGCGCACAGGCCAGCACCGGGCCGAAGATTTCTTCGCGGTAGATGCTCATGTCTTTTGTCACGTGGTCGAACAAGGTGGCGCCGAGCCAGAAGCCATTCTGCAGGCCGGGTTCGCTGGGCACATAGTCGCGCCCGTCGAGCAGCAATTGCGCGCCGGCTTGCACGCCTTGTTCGATATAGCCGCTAATGCGTTGCAGCGCAGCACGCGAGACGATCGGGCCCATCTCGGCCTTCAAGTCGCGGCCGTCGGTGATGCGCAGTTGCTTGGCGCGCTCGGTCAGGGCGGCGATGACTTTGTCACCCACATCGCCGACCAGCACGGCTACGGAGATGGCCATGCAACGTTCGCCGGCACTGCCGTACGCGGCCCCCATCAGCGCGTCGACGGTTTTTTCGATGTCTGCGTCGGGCATCACCACCATGTGGTTTTTGGCGCCGCCCAGGCCTTGGACGCGCTTGCCGTGGCGGGCGCCGGTTTCGTAGATGTATTGCGCAATCGGCGTGGAGCCGACAAAGCTCACGGCCCTGACGTCGGGGTGTTCGATCAGCGCGTCCACCGCCTCCTTGTCGCCCTGCACCACGTTGAACACACCTTTGGGCAGGCCGGCTTCGCGCAGCAGCTCGGCCATGAACAGCGAGGCACTTGGGTCAGTCGGGCTTGGCTTGAGGATGAAGGTGTTACCCGCCGCGATGGCGATCGGGTACATCCACATCGGCACCATCACCGGGAAGTTGAACGGCGTAACGCCGGCCACCACCCCCAAGGGCTGGCGCAGGGTCCAGTTGTCCATGCCACGGGACACCTGGTCGGAATGTTCGCCCTTGAGCAGGTTGGGAATGCCGCAGGCGAATTCAAGGATGTCGATGCCACGGTCCACCTCGCCCTGGGCGTCGGTGAAGACCTTGCCGTGTTCGGCAACAATGATGCGCGCCAGGTCGTCCTTGCGTTCACGCAACAGGTGCAGGTACTCGAACAGTACGCGGGCACGGCGGATCGGCGGTGTGTCAGCCCAGCCGGCGAACGCGGCCTGGGCGGCAGCGACGGCTTCGCCCACGGTCTGGCGGCTGGCCAGGGCGACGCGGGCGGTCACGTCACCGGTGGCCGGGTTGTAGACGTCCTGATAGCGATCATCGCGGCTCACGCGCTCATCGTTGATGTAGTGTTCGATCGTTGCAGTCATGGCCGTGGCCCCTTGGTCGGTAACGTTGGAACACACGATAGGCTTTCGGTTTGTTCCAAACCAGAGCAGAATCCAGAACTGATTGTCCTCACAGGCGAACAATAGCCACATGGAAAAAGCAGAGATCGAAGGGTTGTGGACCCACATTCATTGGCTGTCGGTGCTGGAAGAACACGGCACCTACACCGCTGCCGCCGCACGCCTGGGGGTGAGTAAATCCGCCGTCAGCCAGCGCATCTCGGACCTGGAAAAGGCCACCGGCACGCGGTTGGTCACCCGCACCACGCGCAGCGTACGGCTGACCGATGCCGGGCTGTCGTTGACCCGCGAAGTGCGCAGCGCCTATGAACACATTGCGCGCAGTTTCTCTTCGGTGCGCGACTCGGCCGGGGAGATCCGCGGGCTGGTGCGCCTCACCGCGCCGGTGGCATTTGCACGGCAGCAACTGGTGCCGCACCTGCCGGCGTTTTTGCAGCAGTACCCCCAGGTGCGTATCCAGTTGGATGTGTCCGACGCCTTGAGTTCACTGGCGGCCGAAGGTTACGACCTGGCCGTGCGGCACGGCTTCCAGGTGCCGGAAACCCATGTGGCGTGGAAGTTGTGCGACACCACCTCGGTCCTGGTCGCTACACAGGACTACCTGCAACACCACGGAGAACCGCGCGAGCCCGGCGATCTCACGGCACACAACTGCCTCTATTACCCACGGGGCGCCGACCATCCCGCGTGGACATTCGAACGCGGCGGCAAAACGGTCGAACGCGTCACGGTGCCGATCTCCGGGAGTTTTTCCACCAACAACAGCGAAGCGTTGCGTGATTCGGCGCTCAACCACTTGGGCATCGCCCTGCTCCCGGATTTCAGCGCGCATGCCGCGCTCACCAGCGGCAAGTTGGTACAGGTACTCAAGGGGTGGACACTCAAAGGCGCATTTGCCGATGAGATTTACTTGATTCGGCCGTACTCTCCCCATGTACCGAAGTCGGTGAGTACGTTAGTGAGCTATCTAAAAGATAAGTTGTCAGGCGGCTTCAGGTTTACCGGGTGAGCCTTACATCTATTCATACGGATTAAGCGGAGTCATTCTCAACAACCCGATATTAATAAACGACTTATAGCCAACGGCAATAACCCACCTAACGAACACCCAGGCGTTGTCATCAACTTGATACGTCTACACGCTGTCGCCAGCGCGTTTTTGACGCCCCACAAAAAGCCATACAACTAATTGTAAAAACTGCACATTTTGCGTTAAACCAGCCTCGTTAAAACCCCCGCTTAAAACTCCTTGATTCGCAAACTTGCAAAACAACCACAACCGGCTAAGTTCATGAATAACGTGAAAGCCATCAGCCATTACGCCTAAAGCCAGCCCACCAGGCGAGGGAGTTTATTGCTCTAAAAACAGCCCCAGACACTGACACGGAACTTAAGTCTTAACACTCAAAAGGGATGCTTTGATGAAGCGCAGCCGGTGGTATCGTGCGTTTTCGAAAAAGGGGCCAGCCGAACATTTTTGGCTGTCATTGTTGTGCTTTTCGGCACTGGTGATTGCCAGCTTTCTGCTGTTTGAACAACAGATTGAAGACTTCCTGGTTCATCTGAACCTATACCAGCCTTCCACGCCTGCACAGACGCTGAACCTTGCACTGCTGCTGATCGCCCTGCTCGCCCTCGACGTGGTGCTGCCGGTGCCTTCCAGCATGGTCGCATTGCTGGCAGTGGCAGTGCTCGGCAGCGTCGGTGGTTACCTGGTGATTGTTATCGGCCTGTGCCTCGGCGCCGGGCTGGGGTATGCGTTGGGCGCCGGCTATTTTCGGCTGTTGGCCGGGCGCCTCGGCTTGCATCAACGCTCGCCTGGGCAGTTGGGGTATCGGCTGGGCACGCTGTCGTTGATCTGCCTGCGCGGTGTGCCGGTGTTGGCGGAAACCTCGGTGGTGGCCGCCGGGATGCAACGCTATCCGCTGCGGGCGTTTTTGCTGATTACCACCTTGGCCAATGCCGGTCTCGCGCTGGCCTACACGGCCATCGGCACGTTCCTGATCGAACAGAACGCGCTACTGGTGACCCTTCTCGCCAGCATGGTATTGCCGGTGGTGTTTGTTGCCGGCTACAGCCTGCTCAAGCGCAAGCCCGGTGTGGAGCCGCCCCTGCGCGGGCGGTTCGAGGTCAGTTACGACTACCCGGTGATCTTCACCGACCACCTGTTCGAACCGCGCAACCCTTGCCTGCACCGCGTGCTCACCGCGCAACACCACGCCCCGGTGACGGTGATGGTGTTCGCCGATGAGCAACTGCTGCACAGCGCGCCGCAGTTGCGCGAACAGATCGACGCCTATTTCGCCGCCCATGCCGACCTGCATTTGCAAACCGCGCCCCTCGCAGTACCGGCCGGTGAACTGAGCAAAACCTCACAGGTGTTGGAGCAGCTGTACACCGACATGCTGCAACACGGCCTCGACCGGCATTGCTACGTGCTGGCCCTGGGCGGTGGCGCGGTGCTGGATGCGGTGGGCTACGCCTGCGCCACGTTCCACCGGGGCATTCGCCTGATCCGTATTCCCAGCACCGTGCTGGCCCAGAACGACGCCGGCATCGGCGTGAAAAACGGCATCAATGCCTTCGGCCAGAAGAACCTGCTGGGCGCCTTCTACCCCGCCACGGCGGTGATCAATGACTTCCAGTTGCTGACCAGCCTGACCCGCCGCGACCAGATCGCCGGGCTGGCCGAAGCGGTGAAAGTCGCGCTGATCAAGGACCCGGCATTCTTCGAGTGGATGGAACGCCACGCCGACGCCCTCGCCCACTTCGACCACGCGGCAAGCCGCTACGCGATTCGCCGTTGCGCCGAGCTGCACCTTGGGCACATCACCGGCGCCGGCGACCCCTTCGAACGTGGCAACGGCCGGCCCCTGGATTACGGACACTGGGCTGCACACAAACTGGAGAACCTCAGCCACCACCGGTTGCGCCATGGCGAAGCCGTTGCGGTGGGCATGGCCTTGGACGGGCTGTATGCCAATGCACTCGGGCTGTTGAGCGACGTCGACACGCAACGGGTCATGAGCCTATTGCGCAAGCTGGGGTTCAACTTGTGCCCACCGGAGCTGAGCTTGCAGGATGCGCAGGGCCGCTCACCGCTGTTGCTCGGCCTGGAGGAGTTTCGCCAGCATTTGGGCGGGCAGCTGTCGATCCCGATGCTCAACCGCATCGGCCAGTCGGTGGACCTGCATGAAATCGACGGCGCGAAAATGCAAGCGGCGCTGCTACGGCTGTCGACCCGCAGCGATGCGGTAGTGCCCCTGGGCGAGGGTTACGCGCAATGAGCCCGATGAAAACCTGGATGACCCTTGGCCGGGTGTCCAACCTGCCCACGGTGTGGACCAACACCCTGGCCGCCGCCCTGCTCGCCAGCAGTGCCGGGGCAATGGCACCGCCGTCGTCACTGGTGTGGGTGCTGCTGTTGATCACGCTGTCGTTGCTGTACCTGGCCGGCATGCTGCTGAACGACTTGCTGGACGCCGACTGGGACCAGCAACACCACAACCCGCGGCCGATCACCCTGGGCCTGGCCAGCCGTCAGCAGGTGGGCCTGGCCACGGCGCTGCTGCTGATCCTCGCGGCGGCGGCAGTGCTGGGCCTGAGCCGGCTGATCGCCGAGCCGCACTGGCTGCTCGGCAGCGTGGTGCTGCTGGTGGGCTGCATCTTCGGCTACAACCTGCTGCACAAGAAATACGCGCACAGCGTCTGGCTGATGGGCGCCTGCCGCTCGGCGCTGTACCTCACGGCGGCCGCCAGCCTGGCCGTGCCGCCGGAGCCGATCTGGCTGTGCGCGATCCTGCTCGGGGTGTACATCAGCGGTTTGACCTACCTGGCCCGTCAGGAGCACCGCAACCAACTGATCAGCCGCCTGCCGTTGCTGTTGATGCTGAGCCCGCTGGCCTTGGCGATCTACGCCAACAACGTGTGGTTCTGGCCGGTGCTGCTGCTCTGGCTGGGGTGGTTGGGCTGGCACTACTGGACGTACCTGGCCCACCCGCAACAGCGCAAGGTGCGTGCGTTTATCGGGGCGGGCCTGGCCGCCTTGCCACTGTTTGACGCGCTGGTGCTGGCCGTGGCCAACCAGCCGTTGGGCAGCCTGCTGTGTGTGCTGGTGTTTTTCCTGCTCCCCCACTTTCAGCGTTGGATCAAGCCGACATGAACATGCGCCTGGATCGCCTCACCGAACAACGCCAAGCCTTGCGCCAACAACTGCAGGCGCCCCAATTGCAGTGGTGGCAGCAGGCTCAGGCGCAGCTTGCGCAACAACCGGACGCCACCACCGCGGCGCTGTTGAGCGGCCAGTGCAAGCGTCATCTGCCCGGCCATGCCGTCGCGTTGGCACGTGCGTTGGCGTTGGCCCATGCGCTGGAACACACCCCGCAGGACGCACACTTGCCGCTGCTGCGCCAACTGTTCCTGTGGGGCGACGATCAGGAAAAAATCGCCCTGCTGGGCGCCCTCGACTGGCTCGACAGTGACGGGGTGTGCCTGGAACTGGCGTTGCAGGCCGGGCGCACCAGCAACCCGCAGGTGTTCGCCGCCCTCGCCCTCGACACGGCCTACCCGTCACTGCATTACCCGGAGCGCGCCTTTCACCAGTTGGTGTTGAAAGCACTCGGCATGGGCCTCGACATCGGGCGCCTGGTCGGCCTGCCGCAGCACCACAGCGTCAGCCTCAACCAACTGGCGCTCGACCTGCTCGATGAACAACTGGCGGCCGCACGCAGCGTGTCCCCAGGTTTGCCCCGAGTGATCGCCTTTGACCTGCTCAGCCCGGCGCAACACCAACGCCTGCGCGGCTTGCGCCTGCCGCCGGAATGGCACGCCTACTTGAATTGATGCACACCGCCTGCCCTTGACGAGGATTCACCATGCTCAAGTACTTCGATCCGCATATTCATATGGTCAGCCGCACCACCGACGACTACCAGAACATGGCCGCCGCCGGGATCACCGGGGTTATCGAACCGGCGTTCTGGCAAGGCCAGGCGCGCACCAGCGTCGGCAGTTTCGTCGACTACTTCGACACGCTGCTGGGCTGGGAACGCTTTCGCGCGAGCATGTTCGGCATCCATCACTTCTGCACCATCGGCCTTAACCCCAAAGAAGCGAATGACCTGTCGATCGCCAATGAAGTGCTGGAAATCCTGCCGCGTTATCTGGTGAAGGACGGCGTGGTGGCGGTGGGCGAAATCGGCTACGACGACATCACCCCCGAAGAGGATCGCTTTCTCGCGGCGCAGCTTGAGCTGGCGAAACAATTCAACCTGCCGGTGCTGGTGCATACGCCGCACCGCGACAAGATCGGTGGCACCAAACGCACACTGGCGGTCATCCGCGAGGTGGGGATTGCCGAGCACCTGGTGATTATTGACCACCTCAACGAACTGACCCTGCCGCTGGTGCTGGACAGCGAGTGCTGGCGCGGCCATTCCATCTACCCCAACACCAAGATGTCGGAGCAGCGCATGGTCGCCCTGCTCAAGGAATACGGCACCGAGAAAATGGTGGTCAACAGCGCCGCCGACTGGGGCATCAGCGACCCGCTCAAGGTGCCCAAGACCGGCCAGGCAATGTTGGCGGCGGGCTTTACTGAAGCCCAGGTAGAACAGGTGCTGTTCCACAACCCAGTGGACTTTTTTGCCCAGAGCGGCCAGCTGGACAAAGGCCTGGTCAGCACCCCGCTGCCCATCGACCAACGCAAGCAATGGCAGGAAAACTCGGCCCTGCGCGGCCAGGAACCGGTGGTTAAATGAGCCGCCGCAGCGGCTGGACCGCGCCCCAGGTCGGGTATTGCAGCAATGTGCACCCGACCCGTGACCTGGCCGGGTTACGCGCCTCTATCGAGCAGCACTTTCAGGGTGTGCGACAGCTGCGGGGGCTGCGCGAACAGGACAGCGGCTTGTGGATCTGCGCTCACGCGGCGGCGCAATTACAACAGGCTGCAGCGTGCGCGCCATTTCTGGAGTTGCTCGATCGCACCGGCTTGCGCCTGACGTCGCTGAACGGTTTTCCCTATGGCGAATTCCATCAGGGCGCGGTGAAAGCCGCGGTGTATCTACCCAACTGGGCCGACCCGCAGCGGCTGGACTACAGCCTGAACCTGGCGCGCATCCTTGCGCAGGCCTTGCCGGCCGACTGCCACCAAGGGGTGATTTCCACGGTGCCGCTGGGTTATGCCGCCACGTGGACCGCGCCAATGCAGGCACGCGCCGACGAGCACCTCAACCAGCTCACTGCCGCACTCGCCAGCCTGCACCGGGAAACCGGCAAGCAGATCGTGTTCTGCCTGGAGATGGAGCCCGATTGCGTGCTGGAGAACACCGCGCAGGCCATCGCGTTCTTCCAGCGCCGGCAGCGCCTGGACCCGAACCATGCTTACCTGGCCCTGTGTTTTGACGTGTGCCACCAGGCGGTGATGTTCGAGGACTGCTACCAATCGCTGGCCAGGCTGCGCCAAGCCCAGGTGCCCGTGGGCAAGATCCAGCTGTCCAACGCGATGATCTGCCGCCTGCCGACTCAGGACGCACTGCGCCGCGAACACGTGCTCAACACCCTGAGCACCTTCGCCGAAACCACCTACCTGCATCAGGTAAAAGCCCTCGACCCCTACGGCCGCGTCATCAGCTGGCCGGACCTGCCGGCCGCGCTCGCTGACTGCAACGGGTTGCGCGAACTGCGTATTCATTTCCATATCCCGCTGTTCAGCGAACACTTGCTGTTGCCTGAACTCAGCGGCAGCCAGGCCGCGTTGGCACAGACGTTCGATTACCTGGCGGCCCATGGCGACTTCCGCCCGGTGCTCGAAGTGGAAACCTACAGCTGGGGTGTGTTGCCTGCGCAACTGCGGCCCACCACCGAGCGGGCGCAACTGGAAGGGATCGCCGCCGAGTTGCGCTGGGTCGAGGAGCAACTGCGCCAGCGCAACCTGCTGCTCGCGCTGATGCACGAGGCCTACGCCCATGTGCTCTGAGCAACCGCTGCTGCTGATCAATGTGGTCGGGCTGACGCCGTCGCTGCTGGGTGAGGCAACGCCGCACATCAATGCGCTGCTCAAGACCGCCCAGATGGCCCACTTGCAACCGGTGTTCCCTGCCGTCACCTCAACGGTCCAGGCCTCGATCCTCACCGGCGCACCGCCCTCGCAGCACGGCATCGTCGGCAATGGCTGGTACTTTCGCGACCAGGCCGAAGTGCGTTTCTGGCTGCAACCCAATGCGCTGATCCAGGGTGAAAAGGTCTGGCACACGCTCAAGCGTGAGCTTCCGGGCTTTCGCTGCAGCCAGTTGTTCTGGTGGTACAACATGTACGCCGACGTGGACGCCGCAATCACCCCGCGCCCGCACTACCCGGCGGATGGTCGCAAACAATTCGGCCTGTATTCGTCGCCGCCCGGGCTGCACGAACAGATCGAACGGCAGATTGGCGAGTTTCCGTTTCCAGGGTTCTGGGGCCCGGCGGCAGGTATTGCTTCGAGCCGCTGGATCGTCGATTGCGCGATGGCCGAGTTCCAGATCAACCGGCCCCACCTGCAGTTGATCTACTTGCCGCACCTCGATTACAGCTTGCAGCGCCTGGGGCCCGATCACCCGTCGATTGCTGATGAAGTGCGGGCCATCGACATGCAAGTGGGGCGCCTGCTGACCTTCGCCCAAGCGCAAGGCGCGGCGGTGATGCTGCTGTCTGAATATGGCATTGAGGCCGTCGAGCAGTCGCTGTCGATCAACCGTGTATTGCGCGCCGAAGGCCTGTTGCAGGTGCGCCAGTCCCTGAGCTGGGAATTGCTCGACCCCGGCGCCAGCGCGGCGTTTGCCGTGGCCGACCATCAGGTCGCGCATGTCTACGTGAAGCAGGCGCAGGACATCCCGCGGGTCAAGGCCTTGCTGCAACGCCAGCCCGGCATCGAGCAGGTGCTGGACAAGGCCGAACAACGCGCCTGGCAGCTGGACCACCCGCGCAGCGGCGAGTTGGTGGCCGTGGCCGCCGCCGGTTTCTGGTTCGATTACTACTACTGGCTGGACGATCGCAAAGCACCGGATTTCGCGCGCACCGTGGACATCCACCGCAAGCCCGGTTACGACCCGGTCGAGCTGTTTATCGACCCGGCGATTCGTTTCCCCAGACTGAAAGTGGCGCGCCGCCTGCTGCAAAAAAAGCTCGGCTTTCGCTACTACATGGACCTCATACCCCTGGACACCGCCCTGGTACGCGGCAGCCACGGTCGCTTACCCAGCAGTGCACAGACCGGCCCGTTGCTGATCACCAATTGCGCACTGGCGTTGCCGCAACACCTGGCGGCGACGGCAGTGAAGCAACTGCTCCTGGAACATTTCCTGGGGCGCCCCCACCTCGAACTGGCCACAGCCAAGGAGTTTCCATGCGGCGAGCCTTATCTATAACTGTCCTGAGTGCACTGGCCGGATTGGCCCATGCCCAAGACGCCACCCCTTTCGACTGCACCCAGTTCCTGCAGTTTGGAGGCAACCTCGACAAGACCCGCGCGGCCTTCGTGCAAAGCCGCGACACGCTCGCCTGGAACTGGTTTGCCTGCCTGAACCAGTACGTCTCCGCGCAAAGTCCTGATCGGGTCTGGGAGACCATGAAGCCTTCGGATCAGGTCTACCTGAGCAATGGCGCTCAGCCCCTGCCGTATGCCGAGCGCGAGCGCGTACCGATCGAGGTGATTGCACAGGCACAAAAACTGGGCATGAACCTCAACCGAACCTTTCACAACCTGAATGCCACGCAGCAAGTGGATGGGTTGATCCTGCAGATGGGCGGCCAGGTGCCGGCGGCGCAAAAAGGCCAGCCGGTACGCTTCCAACTGTTGATGGGCCAGGACACCTTCAACTACATCGTGCAGCAGAACGTCTACAACGTGAATGGCCAGGCCGCGCTGACCAGCGACCTGTCGTTCCCCTCCACCGCCTGGGAGTTGAAGGCCGCCTGGCTGTGGATCGGCAATAACCCGACCTATCAGCAGCAACTGATCAAGGATGGTTACTACATTGCCCAGGCCTACTATCAGCAGGACGGTAAATACCTGGTCGGCTACGCCGCGCTCAGCGGTTTGCATGTGATCAACAAACTGAACCCCGACTGGGTGTGGACCACCTTCGAAAACCGCAACAACAGCAAGTACACGGTAACCAACGCGACGCCGGCGACGCCGATGACCAACAGCACCGGGCCGACAAAGGCGGCGCAGCCGGTGAATACGACGTTTCAGGCCAACTTCCCGGCCCTGGCGCAGTACGAGCTGATCGGCGTGCAGTCCAACACCGTGCCGACGTTGCTCGCCAACTCCCAGCTGGAGTCGGCGTTCCAGAGCGAGTCTTCGTGTTTCGCCTGCCACAGCACTGCCGCGTATTCAGCGAAAAAAGGCTACTTCAATTTCGCCCTCAAACAACAGGGCGGCATCGTGTACCCCACGGCTGAACTGCCGGCCTCCGACTTCGTCGGCTACCACAAACTGGACTTTGTCTGGTCGCTCAAACGCGCCCAGTGGCAACGCTAAGGAGCCTCACATGAGCGTCTTGAATTTCCCGCGTATCTACCTGGGCGGCCATATGTTCTGGAACCCGCCGACCGCCAACAACAACGACATGTACCCGCTCTACGATGCGGTGAAAATGCAGATGAACTGGCCATTTTTGAAGGCCTTCAACATCACCCCGGAAAACGCCGTCAGCACCTTGCTGCCGTGGACCATCGCGCCGCTGTCACCCGCCAGCGTACCGGCGTACGTCATGCAGGTGCCCGGCAATGCCGGGCAGTTGAGCACACCGATGATCCCCGGCGAATGGAACCTGTTCGGCGACAACGCGTGCGGCACCGTCAGCTACAACCAGACCCAATCGGTGGTCACCGGCGGTGAGTTGCCCGACGGTGGCTATGTGAGCCAGGACCCGCTGATCAACCAGAGCTTCCAGTTGCTCGGCAACCCCTTCGGCGGCGCCCCAAGCTCCCCGGCACGCTTCGTGGATGTGAGCCCTTGGCAGAACACCTTCACCGCGCTGTATTTCGACAAGCTGGTGCTGGGCAATGCGCAGTGCGGCCTGACGCTCAACCGCCAGTTCCGCATGCTCGACCGCTTCCTGAACTTCAACTGGGCCAACCTGGGCGGCCTGGCCTATGTCACCACCACCTGGCAAACCTGTTTCCCGAAGGAAAACCTGGAGTGGGTGATCGGCAACTCGGCCTTGCTGCAAAACCTGCAAACGCAAATGACGCAACAAAATGCCAAGGGCCTGATGTTCCGCTTTTCCACCTACCTGACCTGCTACGACAAGAACGGCATCCTCAACAATTACCCGCCCATCGACACCCACAGCTCCAGTGCGGCAGCCCAGGCCAAGGTGCAGGCCATGTATCAGCAGGGGCTGGACAACGTCAGCGATATTTTCTTCAACCCCGCCTATAGCCGCACCGTGGGCACCCTGGGCCTGTGGTTCGAAGACGAATTCCCCACCGCCCCCGCCGGCAGACGCCTGGTGCCCGCCAGCCCCGTGCCCATCTACAAAACCACGCCGGCGCAATCGACACCGGCGCAACTGGGCGTGATCTCGGCCCAGGCCCATGGCGCGACCTTGTCGCTGGACCTGAGCAACGCCTTCCCGTTCTATCCGATCGACAAAACCGCGGCCATTCCGGTAGCCGCCAAGTACCAGGCGGGCAACTACCAGATTGGCATTCGCCAGAATGGGCAATTCAACCCGCTGGCCAGCTTCGGTTATGACGACTATCAACAGGCGGCGTTCGACAAACGCTCCGGCATCCTCGACCTGACGCTGACGGCGCAAGCACAGACGCAACTGCAAACCGGCACCCTGGAACTGCAACTGCAGGGCGCCGCCGCCGTCACTGCCGCGACCCAGCAGATGTGGACCGCCGAAGTGGTCGAAAGCGCCAGCTTTATCGACGTGGGCGACACCCGGACGCTGCAGGTCATGGTGCAATACGATGGCCTGCCCGCCCCGGCCGGCACCACGTTGTGGGTGGCGGAATACGGCAATGCCTACATGCTGTGCACCACCGATTATTACTTGGCATTCAGCAACCCGGCCAACTTCACGCTGTTCAACAATGACCCGCAAAACCCGGCCAATAACAGCGCGAACCTGCCGCAATTCACGGGCGCATCGACGCTGCTCAGCCAGGTGACCGAGGGCACCGGTCGCCAGCTGGTGGCCACGCGGCTCGCGGTGGCAGCGGATCAAATGACGCCGGTGACCTATCAGGCATTTCTACCGACACCCGCCGCTGTCGCCTTGAGCCCGACGCTTAAGTTCGCCAACCCGATTGCCATGCAGGGCACGTTGCAGGACCCGCTGAACAGTGCGGTGCACTACAGCCTGACCAAGATTCAGACCGACGCCAATGGCATCGCCAACCTGACCGTCACGGGCGTGGCACCGGGTTTCCCCACCTTGCGTTTTTTCCTGCAGGAGGGTCAGCAGGCCCCCACCATTCCGTTCAGCTTCCCGCTGCCGACGGCCTTCACCGACTTCCTCGCACCGCTGCGCGTACTGCCGTTGGAGCCACAGCTGCAGCAGGATTTCGTCAATGCGTGGAACCGCATTTATATGAACAAGGATGCGGGCAGCGTGATCTGGGAGACCTTCATCTACCCGTTCATCCTGCAGCCGTTCTATTACCTGTACCCGATCATGAGCAAGTTCATGCCGCTCAACTCGTTGACACGCATCGAGGGCGCCGTCGACCAGTTGATTGTGTTGATCAGCAAGGAATACCAGGAGCAAAGCACCCTGGCGATGCCTATCACGCGGGACATGCCGCAAAGCCGTCGCGCGGTGCTGGAGCTGTGGGCGCAAGCCCTGGTGAAACGCAATTACCCGCCCGTCCCACTCAGCATGAGCGACTACGACTAAGCCGCACACAGGACCGCCGGGTAGCGAACCAAGCACCCGGCTCCCACAGGAGTGTCATATGAATAGCCACCTTTTGAACCGACTGTTGCTGCTGATTGTGCTGCTCAGCCCCGGCGCGTTTGCCGCAGGCGACAGCGGCGCCGTGTACTTTACCAACGGGGTGCACAACAGCGAGGGCTGTAATCAACAGAACGGCAACTGCATTGCCAAACGCGCACCCGGCGACCCGTCCGATCCGTTTTTCCCAGCGCAATGGATCAGCGACTGGACGATGTACCGGGTAATGAACAACTACGAGAAAAACCCGCCGCCCTACAGCAATCCGCCTTCCACCCTCACGCCTGCGGATTACACGGTGTCCAAGGGCACCAGCTACTACGACACCGGCTACATCCCGGCGGACGGCGACGGCTTCGGCGCGATGATGGAGCACTACGAGAAGTACTGCTTGCCGATCTTCCCGATCAAGAACAACAACTACAGCTGCTCGTTCGTGTCCCTGGGCAACAAGGCGTACTTCCTGACTTACCCGCAGGACCGCCCGAAAGACATGCCGGCCTGCTGCATGTTTTCACCGATGAATCATCCGCCACGCCAAAGCTTTATCGAACACCTGCCGTACAGCGCCGCGCGCAGCAAAAACCTCAACGGCAGCGTGCAGGCGTATGCGCTGGACCTGCAATCACCGGCGGGGCCGATCCTGTTCGGGTATGCCTTCAACACACAACAATCGGGGTCGCCGCCCTACCGTTTGCCCCAGTCATTCTTCTTTTCGGGGGACGCCAGCGTCGCGAATGCGCCCATCGTGAGCCAGAACTACACGAACTTCCGTATCGCCAGGCCCGACCCGAAACAGACCTGGGACCAAGTGGCCGCGATGTGCCCGTCGAACCCGCCGCCTTGCCAGCTGTTCGATCCGCCGGCGTCGCAAAGCAACGGCCGCAAGGCGCAGTGGAACCAGCTCATGCAGCGCAAACCCTGACCCACAAGGACGGATCGCCATGAAAACGTTATTCAGTGTGATGGTATTTGCGCTGGTCAGCCTGTCGGCCCAAGCGCGGGAAGCGCCTCAGCCGTCGACGCAGGCCACGCAGCTCAATTGCCAGCCGCCCAGCAGCGCACCCGCCGCCAATGCGCCGCAGGACCAGTTCGATCAATACAGCTGGCAGATGTTTATCGCCTTGAACTGGCCTGCCCAGGACGGGCAACGCGGCACGCCCAACTGCAACAAACAACCGGGCGACGCCGGCTACACGGTGTGGCAGACCTACAAAACCGTCAGCGAAATCTTCCTGCCGGGAGCCGCCAACCCGGGGCCCTGGAACAGCCCGCTGACCGCCCGCAGCCTGGGCATCATCAACATCGCCGCGCTGAAGAACAGTTCGCTGGTCAACGCCGTCGACCAGGCGGTCGGCGGCTGGTTGATCGATCAGGCGGGTAACCCGACCTACTACGACATCTCGGCCAACCAGGCTTCCTATAACTACATCGTGGGCAACAATTACTACAACGCCAACGTGGTGTCCAAAGCCAGCAACATCAGCTTCCCCAATGGGGTCATCGAGATCAAATCGAGCTGGCGCATCCTTACGCCCAAGGACAACGCCAGCCATTACCTGACGCAGTTCGCGCGCGTGGCCACCTTCAATAACCAGGGCCAACGCACCGGCGTGACCGAGGCTTACCTGGGGTTGGTGGGCCTGCATATCATCACCAAGGTCAATGGCTACCCGCAGTGGATCTGGTCGACCTTCGAGCAAATCGAAAACGTGCCGCCCAAGGCCAAGGTCAACGGCCAGTGGGTCGACCAGCCTGTCGCCGGCACCGCCTATTCCTACTACAACTCACTCGCGCCGGCTGCGACGCTCAACCAGTCACCGTGCAACTGGCAAACCCAGGGCACGCAGTTGGTCTGCGTACCCACACCCGGCACCACGTTCCAGACGCCGAACCCGCTGAACCGCGTGACACCCATCGCCGATGCCACACGCTGGGTGAACGCCAATTACCAGGCCAACCCCGACCTGCAGCGCAGCGTGTTGAAGTACTACCAGCTCATCACCACCCAGCGCCCACTGATGCCGAACAACCCGAGTAACCCGCTGGGCCAACCGACACCGGCGCTGTCGGCCAACGTGACCATGGAAAGCTATATCCAGCCCAACAGCAGTTGCATGAACTGCCACTCCATGGCGACACCGGTGAAGAGCCCGTTCAAATCCGACTTCTCCTACCTGTTCAAATTCGCCAATCCGCCTGTCACCCCACACGCCACGGACAAGGAATAGACCATGAGCATCCTCAACGGACCACGACTGAATTTCTGGGGCGGCATCCGCACGGACGTGAGTTTGCCGAACAACTCACCGACCATTCCCTTCAACGGCAACCCGAACTGGCCGCTGTTCGACCTGACCACCTCGACTCTCGCGCCGGGTGCGCAGTCGTATACCGATGACCAGTTGAACAACATGATCAACGCGCCGGCCGGCAACTACTACACCGCGGGCGGCTGGAACCACTATGGCCAGCATGTGGTGGACATGCAGAACGCCTTGATCAGTTCCCAAGGTGCGCCGGGCAACATCAGCACCACCGGCGACCAGGTCGGCCAGCCCGTGTACCTGCTGGGCTCAGTGGACCCGGTTACCGGACAAGGCCCGGTGTCCGGCCCGATGATGGTCGACCTCGACCCCAGCGCGTCGACCACCACACAGATATTCGTCGGCGGCCTGCAAATCGGCAGCGGTGACAATATCCAGTTGCTGATCCGCTGCAATGCGGTGTGCAGCAGTTTCGACGTGACCGGCCGCGTGCTCGACCCGGCGAAGATGGACGCGCCGGGCTCGTTCCATGCCAGCGGCACGTTCCAGCTGACTTTCCCATTGAGCAGCATTGTCAGCTGGAACAAAAACAGCAGCGGCCTCAAGGCGATCATCCAGGCCCCCGGCGCGACCGGGATTGTGCTGCGCTTCGTGATGTTCGAGATGTGCCCGCAGATGACCACCGCGCAACTGGACGCCGATTATGCGGCGGGCAAATACACACCCAACCCGAGCATCGGCCGCGTGATCGGCACCCTCGCTCCGGCGTTCGCCGGCGAGCCGCTGGGCTGCCAGCCGGGTCGGCAACTGGTCAACCAGGTCACGGGCAATGCCGCCTATGCGGCCCTGGGCAACAATGGTTTGCTGAGCCTCGATATGGTCAACGTCATCCCCAAGCAAACCTTCCGGGCCGTGCGGGATGACATCACCAGCCGATCGGGCCGAATGCGAATTACGGGCCGGTGACGATTTCGGCCGGCGCTGCCGCGTTGATGACCCTCAACCCAACCGCCAGCCCGTTGGTCAATTACTACGTGTACGGCGGTATCGTCGACGTGACGCTCAATACCAGCCAGCAGCAAGCCGTCAAGACCAGCGCGTTGAACATCACCGCCCCCAACCCGGTGAACGGTCAAAAACTTAACGCGACCGAATCGACCTATCGGGTCTACGCCGATCAGCGCAATGTGTACCTGGAGGATTACCCCAACGGCCTGACCATCACCTTACAGGTCAGCTACCTGGGCGGGCCGGTGCCCAACGCCACCCAGGTCAGCCTGGGGGCCAGCGCACCTGGGGTTTATGATCAAAAGCAATACACCGACTTCCTCAACTTTCCGACGTCACTGACCGTCAATGCCGGCCAACAGACGGTGAGTTTTCCGGTCAGCCTCAAATCCGGCAGCGCCAGCCAGGCAGGTTTTGTCGCGCTGACCTGCACCGCCAACGGCGTGGACGACGGCGCCTTCTTCACCAACTTCCGCAAATATGCCCAGACCGACTTTGGCATTCCCAAGGGCAGCATCATCACCTGGCAGCAGATGTACCCGAACGTGCTGCGCTTTCACTACCTGGCCTTCCCCGCCATGTCGCGCTACATCCCGCTGAACCAACCCGACGCGATCATGGGCGCGAAGAACGCGATTCTCGCGCGCACTTCGGACGCCTACAAAGGCACCACACTGTTCATGCCGGTGGTGCGTTCGATGTCGCCGGCCCAACGGGCGCTGCTGCGCGCCTATCTCACCGGCAGCCCGTGGCAGCCGCCGCAATAGGAGCAACGCCCATGACTCTGCATATCCCGGCGCAGCCCATCGAAAACCTGCGCCCAAGCACACTGATTGCCGAGAACCTGCTCAACCCTCGCGGGGTGTGCGAGCAAGCCGACGGCAGCCTGCTAGTGGCCGAGGCCGGCTCAGGCCTGGCCGACCAGCCGTTCAGCGGCCGCGTCAGTCGGCTGCGTCCCGACCCGTTGCAGCCCGGTGCCTACCTGCCCAGCGAGCCCCTCGCACAAGGCTTTCGCGCCATGAACATGCAGGCGCGCATGCTGCGTGATGAAATCATGGGCTTGTCGGACATCGCCTGCGGCGGCGGCCGTTGCCTGGCCAGCCAGACCGATTATGTCGGCGGCTCGAAACTGCTCGACCTGCAATACAGCCCGCCCGAGCCGGTGTTTCACAGCCGTGGCAATTTGAATGCGCTGTGTTATCACCCGACCCGCGACAGTTGGCTGGCGGTCAAGCCCGATACCAACCAACTGGTGGAATTTCGCGACGGCCAGGACGAACAGGTGCTGGTGCAACTGCCCGAACTGGACATGGGCCAGGAAGCCGTCCCCGTAACCCTGGTGTATGAACCGCAGACAGACGCGGTGCTGATCAGCCTGTTCTCCGGGGAGCTGCACGGCGACCCGGCACGCAAGGGCATCGACTTTGCCGACTTCGCAGGCCAAGTGGTGCGAGTGCACCCGGCCAGCGGGCAGATTGAGGTGGTGATACGCGGCCTGCAATGGCCCACGGGCCTGGCGCTGTGCCCACAGGGCAACCTGCTGGTGCTGGAGCTATGCAACCACCTGCAACAACCCTTGCCGCCGGACTGGAGCGGCGAGCCGCTGCATGGCGGTTTTACTCGCTTCAGTGGGCGATTGTTGCGTTGCAACCTGCACACCGGGCCGGTCGAAGTATTGGCGCGCGGGCTGGATACGCCGTCCAACCTGTGCAGGGTGCACGGCGCGGTGTTAGTGAGCGAAGGCATGGGGCTGGCCGGCCGGCGCATCCCCACACCCGACAACACGGTGGTGCCGTTGAGTGGCCGGTTGCGCCGGGTGCTGCTCTGAACGCCGCCTTATGCAGACAGGACCGCGTCGTGTAAAACCAGAACGGTAGCCGGCCCGGCACGAAACGAGGGATTGTGCCTGGCCGCTTCCACCCTATGGGCTGCCAGGTGATGGGCATCCAGTGCATCCTGGGAGGCCCACGTTTCGATCAGGACAAAATGGTCCGAGTTGCCCGCAACCGGGTGCAAATCATAGTGCAGGCAGCCATGCTCGGCCCTGACCTTGGGCGCCAGCCCTTCGAATGCGGCCAACTGCTGCGAACCTTTACCGGGCTGGGTCTGGATAATCACGACAAGCCGAACTTCATCTGACATGAAAACACCGTTGCATAGGTGGGATAGGAAACCCGCACAGTACGCGAGCAAACAGTCGGCGGTAAAAGACATAACCGGCACTTTTATTTCACGGGGTTTTCACAGTTGAGCGCCTAGGCTTAATCCAGCTCCTAAGTGAACACCTTTTAAGCCCGCGCCCCCATCGTGGGCTTTTCTTTGTCCGGTGAACCGTGGCTATAGGCGCTGAAATCACCTTCGCATCATGCACCCACTGCACGTGTTTACCGGCGCTGTCGTCGTAGCCGTCAGGCCTGAGCATATTTTGCTCGCTGGAACACCGGACACGGCGTATTCAAGCATCGCTTGCGGCCAGTCCGCACCCGGCTCGGAGCCTGGCCACTTCTCATGATGGAAGCCGCCACTGCTCCGGCCCGATCTGATTTGATCTGATCGTAAGCAACCGCCTACGCAGAGCGACTTTCGTTACGATTTTGTTGTTTTTTTACGCCTTTCCCGTTCTTTCGCTCGTATCGATGGTGAAAAAACCAAACGACCAAAAGCAGGCCTGCCAAGCCAAAAATGAACAGCAACAGCTCTAGTGCGGGACCTTCGTGTGAAAACATTTTTCGTTCCTCATCCTGAAGTCGCGCAACCCGAAACAGGTCACGCACGAAACTATTCGTAACAATTCATACATTTTCAGGTTAGCGGCCAAAATTCCCTGTGGCAACCCTCAATTGCGTTACAACCATTGATCTAGACGGCTTGCTTATCGCAACGACGGAGCCATAAGCGCGCTCAACGTGCGTCTGGAGTAACTGAACTGACAGAAATTTGTGCTGGACTACGTGGGTGCTTTCAGGTTGGACCACGTCAACACCACGCGTTTCGCCAGCGACGGGCTTACAGGAATGACCGCAGAGCATTCAGTGCTCGAACACGGAGTTCATCAATGATTCGTAAAGCATTACCCCGCGACGCACAGGCCATTGCTCAGGTGCACATCAGCAGTTGGCAGGACGCGTATCGTGACCTGATGCCTGCCGACTATTTGAACGCGCTGGACGCAACGCTGGCTCAGCGCGAATCATCCTGGGCTCGCTCGATTGAATCAGACGAGTCAAACGTATGGGTCGCGGAACTGAACCAGCAGGTCGTCGGCTGGGTATCCGTCGGCGCCAGCCGTGACGAAGATGCCACTGAAGGCAACACAGGCGAGGTCATGGCCATCTATGTGCTAGCCAGCCATTGGCAAACCGGCGTCGGGCGGGCCTTGTGGAAAGCAGGCTTGCAGTGCTTGATTGAGCAGGGGTATCAGCGCCTGACGCTTTGGGTCTTGACCGAAAATGACAGGGCTATCCGATTTTATCGCAGGGCCGGGTGCGTGGAGGAAACAGGCAGTGAGCGCACACTTCAGCGCGGCGGCGCAGCACTGGCAGAGGTGAGGTATGGGCTGCACTTACCCGGTTGAGCCAGGCAAATAGAAGGCGTTTTTTGTTACGCGCGGCCTGGCCAAGTGGCCATTGTGAATCGCACATCGCTGGCAGCAACACGGGTCTGGACAGGCCCGCGCAGTGCTTGAACAATTATTTCAGGACGGGGTGCATCCACTTTGATCGTTGGCTCGTAGATTCAATACCCTCACTCGGAGGGCATAAGAGCCAAGGAGATACATCATGCACGCTTTTTACAAAAAACTTGCTGCAGCTGCCTGCTTCACAATTCTCTCCGTCACCGCAACGCTCAGCGTTGCCGCCGACACCGTGATGGTCGGAGGCGCAGCGATGTACCCCAGTAAAACCATCGTAGAAAACGCGGTCAACTCTAAGGACCACACAACACTCGTTGCCGCAGTCAAGGCCGCCGGGCTGGTTGATACCCTCAACAGCAAAGGCCCCTTCACCGTATTCGCCCCGACAAACGAAGCCTTTGCCAAACTGCCGGCAGGTACCGTCGACACACTGGTCAAGCCTGAACACAAGGCCGACCTGACTAAAATCCTCACCTACCATGTTGTGCCTGGCACTCACACATCGGCACAGCTGATGGCCGACGCCAAAAAGAACGGAGGCACCGTTGTGCTGAAAACCGTTCAAGGCGAGTCGCTGAATATCAAACTGCACGACGGCAAACTGTGGGTGGTCGATGCCAAGGGCGGCAAAGCCGGTATCAGCATCGCAGACGTGATGCAGTCCAACGGTGTGATCCACGTTGTCGACTCGGTGTTGATGCCTTAAACGCTCGGCATACCCGGCAGGTGCAGCGCTTGCCGGGTGTTGGGACGTGCCTGTCAAGGAAACGGCTCCAGAGGTTTGCAGGCTCTGTACATAGGGCTAAGCCTTCACTCCAGCGCCACAAAAAAAGGCGCTACTAAGAGCGCCTTTTTTACCGCCAACTTACTGCAAGCCAACCTGACGCAGCTCGGGCGTAGCTTCGCCACCGATAGCGATTTTTTTCGGTTTGGCTTCTTCAGGAATCACGCGCAGCAAGTCAATGCTCAACAGTCCATTGCTCATCGAAGCACCGCGAACCTCAATGTGGTCCGCCAACCGGAACGACAATCGGAATGCTCGTTGCGCGATGCCCTGGTGCAGATAAGTTACTTCTTTCCCGGTTTCACGCTTGTCGCCAACGACTGTTAAAACCCCCTTCTCGACCTGGATATCCAGATCCGCTTCAGTGAGCCCAGCTACTGCGATGACAATACGGTATTCGTCATCACCATGCTTTTCCACATTGTGAGGCGGATAGGTATTCGGAGCCTCGCTGCGAAGCGCCGACTCAAACAGGTCATTGAAACGATCGAAGCCCACAGATTGACGGAACAGCGGGGCCAACGAAAGGGTAGTAGCCATCTCTAAATCTCCTGATTAAATCCAAGTGATTAAGTGCGCGACCCGCATTCGGCGTCGCGTGATAAAAATTTATGTGCGACGGGAAAAATTTCAAGAGGGGAGATAAAAAATTTTACAATGCCTAGGCAAAGCCGTGTTTAACGAGGTTCTCGGCAGGTGGCCCCGCTTGTCGGCGCTGATGCCGAATTGACCCTCTGGCCGAGATGTCACTGACCCAATCTGATTCCTTGCGAGCTATTGACTGTGTTGGATTTGAGCATTGAACCGTAAGCCCCTCAATCAAAGGCTCCGTTGAGAACTTCGTAAATAATGCCGGAAGCAATTGCGACAAGAATCAGATCAGTGCCCGCCTGCTGCCATTCATAGCCGTCGTAATGGGGCAGCCTGCCCAGCAGCCGGCCATCCAGCTTCTTGGCAATGCCTGGAGGAAGCGGTTTTCCTCTGGCTAGATTCTTTTGTATTCCGGGTGGCAGCGAAGGGCCTGGCCGCCAATAGTCACGGTAGCCACCGAGCACGCCCAGTACACCACCTCTGTCAATGCTGGGCCCGCGCGCCCAATCACCTTCGCTGGAGCCCTTCCCCTTCTTGCCTTGGTTGCCATGCCCTTGGCCGCCCTCGGCGTTGCCTTTCCCATTGCCCTGCCCCTTGCCATTGCCCGGGTCGGCCAGGGTTGTCATTGAGCCTACGGCCAACGCAAGGCAGGTAACGGTGACTACAAGCGAGCGAGATTTAAACATGACTGTCTTCTCCGGAAGGGAATGCCACCTTGAAAGGTAGACGGTATTGCAGGTTTTAGCTCCGCATAGACGCGGTAACGCCGCAAGTCATCGCCCAGTACCGAGACGGCCGTACCGCGAAGGTACGTGACAACCGGGACATCTCGCTTCTGTCGCACATTTACAACATCGCACACGAGTGAGGTCTCATCGTCCCCCCTGCCGCCGGCGTGCGGAAGAACAAAGAGGTATCGCGAGAATTTAACGCAACCGAAGAAACCTGGAGTGCTGAATGACCTGGGAGTTTTGGTCGTCCGACTTAATAGAGCAGAGACGTTCTCGCAGCGTGCGGGGGCCCTATCCAGTGATCACAGAGGATGGCAGGCAGGTGACCAAGCACCTGCTTCGACTGCGTTTCGATGACGCCGTCTTTGTAGGCAATGGTCGTCATCGGTGTGCTACTTCGCCTTGAACTGGTGAAAGGTTAACGGTATTGATAGTGGTCAAATCACAAGGAAGTCCACATGAGTGAAATGAAACAAGCGGTTCCTCTCCGCCCTAAACTCACAATCGCATTTTGGTCTTTTGCTCTTGGAGTGGCATCAACAATCGCGACAGTTGGGGTTCACTACGGCCGCCAAGACAGCGACCTTATTAATGTCAGAGAACGAGTAGAAGACTTCAAAAAGACAAACGATGGCCTCAATACTTCACTAAACCAATGGATAGCGGCGTACAACAAGCAGGCCGCAACACTCGCAACTTCAGAGGAGAGAGTGCGTCAGTTGGAAAACGATCGGTGTACGCCCATCAAATTGGATGTCGACGATATAAGGTCAGACATCAGCTCGGCAATGAAATACTACCCAGAGCGGGTTGGTTCCCTTGAGGTAATGATGGAGCAATATCAACAGACCTTGCGCGCTTGCTACGCCGCATCAACCAGTCCCACTCATACGCCGTAGTAATCCCGCACCACGATTTGGCGCACTCGAAAACGTGGCGCTGACTAATCAACCTTGCGGCTTGGTAGCTTGTAGTCCGTCACGCGATCGGCAATGGTGCGGATCTTCTCCACACCCAGGAAGCCAAGCCACCCACCGACGAATGTCGCCATGCTCTGGGGTAGCGAGAAGAACTCAAGCCCACTGATTATGGTCAGGGCCAGCCCGCCGCAGATAGCGCCTTCCACAATCATTTGGCGCCGCGTACCACCGCCGTAGGTGATTTGTAGGACGGCCATGGCGCAGGACAACGCAGCCGCATAGAGGATTGGCGAATATTGGCTCAACCACGCAAGCGCAATCGCCCAGGTCTCTGGTTTGTCTGGCATGGTGGGCATCTCAGTTCCTCCCCGTCAGGGAGTTAGGAACACGACAGGCCGTGACCTGCGGAATTTAATCGGCTCACACAGCACTCCTAGCTGGGAGCAACGGGTGTGGTGGAGCCGAAAACGAAAAGGCCCCGCACGATGGTGAGGCCTTGAAAAGTTGCGCGACCTAAGCTGCGCGATATTGCTGGGTAGGCCCGCACTTATACAGACCTGCCGTCATCAGCGGGAGTTGAGCCACAGTGCCGTCGGCGTTGAGATACTCCCAGCACAGATACACGGGAATGTTGTAGCTGTCGCTCAACTGCATATAAACCCCAAGACCCGCAGGAATCATGATGGGCTGAAATACCTCACCCCCCGTATAAATGATCGATAGGGTAAATTGAAAACGATAGGGTGGTGGAGTCAGACCAACACTTACGGTGTTTTGGGCCCAGGTACGAATGTCATAAAAAATAATGCCATTCCCGTTTTTTTGTGGCGGGAACAACGTCGCTACCTGACTGGCGCTACCACTGAACTTTAGGTCGTTTTTGAAGTGTTTGCCGAGTACTCGTACAGTCATTTTGTCACCTATTGAGTCGAATGATTTGGTGCGGAGATTTCCGCTTTCATATCGCTCAAAGGCGATTGCTCGAGGCGCGTGGCCTTCACATGATTCAAGGTCCCACATCGGGAACATTTGATCTGGAGCTCTGTAAACCCTTTCCGTACGGGCGATAAGTCTTTTGCAGTTACCGCATCTGAATTCTTTCAACATCTGCAAATTCCTTTTGCTGAATCGCCCTTTCCGTGAGCAATAAAAAACCCGACGCGATGGCCGGGCTCGTTGACATGAAACTCGTCAGTTATCGGGATGCTCGCTCGCCACCGAATCGGCAGCGTCCACATCCGACATATCCTCTTCGAGGGAGGCATCGTCATTCTGAGGCGGCCGGATCTCGTGTTCATCCCGGCGAGGGTCGTGACCCGCTTCATTGTCCGTGCCGCGTGTCACTTCCTGCTGCGAAATATTGCCTGGGGCATTCTTATCAATATCCATGCTGCCTCTCCGTTCAAACGCTCGGAATATCCGTGCTTAAACATGGTAGTCGGCAGGTTGCAGTGAGTGCCGAACACTGGACGAACGGCGAAAAGCAAAAAGCCCCGTTCCAGGCGGGGCTTAATGAAAACTTTAGTCGTCTGAGGCTTGCGGGACTGGGGCCTCGTCGATGCTAATGCAGTGCTCGATGTCGGTTATTTTCTCCAGCGCAAGCTCGGCCGTTGAATAAGCCCCGAACATTCGGCCCTGATAAAAAACAACCCACGCAAACTGAATATTCGCTTCACCAGCCTGCCCTACAACCAACTTCTTGAACCGTTCCGCCAAGTCGTCGACATGCATCTGTGCCATGCCACGCAAAACCATGACGCTCTCCCAGTTTATAGTCGGAAGCTCTATTTTCGACCTTGCACAAACTGAGCGCAATAAAAAACCCGGCACAATGGCCGAGCGCTCTGAGTTCTTGCGATAGCACAACCTATATGGCCGGTGATGACATTTGTATAGCGGTTATTTCAAATCCCGCGCCAGCTGTGCCTCGGTCCGCGGTTACCTTTCCAGCACTCCATCGCAAGGCCATCGTGTCCTACGGCGACGCTTGAGGCGCAGCAAAACCGCTATTCAACTCCGTGTACGACCACATCTCACCTCGATTTATGAAGAGGTGAAGATACCGCTCCAATCTATGAATTTGATAGCCGCTTTAGTGGCAAGGAGCCGGGCATGCCTGAAGAAAAGTATCCGCTCGCTGTCGAGAGCATTGGCGGTGACACCTACATAGTGATGAGTCGCGGGCACCACGACGTGCGCGAGTTCATGGTCGAGGTCGTCAAGGATTAGGGCGACTGGAATCTCGGCGGCGCACAGCACGTCTGGATCAAAACCACACCAGCGAAAGGCGGTTGGAGCTACAACATCGTTGACCGAGCGACTCGCGGAGCGTGGCCGGCAACCTACTGCTGGGAATATGGCGAAGGGTATGAACAATAGCGCGAGGTGACGCCATGATCTCCGCCCTCCGGTTCGCCTACGTCTTCATCTACAAACCGACTCGCAGAAGGTGAATTATGCGGCGTTGCGGAAACTGTCTGAAATGATGCAGAAACGATCAGACCCCAAGCTGATGGCTGCATCAAACCCCAGAAACGCAAAAGCTCCGCTTTCGCGAGGCTTTTGTGTAAATCTTGGCGGGAAACCAGGGATTCGAACCCTGGAGACGCTATTAACGTCCGCCGGTTTTCAAGACCGGTGCATTCAACCACTCTGCCAATTTCCCTTTTGCATCACAGGATTATAGTAGCCCATCCCGTGTCAGCGGGCGCCATAATACCCGAATGAAACACACTGTCAAACTCTTGCCATGGCTTGTTACAGAGCGTCTGTTATGATCCTTGCGACTGAATGTTTCAAAACTGAAGGAGTGTCGCCATGCGCGAACAGAATTACGCAGTGAATGGTAACGCGCAGGCTGAGCAGCTTGAAGTCAGCCGCGTGTTGCGCAACACCTACGGCTTGCTCGCCCTTACCCTCGCATTCAGCGGCGTAATGGCGTATGTAGCGCAGCAAATGCGCGTTGGCTACCCGAATATCTTTGTCGTGCTGATCGGCTTCTACGGCCTGTTCTTCCTGACCAACAAACTGCGCGACTCGGCCTGGGGCCTGGTGTCGGCGTTTGCCTTGACCGGTTTCATGGGCTTTATCCTCGGCCCGATCCTTAACCGTTACCTCGGCATGGCCGGCGGCGCGGAAGTGGTCAGCTCGGCATTTGCCATGACTGCCCTGGTGTTTGGCGGCCTGTCGGCCTACGTGCTGATCAGCCGTAAGGACATGAGCTTCCTGGGTGGTTTCATCACCGCAGGCTTCTTCGTGTTGCTGGCGGCCGTTGTCGCCGGCATGTTCTTCCAGATCAGCGGTCTGCAGTTGGCGATCAGCGCCGGTTTCGTGCTGTTCTCCTCCGTGTGCATCCTGTTCCAGACCAGCGCGATCATCCACGGCGGTGAGCGCAACTACATCATGGCAACCATCAGCCTGTATGTATCGATCTACAACCTGTTCATCAGCCTGTTGCAGATCTTCGGCATCATGAGCCGTGATGACTGATTACTAGCGGCATAAAAAAGGCCCCGCATCGAACGATGCGGGGCCTTTTTGTTGTTAACGCGTCAGTACTGGTTAGGTTCCATCTCCAGGTCAACCTTGAAGCGTTCAGCAATGTCCTGCTGAATACGCAGCGCCAGGTTGGCAATGTCGTGCCCTGTAGCAGCGCCATAGTTGACCAATACGAGCGCCTGCAGCTTGTGCACGCCCGCATCGCCGTCACGAAAGCCCTTCCAGCCAGCCTTGTCGATCAGCCAGCCGGCGGCGAGCTTCATCTGCCCGTCAGCCTGCGGGTACGCCACCAGGTCCGGATACAACGCCTGCAACTCTGCGGCCAAGGTTTGCGACACCAGCGGGTTCTTGAAGAAACTGCCCGCATTGCCCAGCTCTGCCGGGTCCGGCAGTTTTTCGCGGCGGATGCTGCAAATGGCACGGCTCACGTCACTGGGCGTCGCCTCGGTGATGCCCTGCCCGGCCAGGCGCTGCTGTACCGGGCCGTAGTCGAGTTTCAAGTGACTGGCACGGCTCAAGGCAAAGCGCACACGCAGGATCAGCCAGCGCCCTGTCTCGTGCTTGAACAGACTGTCGCGGTAAGCAAAGTTGCACGCTTCGAGGCTGAAATCGCGCAACTCGCCGGTTTGGCGATCCAATGCGGTCAGGCCGGCAAAAACGTCCTTGATCTCCACACCGTAGGCGCCGATGTTCTGCATCGGCGCAGCACCGACGGTGCCGGGGATCAGGCTGAGGTTTTCCAGGCCGCAGAAACCGTGTTCCAGGGTCCACAGCACAAACGGATGCCAGGCTTCACCGGCTTCGGCCTCGACCACCACGTGCACGCCATCATCTTGCAGCACGCGAATGCCCTGGGTTGCCATGCGCAGCACCAACGCCGGGATATCCTGGGTCAACAACACGTTGCTGCCACCACCAATCACCAACAGCGGCAACGCCTGTGCGGCAGCGTAGGTCAAGGCTTCACGCACATCGGCGTCGCTATGGGCCTCGGCGAACAACTGGGCGCGCACGTCAATGCCGAAGCTGTTGAATGGCTTGAGCGATACCTGCGCAAGCACTTGCAAGGTCATAACCGCCCCTTCAATTCGATCACCAATAAATCACAGGCTCGCTCGATCAGGTCCAGAACCCGCTCAAAGCCTTGCTCGCCTTCGTAGTAAGGGTCTGGCACTTCATCCACCTCGGCGTCATACCGGCGCAGGAACAAGTCCAGCTCCGCCTTGCCTGGCCCGGGGTGCAGCGCCTTGAGATTGCGCAGGTTGCTGTGGTCCATGGCCAGGATCAGGTCATAGCGCGCAAAGTCAGCGCGGGAAACCTGCTGGGCACGCTGAGCGGACAAGTCGTAGCCCCGCGCCAGTGCCGCGCGCTGGCTACGCTTGTCCGGTGGGTTGCCGACATGCCATTCACCGGTTCCGGCGGACGCCACCTCAACCTGGTCTGCCAACCCCGCCTCGCGCAATTTGTGGCGCAGGACGCCCTCAGCGGTGGGCGAACGGCAGATATTGCCCAGGCAGACGAACAAGACCTCCATCAGGCCCCCAGCAGGCGACGAACGCGCTCAAGGTCTTCCGGGGTGTCGACACCGGCAGGTGGCGCTTCGAGGGCGTCTGCCACATGAATGCGCACGCCGTGCCACAGGGCGCGTAGCTGTTCCAGGGACTCGGTGTTCTCCAGCCAGCACGGGCCCCAGCTGACGAAGTCATGCAGGAAACCGGCGCGATAGGCATAGATGCCGATATGGCGGCGATACGGCACGCCGTCCGGCAACACGTCAGGGTTGCTGGCGAAGGCGTCTCGCGCCCACGGCAATGTCGAGCGGCTGAACGTCAGCGCCAGGCCATTGATGTCGCTGACCACCTTCACCACGTTCGGGTTGAACAGGGTGGCGATGTCTTCGATCGGTTCGGCCAGGGTCGCCATGCGCGCCTCGCCATGGGCAGCCAGGTTGGCGGCGACCTGATCGATCACGCTCGGCGGGATCAAGGGCTCGTCACCTTGCACATTGACCACGATCGCATCGGCGGCCAGGCCGAGTTGCGTCGCGACTTCGGCCAGGCGATCAGTGCCGGAGTTATGGTTTTCGCGGGTTAATAACGCTTCGGCGCCGAAACCCTTGCAGGCCTCGATGATGCGCGGGTCATCGGTGGCGACCACGACCCGTTCGGCGCTGCTTTTACAGGCCTGTTCCCACACCAGCTGGATCATCGGCTTGTTGCCGATCAATTGCAGCGGTTTGCCCGGCAGGCGCGTCGATGCATAGCGTGATGGAATGACGACGGTAAAGGCTGTGGTCATTTATCCAGGCGCTCATCGGTGGTCAGGGTGCGGGCTTCGCTTTCGAGCATTACCGGGATGCCATCACGGATCGGGTAAGCCAGGCCAGCCCCCTTGCTGATCAGCTCGGTTTTGTCGGCGCTGAGCTTGAGCGGGCCTTTGCAGATCGGGCAAGCGAGGATGTCGAGCAGTTTGGTGTCCATGAGTATTTCCTGGAAGAAGCGATTTAAGGCAAGAGTCGGGCGGGCAGCAGGCGCATCAGTTGCGTGTCGAACCAGGCCACAAACGCCGGTGACGGCACTGCATCCACCGCAAGGTACCACCAGTCGGGCTGGGCGAAGGCGCGGCACTTCACCGCGTCCTTTTCGGTCATGACCAGCGGTAACGACGGCGTAAAATTCAGGACCTCTGCGCTGTAGGGCGCATGGTCGGCAAACGCATGGGGTATCGGCTGCCAGTGTAGCGTTTCAAGGGTATTGAAGAAACGTTGCGGGTTACCGATGCCGGCGACCGCATGAACCTGCTGGCCAAGCGGAAAATGATCGACCGGGCAGCGCTCGCCGGTGCTCAAGTTGATCAACGCCGTCGGTAACAGACGAAAGGCAAAACCATCCTGAGGGTCGGAGCCTGCACCGTTGTACAACAGCGCATCGACGCTGTGCAGGCGTTCCACTGGCTCACGCAACGGCCCGGCCGGCAGGCAACGGCGGTTACCCAAGCCACGGGCGGCGTCGATCAGCACCAATTCCAGGTCGCGAGCCAGGCGGTAGTGCTGCAGGCCGTCGTCAGAGAGAATCAGGTCAAGGTGCTCGCTGGCCAGCAGCGCTTGCACCGCGCGGCTTCGGTCAGGATCAATCATCAGCGGCACACCGCAGCGCTGCACGATCAGCAGCGGTTCATCCCCGGCTACCGCTGCGCTGTGGCTGGCCTCGACCCGCCAGGGCAACTGTGGCGGCTTTGCACCGTAACCGCGACTGACCACCCCGACACGCAAGCCACTGCGCTGACAGTGCTGGATCAGCCACAGGATCAACGGCGTCTTGCCCGTGCCACCTACGGTGATATTCCCCACCACCACCACAGGCACCGGTGATTGGTAGATTTCCCCCTCGCCGGCCACGAAGCGCGCGCGCTTGCGCTGCACCACGCGGCGATATAAGGACTCCAACGGCCGCAGCAGCATGAGTGCCGGATGCCCTTCGTACCAGGCCTTGAGCAGACGATCGGAAATGGCCATCAGGGTTGGCTCGCCGCCTCGACGGTGGTCATGCGCAGGTGGCTGAAACCCAGCTTGCCGGCAGCGTCCATGGCGGTGATAACGGCTTGGTGCTGAGTTTTGCCGTCCGCACTGATCGACAGCGGCATTTTGGTGTCGCCGCCGGACTCTTTCTGCAGGGCGTCCATCAGGCTGGCCAGGTCGTTTTTCTCGAGCAATTGGTTATTCACCGAAAAGACGCCGTCGGCACTGATGGCGATGTCCAGTTGCTTGACTTCCTGGTCTTCGGCCGGCGAGCCGCTCACCGCTTCCGGCAAGTCGACACGCAGCTGGGTTTCCCGGGTGAACGTGGTGGTGACAACAAAAAACAGTAGCAGGATAAAGACCACGTCGATCAACGACGCCAGGTTGATATCCACGTTCTCCCGTTGCTTGCGGCGAAATTTCACGCTCGGCCCTCAACGAAATCGACATCACGATCGCCCTGCACCACTTCGACCAGCTTGATGGCTTCCTGCTCCATACCGACCACCAGCTCATCGATGCGACGTTGCAGGAAACGGTGGAAAAATACCGAAGGGATGCCGACCATCAGGCCCGCAGCCGTGGTAATCAACGCCTTGGAGATACCGCCCGCCAGCACGGCGGCGTTAGTGGTCATGCCCGCCCCCATGAACGAGCTGAAAATATCGATCATGCCCAGCACCGTACCCAACAGGCCGAGCAACGGTGCCATGGCCGCAATGGTGCCAAGCGCGTTGATATAGCGCTCCATTTCATGGATGACCCGGGCAGCGGCCTCCTCGATGCACTCTTTCATGATCTCTCGACCATGCTTGGAGTTGGCAAGGCCGGCCGCGAGGATTTCACCTAAAGGCGAGTTGGCGCGTAATTCCTTGAGCTTTTCTTTATCCAGCTGCTTGTTCTTGATCCAGCCCCAGACTTGCCCCAACAGATGCTCAGGCGTTATCCGGCTGGCGCGCAGGGTCCACAGGCGTTCGGCAATGATGCCAAGGGCGGCGATGGAGCTCAATATAATCGGCAACATCATCCAGCCGCCGGATTTGACCAATTCCCACACAGTGAATGTCCCCTCGAAAAAGTGCGCCACTTTACCATATAGGTTCGCCAGCGTGGTTCGCCGGCCAAAGGCCCGCCGTTCACGGACCAGGGTCTTTGGTAACCCTGGATTACGGTAACGCCTCGCGCCAGAATCTACGTTGACTACGCGCAACAACCGGTGCTTGGAAGGTACCCAATTGCAGACGCACGGCCCCCCGTTCCGCGCTGTCGTAGACTTGGCTGCCCAACGCTTGATAACGCTCCATTACCTGTGGGTGGGGATGACCAAATGCATTGCCACGCCCGCGTGAGATCAGTACCGAGCTGGGCGCAAGGCGTTGCAGCAAAGGCCAGGATGAGGAGCTGCGGCTGCCATGGTGGGGCGCTTGCAGCCAATCCGTCGGCACCGCCAGCGGGGATGTGAGGAACGCCCTTTCAGCGGCTTGATCGATATCCCCCGTCAGCAGCAGGCGTTCGCCCTGGGCTTGCACGCGCAACACGCAGGATTTCGGATTAGGGCTCGTGGCGCCTGACCATTGCCACAGCTCAAACGACACGCCATCCCACTCCCATTGCTCACCACTGATGCAAGGCTGCGTATCGAGAAACGCCGGCAGCCCTGCGGACTCTCCGCCGACAACCCGACCGACCGCAAGCGCACGGGCAACCGCGGTGGCGCCGCCGGCATGGTCAGCGTGGGCGTGGCTGATCACCATGAGGTCCAGCGCGCCTAGCCCCAGTTTTTGCAGCGCCGGCAACACCACGCGCGCACCGAGGTCGGCCGCCCCGGAGCGCGGCCCTGCGTCGTAGAGCATTGTGTGATGGCGCGTGCGCAGGATCACCGCTTGCCCCTGGCCGACATCCAGTTGCAGCACCTCCACCTGCCCATGCGGCACCAGTGCCCGCGGCGGAAAGATTGCCACCATCAACATCGGCCAGCCCAGCAGCCGAAACGGCACGCCTTTGGGCAACAGCAATAACACCGCGCCCACAGCGCTTAATAACCAATAACCCACGGGCACCTCGGCAGGCACCCAGGCCGAGCGCAGCCCCGCCAACTGCGTCAAGCCCCTGAACAGACCATCAAGCGCTCCACCGGCCAACCACAACAAGCCCTCGCCCACCCACGGCACCGCCATAAGCAAGGTCCCCAGCAGTGCCAGAGGCAACACCACCAAGCTGATCCACGGCACGGCAAACAGGTTGGCTACCGGCGCGCTGAGGCTGATGGGCAAGCCCAGCACCAGCAATACCGGAAACAAACCGATGGCGATCAACCCTTGGGGACGCGTCCAGGCCTGCCAGATGCGCCACGGGCCCAAGCGCCCGCTGAACGCCAGAACCAGCACCGCCACGGCTGCAAACGACAACCAGAACCCCGGCTGCAAACTGGCCAACGGCTCCAGCACCAGCACGCCATCGAGGGCGAGCAATAACGGCCACCACACGCCTAAATGCCGAAAACGCAGACGCCACAGCAATACCAGCCCGACCATCACGCAGGCCCGCTGCACCGGTACACCGAACCCCGCCAGCAGGCCGTAACCGAGCGCAGCGGTAAACGCCAGGCCGCACGCCCACGGCAGCCACGGCAAGGCTCGGGGCCAGCAACCGTAGCGTGCCAGCCCGGCCACCAGGCCGTAGATCAACCCCGCGAGCAAGCCGATGTGCTGACCGGAAATCACCAGCAGGTGAACGGTTCCGGTGTCTTGCAACACCTGCCAGTCCGCGGTCGCCAGCCCCGAGCCATCGCCCAGCACCAACGCCGCCAAGCCCGCCTCGCGACCTTGAGCATCAACTGCTTTCAAGCGCTGCCGGACGCTGTCACGCCAGGCATTGCGGGCCGGCGCCAGGCGTTGGCCATCCTTCACCGAACCGGTGGCCCCCATACGCTGGGCGAGCAACCAGGCCTCATAGTCAAAGCCATGAAAATTAAGCAGCCCCGCGGGCCGTTTCAAGGTGATCGCCAGCCGCCAGCGCTCGCCGCTGTTTACCGGCGGGCCACCCTGCCAGGACACTCGAATACGCTGGGGCAACCGAGCCGTACGCGACCGGCCGTCGGCCAATTCGAAGCGCACGCCGGTGCTCGTTTGCTGTGGCAACCCAACCACACGGCCCTCTACCCACCGCGTCTGCCCGTCCAGTGCCGGCTGGAGCCGATCATTCAACGCCCATTGCGCGCTGATGCAGGCCCAACCCAACCCCAGCAGGAAGAACGCCAGCGGATAGGTGCGAAACGGCAACAGCATCAACGCCAGCACGAACATGGCCAGCAGCCATGCGGTGGGCGGCAGTGCCGGTAGAAATCGCAGCGTAAGCAATCCAAGTCCGAGCGCGAACATGCCTGTTCTCATGAATCATCCTTTTCAAGTGATTCACTCAGTCTTAGTCGCCCGCTCAGCACGGCCTATGATGTTTTGTCACAAAGTCTGAATTTTCTGTTTATAGAATGCGGGCATACTTGCCCCTCGCACTGACCTGGACCCCTTATGCCCCGGCGCCTCTTTAAACGGTACATGCCCGATCCCACGAGTATCCGGGAACACAAGTCCTTACGATTTCTCGGCACGTTGCTGCATGACCCGAACCTCTGGCACCTGAACCGGCACTCCGTCGCGCGCGCTATGGCGGTAGGCCTGTTCGCGGCGTTTATCCCGATTCCGCTGCAGATGTTATTGGCCGCGATCCTGGCGATCGCGGTGCGCGGCAATATGCCGATTGCTGTCAGCCTGGTGTGGCTGACTAACCCGATCACCATGCCGGTGGTGTTCTTCTGTACGTACCTGACCGGGGCGTGGCTGATGAACACGCCGCCACGCAGCTTGCCCGATGACTTGACCTGGGAATGGATCAGCAGCCAGTTGAGCACCCTGTGGCAACCGTTCCTGCTGGGTTCCGTGGTGTGCGGCCTGGTGCTGGCCGCGCTGGCGTACTGCCTGACGATGGGGTACTGGCGTTGGTGGGTCGCGCACCAGTGGAAGAAGCGCAAGCAGCGTCGCGCTGGAAGCTAACCGGCCCGCAGTCGCAGATGCACGCGCAAGCCTTGCCCGCTATTTTCCGCCCACAAACGCCCGCCCTGGCGCTGTACAGCGTTGCGGGCGATGCTCAAGCCCAGGCCGAAACCGCCATTACCGGGCCGTGAGCCCTCCAATCGGGTAAACGGCGCGAAAATACGTTCCAAGTCCTGCTCGGCAATGCCGCCGCCCTGGTCTTCCAGCCAGATATGCCACTCATCACCTTCACGACAGCCGTCCAGCGTCACCACCCCGTGGGCAGGAGAATGCCTGATGGCATTGCGCAGAATGTTTTCCAGGGCCTGGGCCAGCGCATTCAGGTTGCCCCGCACCCAGCAATCCGCCGGCAACCGGCAGGGCAAACGCGACGCCGGCCAGTGGCTTTCATAACAGGCGTTTTCCCGCAGCATGTCCCACAACGCCTGGAGCTGAATATCTTCGTTGGGCAGCGGCGCTGTTTCGCTATCCAGCCACGCCAGTTGCAGACTGTCTTCTACCAGGCGCTGCATGGCGTCGATTTCCCGACTCAATCGCTCACGCAATTGCGCCAGATCCTGCTCACTGTCACAGGCCACCCGCAATCGACTTAACGGGGTGCGCAGTTCGTGGGACATATCCCGCAGCAGCTGTTGCTGCAACAACACGGTGCCCTGCAAACGCTCGGACATGTGGTCAAAGGCCCGGCCCAACTCCCCCAATTCATCCTGGCGGCTGGTGGCCTCGTTGGACATTCGCGTATTCAATTGATCGGCCCGCCACGCATTGGCCTGCTCGCGCAATTGGTTGAGGGGCATGATCAGCAGCCGGTAGAGGCCCACGCAGAGCAGCAAGGTAAACAGGCCGGGAATCACCCCATTGGTGACCACGCGCCAGAACACTTGGTAGCGCCCCGGCATAAAGCGTTGCGGCAACTCCATCACCAGCGAACCGACCCCAGCGTCCACCGGGAAGGGGATTTTCACCCACGGCAGGCCTTTGACATGCCGACTGACCGGCCACTCCAGCCCACGCAGGAAGGTCAGGCGCTGGCTCTCTTTGTCGCTCAAGGGCGTGCTGCTCAGCGACTGCAAGTCGTGACCGATCACCCCCAGCCACGTGGATTCGCGCTTGGCCATCAGCTGTAGCCAGGCATCCACGCCTGCGCGGCCCTGCGTACTCCATGCCAGTTCCGCCCCCGCCGCATAGCCGCGCAGAATCGCCCGCGACTCTTCGGCCACATAGGCACTGCGCTGTTCCATGTATCGGCCCCACGACCAACTGAGCCAAATCATCAGTAAACAGAAGGCGATCAGCAGGCAGGCAAGTTTCCAGAATAACGAGTGCTTGCCGGGCAGTTGCTCAAAGCCCTTCATCATGCACGCTCAGCACATAGCCCTTGCCCCACACGGTGCGCACTTCGCGCTCGTTGTAGCCGATGGCCTTGAGCTTGCGGCGAATCTGGCTGATGTGCATGTCCAGGCTACGGTCGTGGGGCGCATAACCGCGCTGCAACACATGCTGATAAAGGAACGCTTTGCTGAGCACTTCATCGGCATTGCGGTGCAGGGTTTCCAGCAGGCGAAATTCACTGCGGGTCAGCCCTGCCCAGAGCGTCTGGTAGCAGACGTCATACAGCTCATCGTCAAAGCACAGGGGGCGACTGTCGTCGCGTGCCGGTAAAACAGTGGGCGGCGGGCGACGGTCCAGGGCCACGCGACGCAGGATCGCCTCGATGCGTACCCGCAATTCGACCATGCTGAACGGCTTGGGCAGGTAATCGTCCGCACCGAGACGAAAGCCGCTGACGCGATCGGCTTCGGCGCCCAACGCAGACATGAGGATCACCGGGATTGTCTGGCTCTGGCGCAGATGCGTGAGGATCGACAAGCCGTCCATGCCGGGCAGCAGGATATCCATCAACACCACGTCGAACACCTGGTCACGCGCCAGTTGCAGGCCCTGTTCGCCGTTGCGACACCAGGTGACCTCAAAGCCGCAGCGGCCCAGGTGTTCATGGACGTACGCGCCCAGCACAGGGTCATCTTCGATCGTCAGGATATTGGGTAGAGCAACCACGGCGGGATTCATTAGCGTCTGCAAGTCATTCTCAATCACTGATTATTCAAGATTAAACTGTCGCAGGCAATCGCCAGCTGGCGCCCAATGGCCCGCAGATTGCGGTCTGTCATTAATTTGCGAGATTCCGCACCGCGCAAATGGCTACACTGCGCAGGTAGCGTGGGCCGGATGCCCGCGCGGATCATTGAAAACAATGTGGCAACAGGAGAGTGGCGTGCTTACAAAAATGGGGATAAAAGGCCGCGTACTGTTGCTGACCTTATTACCGACCAGCTTGATGGCCCTGCTGTTAGGGGGCTATTTCACCTGGATGCAGCTGTCGGAATTGCAGTCCCAATTGCTGCAACGCGGCGAAATGATCGCTGAACAATTGGCACCGCTGGTGGCCCCTGCGTTAAGCAGCAAGAACACCGACCTGCTGGAGCGCATCGCTACCCAGTCGCTGGAGCAACCGGACGTGCGCGCCGTGTCGTTCCTTGCGCCGGACCGTTCATCCCTGGCCCACGCCGGCCCGACCATGCTTAACCAGCCGCCCGTCGGCAACAGCTCCCACCTGCTGCAACGCACCGGCAATGACGCCACGCGCTACCTGCTGCCGGTATTCGGTCGCCATCGCAACCTTGCCGGCGAATTGATCCCCGACGAAGCTGACCGCCTGCTCGGCTGGGTCGAAGTGGAGCTTTCACACAATGGCATGTTGCTGCGCGGCTATCGCAGCCTGTTTGCCAGCCTGCTGTTGATCGCCATCGGCCTGATTTTCA
The DNA here is from genome assembly GCF_001728855.1 of Pseudomonas sp. AP19. Lineage (NCBI taxonomy): Bacteria > Pseudomonadati > Pseudomonadota > Gammaproteobacteria > Pseudomonadales > Pseudomonadaceae > Pseudomonas > Pseudomonas sp. AP19. The sequence continues at coordinate 22,624 of NZ_LXJP01000036.1, read as the reverse complement.
CCGCGGCCCTGGCGCTGCGGATCAGCCGCACGATCAACTCGCCGATCGGCCAGATCAAGCAGGCCGTGGCACAACTGAAGGACGGCAACCTGGAAACCCGTTTGCCGCCTTTGGGCAGCCAGGAGCTGGACCAATTGGCCTCGGGCATCAACCGCATGGCCGAAACCCTGCAAAATGCCCAGGAAGAACTGCAACACAGTATCGACCAGGCCACCGAAGACGTGCGCCAGAACCTGGAGACCATCGAGATCCAGAACATCGAGCTGGACCTGGCGCGCAAGGAGGCCCTGGAAGCCAGCCGTATCAAGTCGGAATTCCTCGCCAACATGAGCCATGAAATCCGCACGCCACTCAACGGCATCCTCGGCTTTACCCACCTGCTGCAAAAAAGCGAGCTGTCGCCGCGTCAGTTGGATTACCTGGGCACCATCGAGAAATCTGCCGACAACCTGTTGGGCATCATCAACGAAATCCTCGATTTCTCGAAAATCGAAGCGGGCAAGCTGGTGCTCGACAGCGTGCCGTTCAACCTGCGCGATTTGCTGCAAGACACATTGACCATCCTCGCCCCCGCCGCCCATGCCAAACAGCTGGAACTGGTCAGCCTGGTGTACCGCGACACGCCGTTGGCGCTAGTGGGCGACCCGCTGCGCCTCAAACAGATCCTCACCAACCTGATCAGCAATGCGATCAAGTTCACCCGCGAGGGCACCATCGTCGCCAGGGCGATGGTCGAGGACGAACAGGAAGACAGCGTCCAACTGCGCATCAGCGTGCAAGACACCGGCATCGGGCTGTCCAACCAGGATGTACGCGCGCTGTTCCAAGCCTTCAGCCAGGCCGACAACTCGCTGTCGCGGCAACCGGGCGGCACCGGCCTGGGCCTGGTGATCTCCAAGCGCCTGATCGAGCAGATGGGCGGTGAAATCGGGGTCGACAGCACGCCGGGCGAAGGTTCGGAGTTCTGGATCAGCCTGAACCTGCCCAAAACCCGCGACGACGCCGAAGACCTGCCCTCCGCGCCGCTGCTCGGCCGTCGTGTGGCCGTGCTGGAAAACCACGAGTTGGCGCGCCAGGCCCTGCAACATCAACTGGAAGACTGCGGCCTGGAAGTCACGCCGTTCAATACCCTGGAAAGCCTCACCAACGGCATCACCAGCGCCCATCAGACCGAACAGGCAATTGACCTGGCCGTGCTCGGCATCACCGCCAATGACATTCCGCCCGAACGCCTCAACCAGCATCTCTGGGACCTTGAACACCTGGGTTGCAAAGTGCTGGTGCTGTGCCCGACCACCGAGCAGATGCTGTTCAACCAGTCGGTGCCCAACCCCAACAGCCAATTGCAGGCCAAGCCGGCCTGTACGCGCAAGCTGCGCCGTGCCCTTGCCGACCTGATCAGCCCGCGCCCGTTGCGCAGTGAGCCTGGTGAGCCCCTGTCCAGCCGCGCACCCCGTGTGCTTTGCGTGGACGACAACCCGGCAAACCTGCTGCTGGTGCAAACCCTGCTCGAAGACATGGGTGCCAAGGTCCAGGCCGTGGAAAGCGGTTACGCGGCCATCGACGCTGTGAAGCAGGAAACCTTCGACCTGGTGCTGATGGACGTGCAAATGCCCGGTATGGACGGCCGCCAAAGCACCGAGGCGATCCGCCAATGGGAAAGCGAGCGCCACGGCACGCCATTGCCGGTGGTCGCCCTCACCGCCCACGCCATGGCCAACGAAAAACGCGCCCTGCTGCAAAGCGGCATGGACGACTACCTGACCAAACCCATCAGCGAGCGGCAACTGGCCCAAGTGGTGTTGAAATGGACCGGCCTGGCCCTGCGCAACCAAGGGCCGGAACGCACCACTGACAGTTTTGGCCCAGGCGTACAACTGCTGGTACTGGACCATGACGAAGGCCTGCGCCTGGCGGCCAACAAAGCTGACCTGGCGGCCGATATGCTCGCCATGTTGCTGGCCTCGCTGGAAGCTGATCGCCTGGCCATTACCGCCGCCCGTGAAGCCAAAGACAACAACGCCCTGATCGAGCGCGTCCACCGCTTGCATGGCGCCACGCGCTACTGTGGTGTGCCGCAATTGCGCGCCGCCTGCCAACGTGCAGAAACCTTGCTTAAGCAAGACGACGCCAAAGCCGTCACCGCGCTGGACGAGCTGGACATGGCCATTGCACGGCTGGCCAGCGAGGCGCGCGTCAGCGTTTAAGGCGCCTGTGTGGGGGCGGGCAAGCCCGCGCCCACCGGGGTCATGTATTTTTTTCCGCGAGTGCAGGGAGCTTTTTCATGCGCGTGATTCTTTTCAGCAGCCAGACCTACGACCGTGACAGTTTTCTCGGCGAGCCACTGCCAACCGGCCTTGAACTGCAATTTCAACCTGCCCGGCTCAACCTCGACACCGTGGCCCTGGCCGAACACCACGACGTGGTCTGTGCGTTTATCAATGATGACCTCAGCGCTCCGGTGCTGGAACAGTTGGCCGCAGGCGGCACGCGCCTGATTGCCCTGCGCTCGGCCGGTTACAACCATGTCGACTTGCCCGCCGCCAAGCGCCTGGGCCTGAGCATCGTGCGCGTTCCTGCCTACTCGCCTCACGCGGTGGCCGAGCACGCGGTCGCGCTGATCCTGGCCCTCAACCGCCGCCTGCACCGCGCCTACAACCGCACCCGCGACGGTGATTTCAGCCTGCATGGGCTGACCGGTTTCGACCTGGTGGGCAAGACCGTCGGGGTGGTCGGCACCGGGCAGATCGGGGCCACGTTCGCGAAAATCATGGCCGGGTTCGGCTGCCAGTTGCTCGCCTTTGACCCCTTCCCCAACCCGCAGGTCCAGGCCCTCGGCGCCCGTTACGTCAGCCTGCCTGAACTGCTGGCGCAAGCGCAGATCATCAGCCTGCACTGCCCGCTGACCGTCGACAGCAAGCACCTGATCAACGCCCGCTCTTTGGCGCAGCTGCAACCTGGCGCGATGCTGATCAACACCGGTCGCGGTGGTTTGGTAGAGACCCCGGCGCTGATCGAAGCCCTCAAGGACGGCCAACTCGGCTACCTGGGGCTGGACGTGTACGAAGAAGAGGCCCAACTGTTTTTTGAGGACCGCTCCGACCTGCCCCTGCAAGACGATGTGCTCGCGCGCCTGCTGACCTTCCCCAACGTGATCATCACCGCACACCAGGCATTTCTTACCCGTGAGGCCCTGGCGGCAATCGCCGGCACCACCTTGGCCAACATTGCCGCCTGGGCCAATGGCCAGCCGCAGAACCTGGTCGACGGTTGATCAGCGGTCACATACCAGGCTCATGATCGGCCGGCACCCGTGATAGGATGCCGCGCCTATTTGGAGGATCCATGGCCGAACACGATTTCCGCTTCAGCTTGCTGAGCCCGCAACACACCCTGATCGAATGCCGCGCCCTGGTGCCGGGCCGTTACCAAGTCACTGGCAACGGCGGTTCGATCAAGCATGGCGACATTCTGATCGTCACCCTGCGCGGCAGTAAAACCCTGTCGATGCGCCTGACCGTCGAAGGTGACGCGCGCTATTCCATCCGCCCGGCGGGCCAATGGGTCGCCATGGCCCAGGGGCCGAAATTCGGCGAGCTGGAGATTCACACCTGGAAGGTCAATTGCGACAGCTGCGACAGCGTGCTGGAGTTTGAATTCGCGGTGGAAACCAAGCTGACCAAAGAGCCGCTGCAACCGGCCGCCAACGCGCGCATCAAGGAATTGGGCTGGGCCAGCGAAGGCGACAAGCACCGCTGCCCGAAATGCCAGCAGGCCGCGCAATGAAAGGCGCGCTTATGCTCGCCGCCATCGCGGTTGGCCTGACGGGCTGCGCCGGGGATGCCGTGAAGCTTAAGCAGGATCATAGCTATGTCGTGGAATGGATTGGCGAGCGCCCGCTGATGGACTACGCCAACCTGACCGTCACCCTCGGTGCCGATGGCCGCGCCTATGGCAATGGCGGCTGCAACCACTGGTTCGCACCGTACACCGTCGAGGGCGACAAGCTCAGCTTCGGCAAGATCGGCAGCACCCGCAAACTGTGCGCCGAGGCCTTGATGGAGCAGGAACACCGCTTCTTCCAGGCCCTGCAAGGCGTTGAGCGTTGGGACATCTCGCCGATCGAGCAGACGCGCTTCTGGCCGGCCGAAGGCAAGCCGATTCGCCTGTGGCTTGAAGAAGGCTGATAGCCCCAATCCAGATACGGGTGAGGTCTAAGTGTGGGAGGGGGCTTGCTCCCGATAGCCGTGGGTCAGTCCACTAATAAGTCGCTGACAGACTGCCATCGGAAGCAAGCCCCCTCCCACATTGGTTTGTGGTTGCTTTAGCCGCGTAAGGCTTTAAGTTTGGCCAACACGCCTTGCGCTGTCTGCTCACCCATCAACTGTTCACGCACCTTGCCCTTGTCATCAATGATGTAGGTCACTGGCAACGCCTCACTGCGCGGAATATCAAAAATCTCCTCGGGGTTCTGCGCCAGCACGGTGAACTTGATCCCCAGCTTCTCGCTGGCGGCCTTGAGTTCTTCACCCTGTACGTTGTCGAAATTGACCCCGAACACGCCCACGTTCTGCCCTTTCAACTGCTCGGCCAAGGCATTCAGTTCGGGAATTTCCGTGCGACACGGGCCACACCATTCGGCCCAGTAATTGACCACCACCCATTGTTTGTCCAAGCGTTCGGCCGCCACTTTCTTGCCGTATTGGTCAACGCCGTAATCGTTACCGCAGCCGCTGAGCAGCAGGGTTGTGATGATCGCCAATGCACCGATCAGTCGCCTAGTCATGGGGTAATCCTTCGCAAAAATGAACGTTGGCTGCGACCTATCGCCTCTTACGGTTTAAGGACGGGCCGCAGCGCAGGTAGAATACCCGCCACCTTACGCAAGATGCGACCCGCACATGACCGATCTGACGCTTTATCACAACCCGCGCTGCTCGAAATCCCGCGGAGCGCTCGAACTGCTGGAAGCTCGCGGCCTCAATCCGAGCGTGGTTCGCTACCTCGAAACCCCGCTGAACGCCGCGCAATTAAAGGCTTTGCTCGGCAAGCTGGGGATCAGCGCGCGCCAACTGCTGCGCACCGGCGAAGAGGAATACAAAGCCCTCAACCTGGCCGACGCCAGCCTCAGCGAAACCCAGTTGATCGCCGCCATCGCCGAACATCCGAAGCTGATGGAACGCCCGATTCTGGAAACCCGCGACAAAGCCATCATTGGCCGTCCGCCGGAAAACGTGCTGGAGATCCTGCCGTGACTGCGCCCTATGTGCTGGTGTTGTATTACAGCCGCAATGGTTCGGTGAGCGAAATGGCCCGTCAAATTGCCCGAGGTATCGAGCAAGGTGGCCTGGAAGCGCGCTTACGCACCGTGCCGGCGATCTCCGCCGAATGCGAAGCCGTGGCGCCGAGTATCCCGGACGAAGGCGCGCTGTATGCAAGCCTGGATGATTTGAAAAACTGCTCGGCCCTGGCCCTCGGCAGCCCGACGCGCTTCGGCAACATGGCCGCACCGCTCAAATACTTTCTGGATGGCACCAGCAACTTGTGGCTCACCGGCGCGCTCGTCGGCAAGCCCGCGGGTGTATTCACTTCCACCGCCAGCCTGCATGGCGGCCAGGAAACCACACTGATGTCGATGCTGTTGCCGCTGTTGCACCACGGCATGCTGATCACCGGCCTGCCTTACAGCGAGCAGGCGCTGCTGGACACCCAGGGCGGCGGCACGCCGTATGGCGCCAGCCATCACGCCGGGCCCGACGGCAAGCGCATGCTCGATCAACACGAAATCACCCTGTGCCGCGCCTTGGGCTTGCGCCTGGCCAACACCGCCGTGTTGCTGGAGAACGGCCGTGGCCAGAAAGCCTAAAGTCCTGCCGCCCCGGGCGTGGCTGGAACCACGGGTCAAGGTCGCACGGGTGCTGAGCCTGCTGGCGTTTCTTGGGTTGGTGGGTTTGTTGTGCGGGTATTACCTGTTCGTCGCCGACCTGCACGGCGCACGTCCATGGGTAATCCTGCTCATCGAACTGGTGCCATTGGTGTTGTTGGCCCCAGGGATGTTGCTCGGCAGCGCGCGCGGGCATTCGTGGATGTGCTTTGTGGTGAACCTGTACTTCATCAAGGGCGCGCTGGCCGCGTATGACCCGAACCGGCAGTGGTTCGGCGTGCTGGAAATGCTCGCGAGCCTGGCGGTGTTTTGCACCGCGTTGTTGTATGTGCGGTGGCGGCATCAGTTGAATCGGCGGTTGGCTGAGGCCTGATAGAGATTCGGCGCCTGATAGTCAGTCTTCGCGAGCAAGCCCGCTCCCACATTTGTCCGCGTACATCCTTTGGAATGCGGTCGAATGTGGGAGCGGGCTTGCTCGCGAAGGCATCACCTCGGTCTCAATGGTTGACGGTGTAAGCCAGCATCATCGACAACTGGCACATCGGCCGCCCACTCTCGGCGTGCCACTGGTTGAACGCACCCTGCACCGTCGCCAGATCACGCAGGCTGGTCGGCGCTTTGTCGACGATTTTCTGCGCATTCAAGGCCGCCACCACGTCATCGCTCGGCACAAAGGTGTCCTTGCCTACCATGCGCAGGAAGCGCGGCGCCGACAGCCCGCCCAATTGATGGCCGTGCTTGCTCAGGTACTTCCACAAACCGACGATATCGGTCACTGGCCAGTCGGCGATAAACGCGCCGAAACTGCCCTTTTCCTGCTCGATATCCAGCATCATCTGCGCATTGCGCGGCACACTTTTGAGTTTGCCCAGGTGACGGATGATACGAGTGTCCTGCATCAAGCGCTCCAGGTGCTCTGCGCCCATCAACACCACCTTTTCCGGGTCGAAGCCGAAGAAGACCTGCTCGAACGCAGGCCACTTCGAATCCACCACACTGTGCTTCAGGCCCGCACGGAATACCCGCAGCGCCAGGGTCGACAGGTAACGGTCATCACTGATTTTGCGCAATTGCGCCGGGGTCTTGGGTACAGGCAGATGGGCTTCCAACTCGGCCGCCGAACCGAAGCGGTTCAGACAATATTCGTGCAGCCACTTGTAATCGCGCATGCCCTCTCCTGGCAATTGAATTGAAAACGGCGCCCGCAAGCGCCGTCTTTCAGAGCGTTGAAACGGGCTAGAGGTTCACAACATTGACGAAGCGCGAAGCGGCGGTCTCATCAATTTTCAGGCTGGTGAAGTCGAACAGGTTGCGGTCGGCCAATTGCGACGGCTGCACATTCTGTAAGCTGCGGAAGATGCTCTCGGTGCGCCCGGGTGTCTTGCGTTCCCAATCCACGAGCATTTCCTTGACCACCTGGCGTTGCAGGTTTTCCTGGGAGCCACACAGGTTGCACGGGATGATCGGGAATTGCTTGAAGTCGGAGTAGGCCTGGATGTCTTTCTCGTTGCAATACGCCAGCGGGCGGATCACCACGTTGCGCCCGTCATCGGCGCGCAGCTTGGGCGGCATGGCCTTGAGCGAGCCGTTGAAGAACATATTGAGGAAAAACGTCTCGACGATGTCATCGCGGTGATGACCGAGGGCCATCTTGGTCGCGCCGATTTCATCGGCAAAGGTGTAGAGCGTGCCACGGCGCAGGCGCGAGCACAGCGAACAGGTGGTTTTGCCTTCCGGGATCAGTTCCTTGACCACCGAATAGGTGTCTTTCTCGACGATGTGATACTCGACGCCCAATGCTTTCAGATAGGCCGGCAGGACATGCTCGGGGAAACCCGGTTGTTTCTGGTCCATGTTGACGGCGACGATCTCGAACTTGATCGGTGCGACCTTCTGCAGGTGCAGCAGCACGTCAAGCAGGGTGTAGCTGTCTTTGCCGCCGGAGAGGCAGACCATGACCTTGTCGCCCTCTTCGATCATGTTGAAATCGGCGACCGCTTCACCGGCCAGGCGACGCAGGCGTTTTTGCAGTTTGTTCTGGTTGACCGTAAGAGTGCCCATGGCGCTTGGATCCGCTAGAGGTGTGTGACGAAAAGCGCGGTATTTTAGCGGTAAGGACGCCCAAGTTCCAAGGTGGGAGCGCGCCCGCGGCCCACCCTGCCGTTCGCGTGGCGGCCGACAGACCTCACCGCGATTAGCGCCAATGTTTACAGCGCAATTTGCTCTAAAGCCCTACAGTTTTTCCGGTCATGACTTCCTATACTGCGACTTGAGGTCGCACAACTATCCAGGACCTTTGAGGCCATTTGGCCCGTGGGCGCTCCGATGGGGGGCGATGGTAATTACGACAGGAGTGACTGGCATGATCCATCACGTCGTGGGGCTGTTTACCCATCCCGACCAGGAATGGCGGGAAATTCGTGGCGATAAAGAAGAAAGTATCGGCCACATGTACCTCACTCACACCTTGATTCTCGCGGCGATCCCCGCCGTCTCTGCCTTTATCGGCACCACCCGCGTCGGCTGGGTCATTGGCAACCGCTCCCCGGTCATGCTGACCCAGGAAAGCGCACTGTGGATGACCCTGATGTCGTATGCGGCCATGCTTGGCGGCGTGGCGGTGATGGGCGCGTTCATTCACTGGATGGCCCGTACCTATGACGCAAGCCCCAGCATGGCGCGGTGTGTCGCGTTTGCCACTTACACGGCGACCCCGCTGTTTATCGGCGGGCTGGCAGCGCTCTACCCGCACATGTGGCTGGGAATGGTCGTGGGCACGGCGGCGATCTGCTACACGGTGTACCTGCTGTATGTGGGGCTGCCGACCTTTATGAGCATTGACCCGGACGAGGGCTTCCTGTTTTCCAGCTCGGTACTGGCCGTGGGCCTGGTGGTGCTGGTGGCGATCATGGCGTTTACTGTGATCGTGTGGGGCCTGGGCGTGGGACCGATCTATACCAATTAGGCTGATAAACCCTGGGCAAGGCCACCGCAAGGTGGCTTTGTGCGTTATGCATGACCATTCGGCGCCTGACAGATTCGGAAACACCTGCTTTTGCGGCATACTGGACGTCTCTGGAGATATGTACAGCATGCCCGAGCAACTCAATACCCGCGTCGAAGATTGTTTCCTGCAAGCCGAATCCTTTTTCAAACGAAGCTTCAAACGCCCCCAGGTCAGCCTCAAGCTGCGGGGCCAGAAAGCCGGTGTCGCGCATTTGCACGAGAACCTGCTGCGCTTCAACCCACAGTTGTACCGCGAAAACAGCCAGCACTTCCTTAAACAGACCGTGGCCCATGAAGTGGCGCACCTGATTGCCCACCAATTGTTTGGCGAGCGCATCCAGCCCCATGGCGAGGAATGGCAATTGATCATGCGCGGGGTTTACGAACTGCCGCCGGATCGCTGCCACACCTATGCAGTCAAGCGTCGACAAGTGACCCGCTATATCTACCGCTGCCCGTGTGCCGACAGCGACTTCCCGTTCTCAGCCCAGCGGCATGGGTTGGTGAACCAGGGGCGGCGTTATTTGTGCCGACGGTGCCGGCATACCTTGGTGTACACCGGGGAAACTCGGGTGGAGTGATGGAGGGTGCCTGCGGTAGCGCCTGCCCGGGCACTACCCAACCACCTTGGCCCGCCGCAAGGCGTCGATCCGCTGAGCACTGAAGCCTAACTCGGCGAGCACTTCATCACTGTGCGCCCCCACAGCCGCGCCAATATGCCGAGGCTGCGGCAAACCCTCGGAAAACTTCAACGGACAGGCGATTTGCGCCTGGGTCGAGCCATCGCCGCGCGGCACCTGGCTGACCAGTTGCCGCGCTTTCAACTGCGGATGCTCCACAGCCTCACTCAAGCTCAGTACCGGCTCGACACATGCATCCAGCCCGGCAAACAGCTCGCACAACTCATCAAAGCTGCGTTTCTCGAACTCGACCTGCAATCCCAGCTTCAGCGCTTTTTGCTGTTCCGGTTTGGGCGACAGGCCGTGTGCCGCCAACTCCGGACGCCCCAATCCCGCGCACAAGGCCTGCATAAACGCGGGTTCCAGACTGCCGACCGACATCCAGCGGCCATCGCGGGAGCGGTAATAATCGTAGAAGCTGCCGCCGTTCAGCACATGCGTCTCCCAACCCGGCTCCACACCACAGGCCAGATACCCTGCCCCGGCCATCGCGTTCAGGCTGAACGAGCAATCGGTCATGCTCACATCCAGGTATTGGCCAACCCCGGTCTGTTGCCGGGCAATCACCGCCGCGAGCAAACCGACTACCGCATGCAGCGAACCACCGCCGACATCCGCCAATTGCACGCCGAGCGGCAGCGGCCCGCTGTCTTGACGACCGGTGTAACTGGCGACACCGGCCAGCGCCAGGTAGTTGATATCGTGCCCGGCCCGGTCTTTGTAAGGGCCGGTCTGGCCATAGCCGGTAATCGACACATAAATCAGCTTCGGGTTGATCGCCTTCAACGCCTCATAACCCAGGCCCAGACGCTCCATCACCCCAGGCCGGAATTGCTCAAGGACGATGTCGTAGTCTTTGACCAACTCGCGCACGATCTCCAGGGCCTCGGCCTGCTTGAGATCCAGCGCCAGGCTGCGTTTATTGCGATTGAGATAGGCATGGCTCGCCGAGGTCCCCTGATCATGCGGCGGCAACACCCGCAAGAGGTCCATGCGCGTGGGCGATTCGATGCGCAATACCTCGGCGCCCATGTCCGCCAGCATCAAGGACGCGAACGGACCCGGCAGCAAGGTGGAAAAATCCAGCACTTTGAGCGAAGCCAAGGGACCTGACATGGCGACTCCATTTGGGGTTCGAATGCCCACAGCGTAGGCAGCCTTGCGCCTGGCGGCAATCGTCAGAACAATCACCGCGAGTGACCGTTTTGATCACGGCGGGCTTTTTCGCGGCGGCGGCTTTATGATTGGCCTACGTTTGCTTGCAGAGTGTTCCATGAAGTTTGCGATTGCGTTGTTTTCCGCCGCCCATGCGCCCTCCTCGCGCCGCGCCTTGCTGTTCGCACAGGCCGCGCTGGCCGGTGGGCATGAGATTGTGCGGCTGTTTTTTTATCAGGACGGGGTGTACAGCGCCTCCACTAACATCGTTGCGCCCCAGGATGAGCAAGACATCGCCCGGCAATGGCGCGAGTTTGTCAGCGCGCACCAGCTCGACGGCGTGGTGTGCATCGCCGCTGCCTTGCGCCGCGGCGTGCTGAACAAGGAAGAGGCCACGCGCTATCAACGCAGCGCTGTGAACCTCGACGCGCCGTGGGCGCTGTCGGGCCTTGGGCAGTTGCATGACGCCGCCCAGGCCGCTGACCGCCTGATCTGCTTTGGAGGGCCGTGAGATGTCCAAATCCTTATTGGTAATCAGCCGTCAGGCACCGTGGTCCGGGCCGAGCGCGCGTGAAGCGCTGGATATCGTGCTGGCCGGTGGCGCATTTGATCTGCCGATCGGCCTGCTGTTTATGGATGACGGCGTGTTTCAGCTGGCGCCACACCAGGACGCCAAGGCCGTGCAGCAAAAAGACCTCAGCGCCAACTTGCAGGCGTTGGGCCTGTTCGGGATCGATGACGTGTTTGCCTGCAGCCACAGCCTGGCCGCGCGCGGGCTCGCGCCACCCGCCAGTGCTCAGGCCTTGGGCAACGAGCAGATTTCCCAACTGATTGACCGTTACGACCAGGTGATTACCCTCTGATGTCGACTTTACATGTGGTGTCCCACTCCCCATTCACCGATAGCCGCCTCGCCAGTTGCCTGCGCGTTTGCGGCGCCGAAGACGCGATCCTGCTGTGCGGCGATGGCGCCTACGGCCTGCACGATGCAGCGCTGCACACCAAGGGCGTGAAGGTCTTTGTGCTGGCCGAAGACATGCAGGCGCGCAATCTGCCCCTGCCAGACTGGGCCGACAGCGTGGACTATCCAGGGTTCGTGCAGTTGTCGATCGACTACGACAAGGTCAACACCTGGCTATGAACACCTTGACCGTAGGTTCGCGCACCCTGGAACTGGACAAGGACGGCTATCTCGTCGACCTGAATCAATGGTCCACCGACGTGGCCAACGCCCTTGCCGCCGCCGAACGTCTGGAATTGACGGCAGACCACTGGGAAATCCTCGAACTGCTGCGGGGTTTCTACGCCGAGTTTCAGTTGTCCCCCGCCACGCGCCCACTGATCAAGTACACCGCCTTGAAACTGGGCCCGGAAAAGGGCAATAGCCTGCACCTCAACACACTGTTCAACGGCACTCCCGCCAAACTCGCCGCCAAGCTGGCGGGCCTGCCCAGGCCGACGAATTGCTTATGACCGATTTTGCCCCGCTGACCCTTCAAACCCCTGCCGAACACCCGTTTGCGCAGTTCGTGCGCATCCTGGGCAAAGGCAAGCGCGGCGCGCGCAACCTCACCCGCGAAGAAGCCCGTGAGGCCATGGGCATGCTGCTCGACGAAAAAGTCGAAGACACCCAGCTCGGCGCCTTCCTGATGTTGCTGCGGCACAAGGAAGAAAGCCCGGAAGAACTCGCCGGGTTTACCGAAGCGGTGCGCGAACGCCTGAATGCGCCGGCGTTGAACGTTGATATCGACTGGCCTACCTACGCCGGCAAAAAACGCCACCTGCCGTGGTATTTGCTGGCGGCCAAATGCCTGGCGCAGAACGGTGTGCGCATCCTGATGCACGGCGGCGGCGCTCACACCGCTGGCCGGTTGTACACCGAGCAATTGCTGGACGGGCTGCAGATCCCGTTGTGCCGTAATTGGCAGCAGGTTGAAAGCGCGTTCGAACACGGCAACCTGGCGTTTATGCCTCTGGGTGACTGGGCACCGCAACTGCAACGCATGATTGATTTGCGTAACACCCTGGGCCTGCGCTCGCCGATCCATTCCCTGGCGCGTCTGCTCAACCCGCTGAATGCACGTTGCGGCCTGCAAAGTATTTTCCACCCCGGTTATCAGGGCGTGCACCGTGACGCCAGCGGCCTGCTCGGCGACAACGTGATTGTGGTCAAGGGCGATGGTGGCGAGGTCGAGATCAACCCCGACACCTTGAGCCACCTCTATGGCACCACCGGCGGCGAAAGCTGGGACGAAGAGTGGCCTGCCCTCTCCGACCAGCGCCACGTCAAACCCGCGACCCTGGAGCCCGAGCATTTGAAAGCGCTGTGGCGCGGCGATGTCGAGGACAGCTACCCGCAACTGGCCCTGATCGCCACCATGGCACTGGCCTTGCGCGGCCTCGGCCACCCACGGGAGCAGGCCTTCGAACTGGCCCAGCATTACTGGGACGCGCGGGACAAATCGATTTAATCGATCATTACCCCGCAGTCTTTGCGCTTTTAGTTCGAACTCATCCCTTTAGACTGGGCTCCAACGCTTATTAGCCAAGGAGCCAGTCATGGGTTTGCTGATCGAAGGACACTGGAAAGACCAGTGGTACGAAAGCAGTGCAGACGGCGCTTTCCAGCGCGAACAGGCGCAACGGCGTCACTGGGTTACAGCCAACGGCGAGCCCGGCCCCAGTGGCGAAGGCGGCTTCCAGGCAGAAGCCGGTCGCTATCATCTGTATGTTTCCCTCGCCTGCCCGTGGGCCCACCGCACCTTGATCCTGCGCAAGCTCAAGGGCCTGGAAAGCCTGATTGACGTTTCCGTGGTCAGTTGGCTGATGCTGGAAAACGGCTGGACCTTCGACAAGGCCCACGGCTCCACCGGCGACAGGCTCGATGGGTTCGAATTCATGCACCAGCGCTACACCGCGGACACTGCCGACTACACCGGCCGCGTCACCGTACCGGTGCTCTGGGACAAAAAGCTCAAGCGCATCGTGAGCAATGAATCCGCGGAAATCATCCGCATGTTTAACAGCGCCTTCAACGACCTGACCGGCAACACGCTGGACTTCTACCCCGAAGCACTACGTGCAAGCATCGACGCGCTGAACGACCGCATCTACCCGGCCGTGAACAATGGCGTGTACCGCGCAGGCTTCGCCACCTCGCAAAAGGCCTATGAAAGCGCATTTGATGATGTGTTTGCCGAGCTCGATCACCTGGAGCGGCACTTGGACGCGCACCGTTACCTGGCCGGTGAATACCTGACCGAAGCCGATGTGCGGCTGTTCACCACGCTGATTCGTTTTGATGCGGTGTATTACAGCCACTTCAAATGCAACCTGCGGCGGATTGCCGATTATCCGAACTTGTCGAACTGGCTGCGGGAGATGTACCAATGGCCGGGCGTGGCCGAGACGGTGGATTTTGCGCACATCAAGGGGCATTACTACGCGAGCCATCGGACGATCAATCCGACGGGGATTGTGCCGAAAGGGCCGTTGCAAACCTTTGATGCCGGGCATGACAGGAAGCGGCTAAGTGGCAAAGGCGTCCAGGGCTGATCCGAATCAGTCGCTGTGTTTGAAGGCCTCATCGGGGGCAAGCCCCCTCCCACATTTGGGTCTACACAGGCCAATGTGGGAACGGGCTTACCCGCGATGCGTTAAAGGATCAGACCTGGGATTGCGCGCCCTCAAACCACTTGAGCTTCTCGCGCAACACCACCACTTCACCGACGATGACCAAGGTCGGCGCGTGCACTTCATGCTCCGCCACCATGCGCGGCAAGTCCGCCAGGGTGCCGGTAAACACGCGCTGATTGGACGTGGTGCCCTGCTGGATCAACGCCGCCGGGGTATCCGCTGCGCGACCGTGCTTGATCAGTTGTTCGCAGATGATCGGCAAGCCAATCAACCCCATGTAGAACACCAGGGTCTGCGACGGCCCCACCAGATCCTGCCAAGGCAGGTCTGACGTCCCGTTCTTCAAATGCCCGGTGATAAACCGTACCGACTGGGCATAGTCACGGTGCGTCAGCGGAATCCCGGCATAAGCCGCGCAGCCACTGGCGGCGGTGATGCCCGGCACTACCTGGAACGGAATGCCATGGGCCGCCAGCTCCTCGATCTCTTCGCCACCACGACCAAAGATGAACGGATCGCCACCTTTGAGGCGCAGCACGCGCTTGCCTTGCTTGGCCAGGTCCACCAATTGCTGGTTGATCTGGTCTTGCGGCACGGCATGGTCGGCGCGACGTTTGCCGACGTAAATGCGCTCGGCATCACGGCGGCACAGTTCGAGAATCGCCGGAGCGACCAGACGGTCATACAGCACCACGTCGGCTTGCTGCATCAGGCGCAGGGCGCGGAAGGTCAGCAGGTCCGGATCACCCGGGCCTGCGCCCACCAAATAAACCTCGCCCGGCGCGTACGGTGGCGCGCCGTTGACCTTTTCAATCAGCAAGCGCTCAGCTTCATCGCCCTGCCCGGCCAACTGTCGGTCGGCGATCGGGCCCTGGAAAACCTCTTCCCAAAACGCACGACGCTGCTGAACGTCCGGGTACAAACCTTTGACCTGGGCACGGAAGCGCGCCGCCAACCCGGCCAACTGACCGTAAGTGGACGGAATCCAGGTTTCCAGCTTGGCCCGGATCAAGCGCGCCAGCACCGGCGCATCGCCGCCGCTGGACACTGCAATCACCAACGGCGAACGGTCGACAATCGCCGGGAAGATCACGCTGCACAAGGCTGGCGCGTCCACTACATTGACCGGCACGCAACGACGCTTGGCATCACTGGACACTTGCGCGTTCAGCGGCTCGTCGTCCGTCGCCGCGATAATCAGCACGCAACCATCAAGGTCGGGCTCCTGATAACCGCGCAAAATCAGTTCCCCGCCACTGCCCAGTACCAATTCACGCAACTGGTCTTCGATCTGGGGAGCAACCACCCGCAGCAACGCACCGGCGTCGGCCAGCAGCCGGGATTTGCGCAACGCAATCTCCCCGCCACCGACGACCAACACACGACTGCCGCGCAGGTTATGAAACAGCGGCAGAAATTCCATTTAGCCGATGACCTCAACGCCCGCCATGTAAGGCTTGAGCACCTCAGGCACACGGATCGAACCGTCAGCCTGCTGGTAGTTTTCCAGTACGGCTACCAGGGTGCGACCCACCGCCAGCCCCGAACCGTTGAGGGTGTGCACCAGTTCCGGCTTGCCGGTTTCCGGGTTACGGAAACGCGCCTGCATGCGACGGGCCTGGAAATCACCGCAGTTGGAGCACGACGAAATTTCGCGGTATTTGTCCTGGCTCGGCACCCACACTTCAAGGTCGTAGGTCTTCACGGCGCTGAAGCCCATGTCGCCGGTGCACAGCGCCAGCACGCGGTAAGGCAGCTCAAGCAGTTGCAGGACGCGCTCGGCGTTGGCAGTCAGGCCTTCCAGGGCTTCCATGGAGGTCGACGGCTCAACCACTTGCACCATCTCGACCTTGTCGAACTGGTGCTGGCGGATCATGCCGCGGGTGTCACGGCCCGACGCACCGGCTTCACTGCGAAAGCATGGGCTGTGAGCGACGAACTTGATCGGCAGCTGTTTGGCATCGAGGATCTCGCCGGCCACAATATTGGTCAGCGACACTTCGGCCGTCGGGATCAGGTACAAATCAGCTTCGCCATCACGGCTGATCTTGAACAGGTCTTCTTCGAATTTCGGCAACTGGCTGGTGCCCATCAGCGCCGGCGCCTGCACCAGATACGGGGTGTAGGCTTCTTCGTAGCCGTGTTCGCCGGTATGCAGGTTGATCATGAACTGCGCCAGGGCACGGTGCATGCGCGCAATCGGACCGCGCAGCAAGGCAAAACGCGCGCCGGACATCTTGGCGGCAGTTTCGAAATCCAGGCCACCGGTCAATTCGCCCAGGGCAACGTGGTCCTTGATCTCGAAATCAAAGGCTTTGGGTGTGCCCCAACGGCGCACTTCGACGTTGCCGTCTTCGTCTTCGCCAATCGGCACGGACTCGTGCGGCAGGTTGGGAATGCCCAGCAGGATCGAATCCAGCTCGCTCTGAATGCCTTCCAGCTCGACTTTGCCGTCGGACAGCTCGGTGCCCATGCGCTCGACGTCCGCCATCAACGGCGCAATGTCTTCGCCGCGCTGCTTGGCCTGACCGATGGATTTGGAACGCGCATTCCGCTCAGCCTGCAGTGCTTCGGTGCGGGTCTGGACGGTCTTGCGCTGTTCTTCCAGCGCTTCGATGCGCGCAACATCCAAGGCAAAGCCACGGGATGCCAGGCGGTCCGCTACGTCCTGAAGGTTGCTACGTAACAGTTTGGAATCGAGCATGTCGGTCTCTCGTTTATCAAAGTTTGGTCAAGGACAGGCCAGCCCAAGTGGCGAGCAGCCCGCCGAACACGCTGATGCCCAGGTAACCGAAGGCTACCAGGGCCTGCCCGCTTTCCAGCAGGCGCAGCGTATCCAGTGAAAAGGATGAAAAGGTCGTCAGACCGCCTACAAAGCCGACAATCAAGCCGGCCCGCATTTCAATCGGCACTTCCGGGCGCAACAGGAACCACCCGTACAACAGCCCGATGATCAAGCAGCCCACCAGGTTGACCGCCAGGGTCGCCGCATAAAAATGCTTCGGCCAATTGGCGCTGACCCACGTTCCGGTGGCGAAACGCAATAATGTACCAGCGATGCCGGCTACGGACACGGCAAGAATCGTCTTGAGCACTACTTTCTCCGCTGTTTGGGGCTGAGGCGATCGAGTTGGGCGAGGTGATTGAGCTTTTCACCGATCTTCAGCTCCAGACCACGAGGGACCGGCTGGTAGAACGGCTGCGGCTCAAGCTCATCGGGGAAGTAATCTTCGCCGGCCGCGTAGGCGTCCGGCTCGTCATGGGCATAGCGATATTCATCACCGTAGCCCAGTTGTTTCATCAGTTTGGTCGGTGCGTTGCGCAGGTGCAGCGGCACTTCGAGCGAGCCATGTTCGGCGGCGGCGCGCAGGGCCGATTTGAAGCCCATGTACACCGCGTTGCTTTTCGGCGCGCAGGCCAGATACGTAATGGCCTGTGCAACGGCCAACTCGCCTTCCGGGCTGCCAAGGCGTTCCTGCACCTCCCAGGCGGCCAGGCACAGGCTCAACGCGCGCGGGTCGGCGTTGCCGATGTCTTCGCTGGCCATGCGCACCACGCGGCGCGCCAGGTACAGTGGGTCGCAACCACCGTCGATCATCCGCGCAAACCAGTACAGCGCGCCGTCGGGGTTGGAGCCGCGCACGGATTTGTGCAGCGCCGAGATCTGATCGTAGAAGGCTTCACCGCCCTTGTCGAAGCGGCGGCGGGTGTCGCCGAGCAGACTTTGCAGAAGGTCGACGCCGATCTCGTTGCCGTCTTCGGCGAGGTCGGAGGCATTCTCCAACAGATTGAGAAAACGCCGGCCGTCGCCATCGGCGGCGCTCAGCAGAATCTTGAAGCCTTCGTCACTGAGACTGAGCTGACGCTTGCCCAAGCCCTTGTCTTCGCTCAAGGCGCGGTGCAACAGCTTTCGCATCGCCGCTTCGTCCAGGCTCTTGAGCACGTAGACGCGCGCCCGTGAGAGCAAAGCGTTATTGAGTTCAAACGAGGGGTTTTCAGTGGTCGCGCCGATAAAAATCAGCGTGCCGTCTTCGACATACGGCAAAAACGCATCCTGCTGGGACTTGTTGAAGCGGTGCACTTCATCGACGAACAGGATGGTGCGCTTGCCATATTGCCCGGCCTGCTGCTTGGCGACTTCCACCGCCTGGCGGATCTCCTTGACCCCGGCCAGCACCGCAGAAACCGTTTCGAAGTGTGCATCCGACACCTTTGCCAGCAGGCGCGCCAGGGTGGTTTTACCCACGCCCGGCGGCCCCCAGAAAATCATCGAGTGCAGCGCACCCTGCTCCAGGGCTTCGCGCAATGGCTTGCCGCGAGCGAGCAGGTGTTCTTGCCCGACGTACTCATCCAGGTTGGTCGAACGCAAGCGTGCGGCCAGGGGCTGAGCAATCGGGTCACTTCGAAACAGGTCCATGGGCAGCGATTGAAACCTCTAGGCAGGTTATTCCTGGATCACATCGGCACCCTTGGGGATGTCGAACTTGAACTTGGATGCCGGCACCGGCTGGTTGGCCTTGACCCCGGAGAACAGGATATCGGTGCGCTGGCCGACACTGTCGATCAGGCGCATGTTGTTGATCACGCCGTTGCCGAACGACAGGTTCAGGCTGTCAAACAACGTGTCCTTGGATTTCGGCTTGAGGGTGAACTCGATAACGTTGCTGGTTTGCTTGGAGGTGATCTCGAAGCTGTCGTTGATTTTCGACACGTCGCCCGAGAGCAGCAGCGCCGGGGTCTGGTTCAGGCGCGGGTCCAGCTTCTTGATGGTCGCCTGCTCCAGGTCCGGGTCCCACAGCGTGACTTTCTGGCCATCGGAAACGATGGTCTGCTCGGACTTCCCTTCGGTGTGCCAGTAGAACAGCCCTGGGCGCTGCACGGCCATTTCACCCTCGGTTTGCTGCAGCTGGGTGCCACCGGCGTCCAGGGTCAGCTGAGAGAAGCGCGCGGTGAGGGTCTGGGATTTGTCCAACAGGTTCTTCAGGCTGGCTACGGAGGCCGGGTCGGCGTGGGCCGAAACAGCCGTCAGGGCCAGTGCCGGCAACAACAGCATGCGGATAAGACGCATGGGAGTCCTCATTGAGTCGTTAGGGCGAGCCGCGTGCTGCCACGCGGCATGTGATCAGTCGCGCATTTGCCCGGGGGCGATGACTTCACGCGAGCCGTTGGTGTTCATAGCAGTCACAACGCCAGCGTTTTCCATGGCTTCGATCATGCGGGCGGCGCGGTTGTAGCCGATTTTCAGTTTGCGCTGCACTGCGGAGATCGAAGCGCGGCGACTTTCGAGCACGAACGCCACGGCTTCGTCATACAGCGCGTCGGTTTCGGCATCGTCGTCGCCACCACCACTGCCGCCGTCGAAGCCGCTGCCGGCCTCTTCAACGCCCGCGAGGATATCGTCGTTGTATTCCGGTGCGCCGCGCAGCTTCCAGGCTTCCACCACGCGGTGTACTTCGTCATCGGACACAAAGGCGCCATGCACACGAATCGGCAGACTGGTGCCCGGCGGCATGTAAAGCATGTCACCGTGGCCAAGCAGTTGCTCGGCGCCGCCCTGGTCGATGATGGTCCGCGAGTCGATCTTGCTGGACACCTGGAACGCCATCCGCGTCGGGATGTTGGCCTTGATCAGACCCGTGATGACATCCACCGACGGACGCTGGGTGGCGAGAATCAAGTGAATACCGGCGGCACGCGCCTTCTGGGCGATACGGGCAATCAGTTCTTCAACCTTCTTGCCGACGATCATCATCATGTCGGCAAACTCATCGACCACCACCACGATGGTCGGCAGCTTGGTCAGCAGCGGCGCTTCGTCGTGAATGCTTTCGCGCTTGTACAGCGGGTCGGTCAGCGGTGTGCCGGCATCCTGGGCTTCCTTGACCTTGGCGTTGAAGCCGGACAGGTTACGCACGCCCATCTTCGCCATCAGCTTGTAGCGGCGCTCCATCTCGGCGACGCTCCAGCGCAGCGCGTTGGCGGCGTCCTTCATGTCGGTCACGACCGGGCACAACAGGTGCGGAATGCCTTCGTAGATCGACAGTTCCAACATCTTCGGGTCGATCATGATCAGCTTGGCGTCATCGGGGCCGGACTTGAACAGGATCGACAGAATCATCGCGTTCACACCCACCGACTTACCGGAACCCGTCGTACCGGCAACCAGCAAGTGCGGCATTTTGGCCAGGTCGGTAATCACCGGCTTGCCGCCGATGTCATGACCCAGCGCCAAGGTGACCGGCGATTTGAAGTTGTCGTATTCCGGGGTCGACAGCACTTCGGAGAAGCGCACGATCTGGCGGTCTTCGTTGGGAATCTCGATACCGACGGTGGTCTTGCCGGGAATCACTTCCACCACACGAACGCTGGTCACCGCCAGGGAACGCGCCAGGTCTTTCGCCAGGTTGGAAATACGGCTGACCTTGACGCCTGCGGCCGGCTGAATCTCGTAACGGGTAATGACCGGGCCTGGGTGGATCGAATCCACGGTGACTTCGACGCCGAATTCCTTGAGTTTGATTTCCAGCAGGTGGCCTACCGCCGCCAGCGACTCCGGAGAATAGTTGAGCTGTTTCTTTTCGGCCGGGTCGAGAATCGAGATCGGCGGCAAGGTGCCTTCGACGGCGCTGTCGACAAACAACGGCGCCTGTTTCTCTTTCTGCACGCGGGCACTGGGCTCGGGCGCCTTGGCCGGCGCCGGTGTAATCACTGGCGGCACCTGCTTCTCGCGGTCCGACATGTGCTTGCTCAGGGCCTGTTCGCGTTCGATCAGGCGTTCCTTGACCTTGGCTTGCTCACGTCGGTCCGGGGTGCTCGGCGCCACCACTTCGTTGACACGGGTATCGACCTCGCGCAGTTGCGCGACCATGCGCTTGCGATCAACCCGGGCCGACCACCAGCGGTTGGCGGCGCCCTGAAACAGTTCGAGCAGGTCGAGCGTGATCTTGCCGGTCACGTCCATCACCTTGAACCACGACAGGTCGGTGAACACGGTAAGGCCGAACAGGAACAGCGCGATAAACATCAAGGTGCTGCCCTGGATATTCAGGGTCTTGCGCGCCAGGTCGCCGAGGCTTTCGCCCAGCGCCCCGCCTGCGCCCGCCGGCAAGCCGGTGGGTGCATGGAAATGGATATGCGCCAGCGCCGCGCCGGAGAGCACCAGGAACACCAGGCCGATCAGGCGCCAGGAGAACAGCCAGCCGCTCCACTGCCACGGTTCGTGACGCTGGCGGAAGATCTGCCAGGTCTTGATCGCCAGCAGCAGCGGGAAGATGTAGGCAAAGTAGCCGAGCACCATGAACAGAATATCGGCGCTGTAGGAACCGGCGGGACCGCCGAAGTTCTGCACGTCTTCGATCTTGCTGTTGTGGCTCCAGCCCGGATCGTCCTTGCCATAGGTGAGCAAGGCCATCATCAGGAACAGGCACAGCGCGCCAATGGCGATCAGCGCACCTTCCTTGAGTCGGTAGTGCAGGTGCTGACGCCAGGCCGGCACGACTGCTGCTTTAGGTGTTGCGGCGGATTTCTTCAAAACGGGTCTTTTCCTGCGCCTTTAGCGCGTCCATCTATTGAATGACTGTAAATACTGCCCAATCCGAGCAGCTGAAAAATGAACGAGCGTCGTTGAATCTACTTTTTAACACCGGATGATGGATCGACGAAATGACGATCACGCCATAATGGCCGCATTGTACGGGTTTGCGTCGGCGATGCCACGTCCTTACCCTTCACCCGGCGGCCTGGACAATTGAAGTGTCACAGCCTGTTCAATTTGAGCATGCATTGCCTTTGCTGACAAAGGCTTATGAGCTGTATTTAGCAAACCAGGCAAGCTTGGCCAATGGCCTCCACGGCACAGACCCGATTACGACCGCGCCCCAGGCATAGAGTTGCAGAAACACCCGCTCACGCTAATCCCACTCAATGCCCTATTCGGGCTGGCCCCACAGCGCTGCGTCGACAATAATCAGCACTCTTGCGGCAGGCGACTGACCTGCCACTCCCCTCCCCTTCCATAAGCCTGGATACCATGCTGACCTGGTTGCAACGCGATTCGCTGACTTTTCCGCCACTGGCCAAGGCCATGCGCGAACCCAATGGCTTGCTCGCCGCCGGTGGCGACCTGTCGGCCGAACGACTGGTCCAGGCCTATCGCCATGGCTGCTTTCCGTGGTTCTCAGAGGGCCAACCCATTCTCTGGTGGTCTCCGGACCCGCGCACGGTGATATTCCCCGACGAACTGCATGTTTCGCGCAGCCTGGGC
>NZ_LXJP01000035.1:0-75161 GCF_001728855.1 Pseudomonas sp. AP19 | reverse complement strand
TTGCTCGCGAAAGCGGTGGGTCAGTCAACATCAATGTTTGCTGGGCCGACGTCTTCGCGGGCAAGTCGAATCGTCGCACCGCCGCTCCCACATTTGATCTTCGCTGCATTGAGCATTTCAGTTCGCTTAACTGACTGGCATTAGGGCAAGCCCGGCCAACAAGGAGCGGGGGGTTCAGCCGTTTCAGCGCTTCAGGAACGCCAGCAAGTCTTCGTTCAACTGCTGGGTATGCGTGGCCGCAAAACCGTGCGGTGCATCCTTGTACACTTTGAGTTGCGCGCCCTTGATCATCTCGGCTGCCACTTTGCCGGTGGTCTCGAAGGGTACGACCTGGTCGCCGTCACCGTGGATCACCAGGGTGGGCACGTCGATCTTGGCCATGTCCGGACGGAAGTCGGTCTCGGAGAACACGGTGACGCAATCCACGGTCGACTTGAGCGACGCCAGCAAGGCGATTTGCAGGGTCTGGGTGAGTACGCCCTCGGAGACTTTTTGACCCTTATTGATGCCATAGAACGTCGGGTTGAAGTCGGCGATGAATTGCGCGCGATCGTTCAGCAGCCCGGCCTTGATGCCGTCGAACACGTCGGTCGGCACGCCTTGTGGGTAATCCGGTTTCTGGCCGAACATCGGCGTTACGGCGCCCAGCAAGACCAGGCCGGCCACGCGCGCCGTGCCATGGCGTGCAATGTAGCGTGCTACGTCACCGCCACCCATCGAGAAGCCCACCAGGGTCACGTCCTTGAGGTCCAGGTGTTCGATCAGTTGGGCAATATCGTCGGCGAAGGTGTCGTAGTCGTTACCGGTCCACGGCTGGTCCGAACGGCCGAAACCACGGCGGTCGAACGCAATGGTGCGAAAGCCACGGCTGCTCAGGTATTCCATCTGGTATTCCCACATGTCGGCGTCCAACGGCCAGCCGTGGCTGAACAGCACAGGTTTACCGCTGCCCCAGTCCTTGAAATAGATCTGGGTACCGTCTTTGGCAACGAATGTACTCATGGAAAACTCCTTGGGTGGTCGAGGGGAATGTCCGTTTTACTATTGCGTTAAACCGGACGAAGGGCTTGTACGGATGTGCTCGGTTGAACGGTTCAGCGTCTATATTGGTCCACTGATTCCTACCGTCAGTTCAACAGGTGAACCAAATGGCCAAGACTTACAGCTACGCCGCTCGGGATTCCAAGGATGCGCTCAAACCCTTTACCTTTGAGCGCCGTGCGCCAGGGGCGGATGACGTACAGATCGATATCCTCTACTGCGGCGTCTGCCACTCCGACCTGCACACCGCGCGCAATGAGTGGCACAACACCTTGTACCCGTCGGTGCCCGGCCATGAGATTGTCGGCCGCGTAACCGCGGTCGGCGCCAACGTGACGAAATTCAAGGTGGGCGACCTGGCCGGCGTCGGTTGTATGGTCGACAGCTGCCAGCACTGCGCCTCCTGCGCTGAAGGCGAGGAGCAATACTGCGAGAACGGGTTTACCGGTACTTACAACGGCCCGGTGTTTGGTGGGGAAAACACCTTCGGTGGCTACTCGGACACTATCGTGGTCAAGGAGAAGTTCGTGCTGCGCATCTCCCATGACGATACCAACCTGGCGGCCGTGGCGCCGCTGCTGTGCGCCGGCATTACCACCTACTCGCCGTTGCACCATTGGAAGGTCGGCCCCGGCAAGAAAGTCGGCGTGGTCGGCCTCGGCGGGCTGGGGCATATGGCGGTGAAGATCGCGCATGCCATGGGCGCCCATGTGACGCTGTTCACCACCTCGCCGAACAAACGTGAAGACGGCCTGCGCCTGGGCGCCGACCAGGTTGTGGTGTCGAAGAACCCGGACGAAATGGCCAAGGTCGTCAACAGCCTGGACTTTATCCTCAACACGGTTGCCGCGCCGCATAACCTTGATGCCTTCCTCAACCTGCTCAAGCGCGACGGCACCATGACCCTGGTCGGCGCGCCCGACAGCCCGCACCCGTCGCCTACGGTATTCAACCTGATCTTCAAGCGCCGCAGCCTGGCCGGGTCGTTGATCGGTGGTATCCAGGAAACCCAGGACATGCTGGATTTCTGCGCCAAGCACAAGATTGTCTCGGACATCGAGATGATCGATATCCAGGGCATCAATGAGGCGTACGAGCGGATGCTCAAGGGCGATGTGAAGTATCGCTTCGTGATTGATATGGAGAGTTTGAAGAAGGAAAGCCACGCGGCTTGAACGCAATCTCTACACCACTGAAGATCTAATGTGGGAGCGGGCTTGCTCGCGAAAGCAGTGTGCCAGTCGATGAATATTCTGACTGACACCGCGCTTTCGCGAGCAAGCCCGCTCCCACATTTTGTTTCGTGCCGGTCTTCAGGCCGACAAGTGCTCATACAAAATCGTCGCACCCACCAGCATCAGCACCACGCCACCGACCATCTCGGCGCGCTTGCCTACCACCGTCCCCAGCACCCGGCCGAGCATCATGCCAATGGTCACCATGGTCATGGTCGCAAGGCCTATCGCCGCTGACGCGAGCAGAATATTCACGTCGACAAATGCCAGGCCCACACCCACAGCCATCGCGTCGATGCTGGTCGCAAAGGCCGTCACCGCGAGGATCATGAACGAATGCTGAGTCGGTTTTTCCACCGCGTCGTCATCGGCCTTGAGCCCGTTGTAGATCATGTGCAGGCCCAGCGCGACCAGCAGGGTAAAGGCGATCCAGTGGTCCCAGCTTTCGACCCACCGCGTGGCGGCATGGCCGATGGCCCAGCCGATCATCGGCGTGATGGCTTCGATTACACCAAAGATCAGGCCGGCGCGCAGGGCTTCGCTCAGGCGTGGCTTATGCAGGCTGGAGCCTTTGCCGATGGCCGCCGCAAAGGCGTCCGTGGACATGGCAAGGGCGAGAAGAATCAGGGAAATGGGGTTCACGGTAGGGCTTCCAGTCGGGCTGTATGAGTCAACGACACAACCACACGCCCGACATTAGGCATGGATGTGTCGCTGGTCTCACCAACCTCAACGGTGTTCGTACCACGGCAGGTTGCCGAATATGTTGATACGAACGCTTCTGCACGGGTCAGAAGCCGGTTACTCCCCAACGAAGGGCAGCATGCTAGACGATCAACCATGAAAAAATTGTCAACGCCCTTCAAAGGCCGGTGGGCGACGTTCGGCAAAGGCTGCCAGCCCCTCACTCAAGTCTGCGCTCGCGCAGGCCTGGCGACGCAGTTCGGCGATCTGCTCCATGGCCTGCACGGGCATGGGTTGCAGGTCTTCGAGAATGCGCAATTGCTCCTTTACCGCCTCAATTGCCAACGGCGCCTTGGCGGCGATGCCTTGGGCGATTTCCACGGCGGTGGCTTCCAGCGCCTCGCTAGGGACCAGACGGTTGATCACGCCAAAGCGTTCGGCGCGTTCGGCGTCGAGTGCCTGCGCGCAGAAAAACAGCTCCTTAAGCACATGAATCGGCAAGTTGTTGAAGAACCGCAGCAGGCCGCTGGTGGTATAGGGCAAGCCGATGTTGGCCGGGGTCATGGCGAAGCTCGCGCTGTGGTCGGCCACTACCATGTCGCAACTCATGGCCAGGTCCACGGCGCCGCCCCAGGCCGAGCCTGAAATCAGCGCAATCACCACGCCGGGGTAGGCGCGGATTCGCCGCAGCAGTTGCTCCAGGGGTTTGCCATAGGCAACGGGGTCGCGGTCGCGGGCCACTTCGCCAAGATCATGGCCGGCGCTCCACACCGTCTGGCCGACGTCGGCACCCAGAATCACCACGCTGACGCGCTGGGCGGCGAGGGCGACCAGGTGTTCATCCAGGCGGGCGAGCACGTGCGCACTGAGGGCGTTGCGCTGAGTGGGGTTGCCGAAGGTCAGGCGTGCGATGCGCGTGTCGATAAGGTTGAGCGTCACAGTGGCAGTCATGATGCGGTTCCTGCTGAACATTCGGATGGGCTGGCCTGCACGCGCACGTTGGCCTTGAGCAGCCTTTGTACGGACGCCGGCTCCAAGCCCGCTTCGCGCACTACCTCGACACAGGGTGCGCCGGGCAACGGCGGTGGCCGCGTCACGCCACCATAATAATTTTCGACACCAACTCCACCACCGTCTTGGCCTGCAACTTCTTCATCAACCGCGCCCGATGGACTTCCACCGTGCGGTGGGAGATCGCCAGGCGCAGGGCGATTTCCTTGGATTTGAGGCCGTTGACGATGTGCATGGCAATTTCCCGCTCCCGGGGTGTGAGGTCCCCGGTGCCCTGGTGGCTGCGATCGAGGCGTTCGAAGTGCCAGATCATCAGCTTGAACGGGTCTTTGGGCGTGAGCGTGTAGCCGTGGGACTTGGCCCAGAACACTTCGCCGCTTTTGTGCTGCATGAAACGTTCGTCGGAGTAGCGGCCGTTTTCACTGTCCAGCAACCAGTCGTGGCTGCGCTTGCCGATGGCGTGGTAGTCAGCCTGGGACGGGTAGATCAGCAGCGTCAGCTGGTTGACCAATGCGTCACGCGAGTAGCCGAACAACTGCAGGAAAGCGTCGTTGCAGTCGACGATCACACGGTTGCTGGTGACCAGTTGCGGTGCGGGGGACAGCTGGAACGCCAGGCGCCCGATGTCGTGGAGTTGTTGTGCAAACACAGTCATTGGGCATCCTGCCTCGTTGTTTTTCTCACCTCGGGCTACTTAGCCATGTAAGTAGTTACACGAATTGGCGCCGGCCCGCTGGTGGGTCATTGTAAGGAATGTCCGTATCAAGAACAGAAGAAATTGATTATGCCTGCTGATTGCGTCTCCATTGTTGCCGCTGGTCATTCGCGTTTTGGTCGCCTGGAAGGCACCACCCTTGAGGACCTGATCGTGCAGGTCACCCGCGAAGCCCTGGCGGATGCGGCCATTGATGCTTCAGCAATCGATGCACTGTTTCTGGGCCACTTCAACTCGGGGCTGGTGCCTGACGGGTTCGCCTCTTCCCTGTTATTGCAGGCCGACCCCGGCCTGCGCTTCAAACCGGCCACCCGCTGTGAGAATGCCTGCGCGTCCGGCTCGGCGGCGATCCAGGCCGGGGTCAATGCGATCCTGTCCGGCAGCGCGGAACTGGTGTTGGTGGTGGGCGCCGAAAAGATGACCCACACTTCCACCGCCGAGGTCACCCAGGCCTTGGCCGGCGCCGGCTATCAGAACGACCCGGGCGAAGCCGGCTTGAGTTTCCCGCAACTGTTCGGCCGGGCTGCCCGCCAATATGCCGAACGCTACCACTGCCCACTGGGCTCGATGGCGGCCATCGCTACCAAGAACCACTCCAATGCCATGGCCAACCCGTTGGCGCAGATGCACCGGGTGATGGATTTCGAACACTGTAACAACGTGTCCAAGAGCAACCCGTTTGTGGCCGAGTCATTGCGCCTGACCGACTGCTCACTGATCAGCGACGGCGCCGCCGCGATCATCCTGGCCTCGCCCAAACGCGCGCGGGCGTTTCGCCGTGATGTGCAGATCTGCGCGATGACCCAGGTCAACGATTGCCTGCCCATCGCCCAGCGCGACATCCTGGCCTTTGAGGGCCCGCAAAGGGCGATCCACACGGCATTGCGCGGTGCAAATATCACCCTGGCCGACTTGAGTTTCGCCGAGGTGCATGACTGCTTCACCATCGCCGAACTGCTGATCTACGAAGCCATGGGCCTGGCGCCCAAAGGTGAGGGCCATCGTGTGCTCGACAGCGGCGTGGTGCGCGCCGGTGGGCGGCTGCCGGTGAACCTTTCCGGTGGGCTCAAGGCCAAGGGGCATCCGGTGGGCGCCACGGGGGTATCGATGCATGCCCTGGCGTTTCGGCAATTGACCGGCGAGCCAATTGGCCTGGCGGTGCCAGACCCGGAGTTCGGCCTGGTGTTCAACATGGGCGGCATGGCGGTGGCCAACTACGCCTCGGTCCTGCACGCACGCCGGTGCTGAGCCATGAACATTGCCAACTGGCTGCACGACACCCAGCGCCGTGAGCCGCAGCGCCCGGCGCTGTTCGAAGGCACCCGGCAAATCGCCGATTACGCCACCTTTGCGGCCCATGTTCGTCAACGCGCCGCGTACCTGGTGGACCAGCACGGCGTGACGACGGGTGATGCCGTCGCGGTGCTGATGAAAAACAGCTGTGACTACCTGGAGTTGCTCTACGCCATCTGGTGGGTGGGCGCAGTGGTCGTGCCGATCAACGCCAAGCTGCATCCGAGCGAAGCGGCCTGGATCGCGGATGACGCCCAGGCGCGGCTGATCTTTACCGACGGCGGCCGGGTCTTTTCCTCATCGCGCGACTTGCCTCAGCGCTGTAAGGAATTGGACGGCCACACGCTGCCGCCGACCCGCGGCTGGCCGACGCTGGAGCAGCCGGTGGCACGTCAGGATCAGGACCTTGCCTGGCTGTTCTACACCTCCGGCACCACCGGGCGTTCCAAGGGGGTGATGCTGACGCACGGCAATCTGGTCGCTATGTCGCTGTGTTACGCCACGGATGTCGACCCGGTGAGCGGCGCTGACGCGGTGGTGTATGCCGCGCCAATGTCCCATGGCGCGGGGCTCTACAATTTTATTCATGTGCGCTGTGGCGCGCGGCATGTGGTGCCTGCGTCCCACGGTTTTGATGCCGCCGAGCTGTTCGGCCTGGCCGTCGAGCTGGGCGATGTATCGCTGTTTGCCGCGCCGACCATGGTCAAGCGCATGGTCGAACAGGCGCAGCGCCAGGGTTATCGCGGCGAAGGCATCAAGACCCTCGTCTACGGCGGCGGCCCGATGTACCTGGCTGACCTGTGCGCGGCCGTCGATACGTTTGGCCCGCGCCTGGTGCAAATCTACGGCCAGGGCGAAAGCCCGATGACCATCAGCGTGTTGCCCCGTGCGCTGATCGCCGACCGTCAACGCGAGGATTGGTCAAGCCTGGCCGCCTCGGTCGGGCAAGCGCACGCCTGTGTCGAAATTCGCATTCTCGACGCGCAGCACCAACCGCTGCCGACGGGGCAGCGCGGTGAGATTGCCGTGCGCGGTGCCACGGTGATGCAAGGCTACTGGCGCAACCCTGAAGCCACGCGCCAGACCCTGATCGATGGCTGGCTGATGACCGGCGATATCGGCTTTCTCGACCCGGCCGGCTACCTGACCCTGACAGACCGCTCCAAGGACGTGATCATCAGCGGCGGCAGCAACGTGTACCCGCGCGAAGTCGAGGAAGTGCTGGCGCAGCATCCCGAGGTATTCGAGGTGTGTGTGGTCGGTGAGCCGGATGCGCAATGGGGAGAGTCGGTGGTTGCTTTTGTGGTCCCGCGCAACGGGCAGGCACTGGACGAAGCCGGGCTCACGGCGTGGTTTGTCGAACGCATGGCCTCGTTCAAGAAGCCGAAGAAATACGTGTTCCGCGACGAGTTGCCGAAAAACAGCTACGGCAAGATCCTCAAGACCGACTTGCGGCAGTGGTTGAAAGCAGCGAGTATCGCCGCGCTTCCCTAGACCCGCTATTCATGGACAGATCATCAGACAAGGAGTCCCTTCGATGGGCAATCAAGCGCAAGACACGGTCCGCAAGCGGCGCCGTGCATTTCTCGGTGCCACCTCCGGCCACTTGATCGAGTGGTACGACTACGGCGTCTACGGCTTTCTCGCCGTGTACATCGGCCAGGCGTTTTTCGTCTCCGATGATCCCACCACCAGCCTGCTTGCCAGCTTTGCCGCATTCGCCCTGAGCTTTTTTATCCGGCCGTTGGGTGGGCTGTTCTTCGGCCCGCTGGCGGACAAGATCGGCCGCCGCAAAACCCTGATCATGGCGCTGGTGATGATGACCGGCTCGACGGTGATGCTCGGCGTGTTGCCGACCTACGCGACGCTGGGCATTGCGGCGCCGATCCTGCTGATCCTGGTGCGCTGCGTGCAGGGCTTTTCGGCGGGCGGTGAAATCGGCACCGTCACCAGTTTTATCTCCGAATACGCCGGGCCGGGTCGACGCGGGTTTGCGACCTGCTGGTTGATGGTCACCGCCGTGCTCGGCCTGCTGCTGGGCGGCGCCGTGGCCAATGGCATGACCTGGATCCTCGGCGCCGACGTGATGCAAGAATGGGCCTGGCGCGTGCCGTTCCTGATCGCCGCACCGTTGGGCTTTATCTCCATGTACATCCGCCTCAA
This sequence comes from Pseudomonas sp. AP19, assembly GCF_001728855.1. NCBI lineage: Bacteria > Pseudomonadati > Pseudomonadota > Gammaproteobacteria > Pseudomonadales > Pseudomonadaceae > Pseudomonas > Pseudomonas sp. AP19. The sequence continues at coordinate 67,019 of NZ_LXJP01000035.1, read as the reverse complement.
GCTGGAAGACAGCCCCGAGTTTCTCGCCCTGCAACGTGCCGGCCAGACCTCCCGCGCACCGCTGCGTGAGGTCTGGCAATGGAAGCGGGCGATTGCCCTGGTGTTCTTTATCATCACCTTGCACAGCTCGATCTTTTACCTGGTGCTGACCTTCGCGTCGACCTACATGGCCAAGATCCTCAAGTTCGACAGCGGTACCACGTTGCTCTACGTCTTCGTCGCGAGTTTTTCGGCGGCCTTCGTGATGCCGTTCGGCGGCGCGTTTACCGATAAATACGGGCGCAAGCCGTTCCTGATGGTGATTGGCACGTTGGCCACGTTGGCGATGTTCTGGCTGTTCAAGTCGGCGCCGACCGCAACGGCCGCGTCGTTCTTCGCACCGTTGATGGCGGTGGCGATTCTGTTCGGGCTGTATGCCTCGTCGACCTATGCGCTGATGAGCGAACTGCTGCCGACCCGCATCCGCTCCACCGGCATTGCGGTGGCGTACAACGTGCCGGTCGCCGTGTTTGGCGGCAGTGCGCCGCTGATCTCCACCTGGCTGATCAAGGTGACGGGCGATATCACCTCGCCGTGGTATTTCTACGTGGCCACCGGTGTGGTGTCGCTGATTGCCCTGGTGGCGCTGCGCAAAGCGGATTTTGTCGCCAGCGGCAGCCCGGTCGTGCCGCCGGTGGGCGCCACACAGTTACAGGCCCGAGCTGCTGCCGCCACGGTGAGTGCAGAAGCCCCGGTGGCGTAAACGTCAGCGCGGCAACACGCCGCGAAACGTTGCGCTCAACGTGCGCACTGTTTCGCGGGACCGCAGGTCACTGATGCGGCTGTACAGCACCACTTCACTGACGGGCAATGCGGGCAAACCGTATTGCTCGCTCACGTCCACCGCCCCGGCCGGGGCCACACGGTGGGCGAGGGCGGCAACACCCAACCCGGCGCTCACCGCCGCACCCACCGCCATCACACCACCGCCGACAAACACTTCAGTCCAGTCGATATGGGCCTCATCCAACGCCCTGACCGCCAGATGCCGAACCCCACACGGCGGCGCCATGGTTGCCAGGCGCAAGGGCCGGCCGGGGGTGTGTTGCCAGGTCGGCGCGGCGAACCAGCCAAAGCGCTCCACGGCCAACACTTCGCCGTCCTGGCGGTCGCCTTCGTTGCGCACGATCACCGCGTCCAACTCGCTGCGGTCGAACGCGGCCACCAGGTCGCGGGAGGAGGCGATGCGGATTTCGAGGACCAGCAACGGGTCGTACGCGGCGAGGCGGCCGAGCCAGGTGGGCAAGTCGGGCCCGGCCACGTGGTCGCTGATGCCGATTACCAGGCGCCGCGAGGGCTGGGCGCCCATGTCGCCCAACGCGCGTTCATGGGCGTTGAGCAGGGCGCGGGCGGCCACGATGAACTGCTCGCCCTGGGGCGACAGCCTGACGTGGCGGGGCGTGCGTTCCAGCAGCCGATAACCGAGGCGTTCTTCCAGGCGCTTGAGCTTGAGGCTGATGGCCGCCTGGGACGTGTCGAGGGCCTCGGCGGCACGGGTGAAACTGGCGAAGTCGGCGACCCGGACGAAGGCCTGCACGGTGTCGATGTCCAGGGGTTTGAGCGCATCAGTCATATCAAATCCTTATCGCACCTATATCCGCTGATATCTTGTTGAAATCATTGCCGCTGCGCAAGCTCAACGCTCATCTTGCACAGGAGCTTCGCCATGTTTGCCAAACAGTATTCCCACCGCCTGCCTGCCGATTACGACATGGCTGTTATCCGCCGCCGCGCTGAGCAATTGGGGCCGTTGTGGGATCGCGCCGAAGGGCTGCTGTTCAAGGCATTTATTGCCCAGGAGCGCGGGCTAGCGACGGGCAATGTCTATGCGTCGGTGTACCTGTGGGCAGACCCCTTGAAGGCCGCCGATTTCTTGTTGGGCGAGGGTTTCCAGAAGGTGCTCGACAGCTTTGGCCGCCCGCACATCGAAAGCTGGTTGCCGCTGGACGTGCAGCAAGGGCCCGCCCGGCATGCGTTGAGTTTGTACCGCGAGCAATGGTCGTTGGCGCCAGGGGCGGATCGAGCCGGGATATTGGTCGAGGAAAAACAACGTAACCAGCAGTTGGCTGACAGCCCGGAGACATTCGCGGTCTTCCTGGCGCTGGATGTGCAGGCGTGGCGCCTGGTGCGGATCACACTGTCGGCCAAGCCGCTGCAGAAGGACCACCCGGGCACGGGTTACCAGGTGCTCTATCTGGCGCAAGGCGTTGCGCGATAGCGTCAACTGCGCCAGTCTTGCAGGCTTCTAACTCGTTACCGGAGCGATCTGCGGTGCCAGCCACGCGTTTGACACTGATCTGCCATGCCGCTACGGCGTCGCAAAAGCTGGGGCGGTTTGCCGATGACGAGTCTGTGAGCATGGATTGGCAAAACGCAGCGTTGTCCCTGGCCGGGCGCTACCAGAAAAACCTGCGCCTGGTGTGCGGGCCTGAGGCCAGGACCCGCCAGACGGCCGAGCTGTTCGGCGCTGACGCACACGTCGAAGATGCCTTGCGCGATGCTGATTTGGGCGCCTGGAAAGGCCAGGCGATCAACCAGTTGGACAGCGCTGCGTTGATGGCCTGGGCCACCGACAGCACCAGCACGCCCCACGGCGGCGAGTCGGTGGAGCAGGTTTGCGCGCGGGTCGGGCAGTGGCTGCAATCCCTCGAAACCCAACCCGGTCATGTGTTGGCCATCACCCACCCGTTGGTGATTCGCGCCGCCTTGCTCTATGTCATGCAGTTCCCGGTGTCGATGTTCTACCGGATCGACATTGAGCCACTGTCCGCCACCGAGCTGCGCTTCAATACTGTCTGGCGCCTGCGCCTGGAAACTCACGCCTGACCCGGCGAACATGGCAAAATCCACGCCCCGCAATGAGAGCAACCCATGAAACGCATCCTGATCATCGGCATTGGCGCCGGCAACCCTGACTACATCACGATGCAGGCCGTGAAGGCGCTGAACCGCACCGACGTGTTTTTCCTGATGGACAAGGGCCAGAGCAAAGACAAGCTGATCGACCTGCGCCGCGAGATCTGCGCGACCTACATCACCGAGCCCGGCTACCGCTTCGTCGAGGCCGATTGCCCCGAGCGGGTGCGCGGCGACATCGACTACACCACCGCCGTGCAGGACCTCAACCGCGACAAGCAGCACACCTTCGAGCGCATGATCAACGAGCACATGGCGGATGGCGAAGTCGGCGCCTTCCTGGCCTGGGGCGACCCTGCGTTGTACGACAGCACCATCCGTATCCTGCAGGCGATTCTCGCCAGTGGCCGCTGTGCGTTCGAGTTCGAAGTGATACCCGGCATCACCAGCGTGCAGGCCCTGGCGGCCCAGCACAAGGTGCCACTGAACCGCATTGGCCGCTCCATCGAGATCACCACCGGGCGCCGGTTGGCGGCGGGGCAGGCGAGTGATGCGGACACCTTGGTGGTGATGCTCGATGCCGAAGATTCCTACCGTACCGTGGCTGATCAAGACCTGGATATCTACTGGGGCGCCTACCTGGGCACACCGGATGAAATCCTGATCAGCGGCAAAGTCAGTGAGGTGGCGGAAGAAATCGAACGGGTGCGCAAGGCCGCACGCCTGGAAAATGGTTGGATCATGGACACTTATCTGTTGCGCAAACCCTGAGGAAACTTCCCCATGTTCAAGCTGTTTGCCCTGGCGCTGACCCTGATGGCCGGTGTCGCCCATGCCGACGCCACGCTGCACACCGACTTGCCGTTGGCGTACCTGGAACAGACGCAGAGCGATTCACGCAACCAACCGTTGGTGATTTTCCTGCACGGGTTCGGCAGCAACGAGCAAGACCTGTTCGGCATCAAGGACGCGCTGCCCTCCACCTGGACGTACCTGTCGGCGCGTGCGCCGATGCCGGTGGACGCGAACGGCTATCGCTGGTTTACCAAGACCTCGGGTGACGCCGAGTACAACGGCGAGACCGCCGACTTGCAACGCAGCGCGAAGCTGATCGAAGACTTTGTCGGCAAGGCCACGGCCAAATACCACACGCAAAGCGATCGGGTGTTCCTGGTGGGGTTCAGCCAGGGCGCGATCATGTCTTACGAAGTCGGCTTGCGTCAGCCCGCGTTGGTGCGCGGGATCGCGGCCTTGAGTGGCAGTGTCTTGCCGGTGCTCAAGGCTGAGCTCAAGCCCAACGAATCGCTGGGCAAGTTGGCGATCTTCATTGGCCATGGCACGCTGGACCAGGCGCTGCCGTATGGGTCGGCGACGCGCGCGAACGAGGTGTTGGTGGGCCTGGGGTTGAAGCCGGAGTTCCACGGGTATCCGGGAATGCCGCATACCGTGAGTGCGGCAGAAGTGCAGGACCTGAAGGCGTGGCTAGAGAAAACCTTGAAGTAAGCGCGATCAAAAATGTGCGAGCGGGCTTGCTCGCGAATGCGCTGTGTCAGTCAACTCATCGTTAACGGATCCACTGTATTCGCGAGCAAGCCCGCTCCCAGATTTGATTTGTGTTGTCAGGAATGAGGCTTACTTGCCGCCGGTAATCTGCTTCACCAGTTCGGCATGCCCCTTCACATCATCCGCCCGCGAAATAGCCTGGATCACCAGCAAGTGCTTGCCGGAACCGCCCAGGAACGTGGAGTTCAAGGTCTTGCCGCCGCCCTGGGTGGCGGTGCTGTCCACTTGGCGCAGGCCCAGGCCTTTGAAGGTCAGTTTTTTCTCGTTTTGCTTCTTGAAGTCGGGCAGGGCAGCGCTCTGGTCCTTGACGAAGTCAGCCACGGCGCCGTCGAGGAACTGCGGGTCATTGTCTTTGATGGTTGCCCCGTCGTTACGCACGGTTTCGGCGACGATCACCACGCTTTTAGTCGCCGAGTTGGCGTACAGCGTGCCTTGGGTGTCGGCGGTGCCGTCCTCGGTCTTGCCGGTTGGCAGCGTGTCGGCGGTGTAGGCCTTGGGCAGGTTAAAGGTGAACTTGCCGCCCAGCGTCGAGATGGTCTGTGTGGCGGCGGGCTTGTTGGCGGCGAACACGCTACCGGCGCAAAGCGCAAGGGCCAGCAGGACGGCGGTCTTGGTGAAAGTGGCCATGAAGCGCTCCAGAGATGAACGAAATTGCGGCGTATTCTGTCAGAAAATTCGCAAGATCGTTCATCCATAGCCTCACACCTTGTCGGACTCTTCTTCGAGGCGGTCCATCTCAAACAGCCGCGCCAGTTCCGTACGGGCTTCCTGGGCGGACTGCATCACTTTGGCTGCGTCGTCATACACAGCGTGTTGGGCGGCGAGTAACTGCAGGTCGTGATTTTTGAAGCGGGTGATACGCGCATCGGCCTGGGCCTGGCTCAAGCCGAGGCCGACCAGGGTACGGCGGCTCATTTCCAGGCTGGAGTAGAACGTTTCGCGTACGGGTGAGGCGTCCAGGTCCACCAGGCGGTGCACGTGCTGGCGGTTACGTGCGCGGGCGATGATGTTCATGTGCGGGTAGAGCGTGCGCACCAATTCGGCGGTCTTGATATTGATCTCCGGATCGTCCATGGCGATCACCACGAACTCTGCCTGATCGACCTTGGCGGCGTGCAGGATTTCCGGGCGCTGCGGGTCACCATAAAACACCGGCATGCCGCCGAAACTGCGGGTCAGTTCGATGGTTTCGACCGAAGTGTCGAGGGCGATGAACGAGATGTTCTGCGCGCGCAGAATCCGCGCCACGATCTGGCCCATACGGCCCATGCCGGCAATCACTACGCGCGGCGCATCGCTTTCGATGGCGCGGTATTCATCGGGCACTTCCACGGGTTTGGCCTTGGACTTGAACAGCTTCGGGCAAATCAATAACAGCAGCGGGGTCACGGCCATGGACAGGGTAATGGTCAGCACCAGCACATCGTAAAGATGCGGCTCGAACAAGCCCTGGTCGCGGCCGATCTTGAACACCACGAAGGCGAATTCACCGCCTGCCGCCAGCACCACGCCCAGGCGCAGCGCGCTTTCGCGATTCAGGTCGCCTACCAGGCGGCCGACCGCGTACAGCAGCGGCAATTTCAAACCGATCAACAGCAGGGTCAGGCCGATGACCACCAGCGGCGAGCTGAGCAGCAGACTGAGGTTGGCGCCCATGCCCACACTGATAAAAAACAGCCCGAGCAGCAGGCCCTTGAACGGCTCGATCTGGGATTCGAGTTCGTGACGGTACTCCGAATCCGCCAGCAGCAGCCCGGCGAGGAATGCACCGAGGGCCATGGATACGCCCACCAGCTCCATCAGCCAGGCGGTGCCGATCACCACCAGCAACGCGGTGGCGGTGGACACTTCGCGCAGGCCGGTCTTGGCGACGATGCGAAACACCGGGCGCAACAGGTAGCGCCCGCCGATGATCACCACGGCGATGCTGCCGAGGATCTGCAAGACGTGTTGCAGGCCTTGGGCTTCGGTGGTCGGGTGGTCGCTGCCGGCCAGCAGCGGCACCATCGCAATCAGCGGGATCGCGGCGATGTCCTGGAACAGCAGAATCGCAAAGGCCAGACGCCCATGCGGCTGGTTCAGTTCCTTGCGCTCGGCCAGGCTTTGCAGGCCAAAGGCAGTGGAGGACAACGCCAGGCCCAGGCCCAGCACAATCGCGCTGTTCCAGGTTTGGCCAAACAGCCACAGCGCCACCGCGCCCATCACCAAACCTGTCAGCAACACCTGGGCCAAGCCGACACCGAATACTGCCTTGCGCATCACCCATAAGCGCTTTGGCGACAGCTCCAGGCCGATAATAAACAGCAGCAACACCACGCCCAACTCAGAGAACTGCGCCACGCTTTGCGGGTTGCCCACCAGGCCCAAGACCGACGGGCCGATGATCACGCCGGCAAACAGATAGCCCAGCACCGCGCCCAGTTGCAGGCGCTTGGCCAGGGGCACCGTCAGCACGGCGGCGAGCAGGAACACCACGGCTGCTTGTAACAGGTTGCCTTCATGGGGCATTGCGAACTCCAGAATCTTTAAAACGAATCAACAGGGGGCTATTAGAGCGCTTTTTTACAATTATAAACTTGTATTTTTGATGCGAAAGGCAATGGCTGCTGGCTGTGATCCCATTCTTACACGGCGTTTACGAAAGTATTAATACCATTTAATTCAATGACTTCGCTGAGGTTCGACTACCGTTTCGAAAAACCAGATCAGTTGTCACCGTGGTCAGGTATTTCGCACTCAATGCGTGTGAGTCAATTGCGGCAGCGTTGGACAGCGGCACCGCTGTCGGTGGTGCTGCTGCGCAGAATGCGCTGCTTACCTCGGATGCAACCGTGGCGCGTAGGGGCGTGGCCTACAGCTGGCATGACATCGAAAGCAAAACGATAAGGACCATGCGATGACGAGCAGTTTCTCCCTCGGTTTCTGATCAAAGCCGAGCACCCTTAACCGCCCGAAAGGGCGGTTTTTTTTGCGGCGTCATGCACCACCGGTTTGCGGTAAAGCCCGACCGCCAGGCCGATGATAATGATGCTGATGAAAAGCCCATTGGCCGGGGAAATGCGTTCGCCGAGTATCAGCATCGAACTGGTGATCCCGAACACCGGGATCAAGAGCGACAGCGGCGCCACCGTCGACACGGGGTACGCCTTGAGCAGCGTATTCCAGCCCCAATAGGCGAAGTGCGTGGCCAGGTAAACCTGAAACAGCAGGGACCACACGGCGGTCAGGTCGAGGCGGGTCGGCAGGCCGTCGAACGCCGCGTTGCCGTGCATCCACCAGGCCATCAGCCACAGTGGGATTGGCGGAAACAGGCTGGCCCAGACCATGAACGAGAAAATTTCCTTCACGCCCGATGCCTTGATGATGACGTTGCCGACACTCCAGGCCAACGCACTGAACACGATCAACACAACCCCAACCACCGCATGCTCGCCTTCTTGGGCAGAGATAATGCCCGCCAGCCCGATCAATGCCATAACGGCGCCGAGCCATTGTGCGCGGCGGATTTTTTCCTTGAACAACAGGTAGCCCCAGCCCAGCGTAAAAAACACGCTGCACTGAATCAGCAACGAGGCGATTCCCGGGCTCACGCCAGCCTGAATGCCGTAGTTGATCACGCCCCACATGCCCAGCCCGAAAATAATGCCGTAGGCGGCCACATAGCGGAACTTGACGCTGGGGCGCTGGATGAACAACACCAGCGGCAAGGCGGCGAGGGCAAAGCGCATGCCTGTCAGCACGAACGGGTCGATGGCACGCAGGCCCAGCTTGGTAATGGGAAAGTTCAGCCCCCAGACCAGGGTGACCAGCAGGGCCAGTGCCAGATGTTTCTTTTGCATGGAAATTCCTTTGAGCACGCTGCTTCAAAGGCATGAAGGGTAGGGCCCGTGCGGATGGCCCGCTTGCTATGTCGGGTCATCTTTTGACAATATCGGGCCATGATTCCGACCTTTGACGATAACGCCCCCGAAGCGCTGGTCACCCTGCGTGAGTACCCGTCCAGCACCGTGTTCGAGCGGCATACCCACCCGCGCGGGCAGTTCGCCTACGCCTCCACCGGCGCGCTGAAAATGTTCACCGACCTGGGCAATTGGGTGGTACCGCCACAGCGGGCAATCTGGGTGCCGGGTGGCATTGCCCATGAAATGCACATGCGCGGTGATGTGGTCATGCTAAACACCTACCTCGATGCTCAAGCTGCCGAGCGGGCCGGGCTGCGCGAGCGTTGCCAGGTCGTCGAGGTGTCGCCACTGCTCCGGCATCTATTGGAAGCGGCGTTGGCTATTGGCCCATCGGCAGCGTCTGATACCCGGCGGCACTGCGTGTTGACGCTGCTGATCGATGAGATAGGCCGCATGCGTGCATTGCCCCTCAGTGCGCCGCTGCCCGCCGAGCCGCGCCTGGCCGGTGCTTGCCAGCGCTTTCTGGACGCGCCTACGCAAACCGTTTCCCTCGACGAGATGGCCACGTGGGCGAGCATGAGTCGACGGACCTTCACCCGCCATTTTCAGGACAGCACCGGCATGACATTTGTGGCCTGGCGCCAGCAGGTCTGTTTGCTGGAGGCCACCGCACGGCTCAGTCATGGTGCATCGATCACGCAAGTGGCGTTCGAATTGGGGTTCAGCAGTTCCAGCGCCTTTACCTCGGTGTTTCGGCGCAACCTGGGGGATTCTCCGGCACGCTACCTGGCCAAATCCAGGGCCGGGTCATTGTTCTGAACCCACGTCGGTCAGGATTCACCGTGTTTGTAATCATGCTTTGTTACTATCGCTGTCCCTCGTCACCAGGAGTCACCGGCCCATGCAACACCAGTGGGATGAAATGCACCGCACCCGCAAGCCCACGTTCTTACTGTGCGGCGAACCTCAGGGGGATGTGCTCAATCTCTATGTTCACGGTTACTCGGCCTTCTTCAACCGCCAGCAACTGGGCAATTTCAAGGCGCAACTGGCAGGTATCGAAGGCTCGACCAACCTGATGCTGTTCTGGCCGGCGGGGCATTTTCTGGAAAACCTGTTCGCGCCCGTCAAGGATGTGATCACCTCGATGCTCGGTGGTGGCGGCCTGGGCGCGGCGACGGTGGGCGTGGGCAAGGCGATTGCGTACTTTCTTGATCATTACAAAAGCGTCGAGGCGCGTGTCGATGAAGTGGCCAAGACGTTATTGCCGGAGTTGGCCAGTTACCTGCACGCCGAATCGCTGCAAGTAAGGCGCATCAACCTGATCGGCCATTCCCTCGGCGCACGCATCCTGGTCAAAAGTCTGCTGGCCAGCCCCGAGATCGCCCGCGAACTGCCATTGAACAATTTGCTGCTGATGGGCGGCGCGATCTGTACGTCCAGCCCGTGGGATGACGTGTCGGCGCCGCTCAAGGGGCGCGTGATCAATTGCCACTCCAGCAAGGACTGGGCACTGGCCATCAAGCCGGATACCGAGCGCTGCATTGGCCGTTATGCGATTGATGTCACGCCGGCGCTCAAGGCCAAGGTCACCAATGTGCACCTGGCCACCTTTGACCATGCCGCCTATTGGCCGCAATTGAAGACGGTGGTGCAGTACACCGACCTGTTGCAGGAACGGCGCGGCCTGATTCGCTCTGATCTGCGCAGCAGTGAAGTGCGTTTTGCCGAGGAAGACGCGCACCTGTTCCCGGCACTGATGCAGGCGCGTCCGGAAGAGCTGAAGTTTCTCGCCGAATTGATGGCGCAAAAGCGCAGTGCCTCGATTGATGCCAGCGTGCGCGAGCCGCTGAAGCTGGCCATCGAGTTGCAGCGTATGGGCGGTGACAGCTTCATGAACCTCGCCCGTGGCCATGGCGTGAGTTATCGGCAGATCGCCGAAGATGTCGCGCAAAAGCTCGCAATCAAGTTTGACGCGCCGCTTGAAACCGTGGCGCTGGCAGACATCGAGGCGCAGGTCGCCGAAAAACTGATCGAGCAATACAAACGCAAACTCAGCAGCGCCGACCGGCAGGCCTTCGACGCCGAGCTCAAGGCCGCCGCGCAAAAAGAGCAGGGGTTGTTCAATCGAATCGACATTGGCCGCTCGGCCACCACCGCGTTGAGCGGCACGGCGTTGGCGGGGTTGACCGGGTTTATCCTGCGCCGCGGCGCGGCCACGGCGATTCCGGTGGTGGGCCAGGCGCTGGCGGCGGCGATGTTGCTGGTGACGGGCGTGCGGGCGTTGTCCGGCCCGGCTTTTTCGATCACCACCTTGGCGGTACTGGTGATTGGTGTGATTCGCCAGCGCATGGAGCGCGAAGCGCTGAACCAGGAGATGGACCTGGTGGTGCAAGTCGTCGAAGCGTTTGATTTGCCCCGGGAAACGGTGATGCGCACGGTCGCGTCGGACTGATAAGCTGCGGTTCTGACTTGTGTGTTTGCCTGGGATACCGCGTGAAATTCAGCCTGCCGAAAATCGCTACCGCCCCGTTCTGTCCGCCGGAAGTGGCCGGCTCCGTTGTCGTTGACCCCACGCCGTCGTTTTTCAAACGGGCGCTGATGTTCGCCGGCCCCGGCCTGCTGATCTCCATCGGCTACATGGACCCGGGCAACTGGGCCACGGCCATCGAAGCCGGTTCACGTTACGGCTACAGCCTGTTATTTGTGGTGCTGCTGGCCAGCCTGGCCGGGATGGCGGTGCAGTGCCTGTGCTCGCGCCTGGGCATCGCCACCGGCAAAGACCTGGCGCAACTGTGCCGCGAGCGCTACAGCCAGCGCGCCTCGCGCACGCAGTGGGTGCTGGCGGAAATCTCCATCATCGCCACCGACCTCGCCGAAGTGCTCGGTTGCGCCCTGGCATTTCACTTGCTGCTCGGCGTGTCACTGACCACCGGCATCGTGATCACCGCCTTTGACACGCTCTTGATCCTGGCCCTGCAGAACCGAGGCTTCCGCCGCCTTGAAGCGATCATGCTGGCGCTGGTGGCGACCATTGGCGTGTGCTTCTTTATCGAGTTGGTGCTGATCAAACCGTATTGGCCGGACGTACTCAGTGGCTTCACCCCGTCATTGTCGGCGATCAGCGATGCGGCGCCGTTGTACCTGGCCATCGGCATTCTCGGCGCCACGGTGATGCCGCATAACCTCTACCTGCACACCTCGATTGTGCAGACTCGCCTGATCGGCAAAGACCTCGCCAGCAAGCAGGACGCGGTCAAGCTGGCGCGTATCGACACCATCGGCTCCCTGGCCCTGGCGTTGCTGGTCAACGCTGCGATCCTGGTGTTGGCAGCGGCGGCGTTCTACAAGACCGGTCACACCGATGTGGTCGAAATCCAGGACGCCTACCACCTGCTTGATCCGCTGGTGGGTGGTGCGTTCGCCAGCATCCTGTTCGGCATCGCCTTGCTGGCTTCGGGGCAGAGTTCGACCTTTACCGGCACGATTGCCGGGCAAGTGATCATGGAGGGTTACCTCAACCTGCGCATTCCGTGCTGGCAGCGCCGTCTGATAACCCGCGGGCTTGCGCTGATACCGGCGTTTCTCGGGGTGTGGTTGATGGGCGACGATGCCATCGGCAAGCTGCTGATTCTCAGCCAGGTGGTGCTGAGCCTGCAGTTGCCGTTTGCGCTCTATCCACTGATCCGCATGACCGACGACAAACACCTGATGGGGCCATTCGTAAACCGACTGCCGACGCGGTTGCTGGCGTGGTTTCTGTTCGCGCTGATCAGTGGCGCGAATGCGTGGCTGATTGGGCAGTGGTTGTTTTGATCCCAACGTGCGTGCTGCGCGGCGACCCAAACCCGCACCGCTACTCCAGAGCAGAACAGGCCGGCGCAGCAGCAACCCGTAAACGCAGCGCGCTCACCGATCCCAGTAGGGCACCGTGCCGAAACACGCCACAAAATAATCAATCACCGTGCGCACCTTCAACGACAGCCGCCGACTGCCCGGCCACAACGCGGCAATCTGCTGCGGTTCCAGCGTGGTCGCCACTTCGTACTCCGTCAGCACCGCCTGCAAGGTACCGGCGCGCAACCCTTCGCCAATCAACCAGGACGGAAACACCACCAGCCCAAGGCCTTGCTCTGCCGCGTGGGTGAGGGTATCGGCGTGGTTGCCGGTGATGGGGCCTTTGACGCTGTACGGCGTCCAGTCGCCCTGGTCGCGACGGAAGAACCAGCGTTGCTGGCCGGTGATGCCTTTGTAGGCCAGGCACTGGTGATGGACCAGTTCATCGGGGTGGCGCGGTGTGCCATGGCGTGCCAGGTAAGCAGGGCTCGCGGCGATACGAAAGCGCTGGGGCGCGAAGATGCGCGCCTGCATGCCCGAGTCGTTCAGCACGCCGATGCGAAACAGCAGGTCGGTGCCATCTTGCAGCGGGTCGACGAACGTGTCGGTTTGCTGGATATCCAGTTGCAACTTCGGGTAGCGCCGGCACAACTCGCCCAGCCAGGGTGAAAGGTGACGCTGGCCGAACACCATCGGCGCATTGATCCGCACCAGGCCGCTGGGTTCGCTTTCCTGTTCCTGCAGGGCCTGGCCGGCCGTTTCCAGTTGTTCCAGCATCACCCGGGCGTGATGCCCGAGCAGGCGCCCGGCCTCCGTGGGGCTGACCGCACGAGTATGGCGGTAGAGCAACTGTTGGCCGAGGGCCTGTTCCATCAGCTGGATCTGCCGCGAGATGGAGGAGGGCGCCAGGCTCTCGCGGCGCGCTACTTCGGAGAAGCTGCCGTGGTCCAGCACGGCCACGAACAGCCGCAACGCTTTGAAACTCAACTCATTCAAACCCTGCATCGTGCCTCCGAGTTGTGCGTATTTCGCAAAGGTGTTATCCGCATGATCCCATTTATCGCACAGCGCGGCGACCGGATAATGCGCGCCATGTTTCCTTTCCAGTTGTGCAGGTGATCTATGCAGGCAAGTTCGATCGAGGGCGTGGCGCAGGCCAGGCCGAAAAACAACCTTCTACGGTTGCTGTTGTTGCCGTTGGTGATTCTGGCGGGCATGGGCTTGTCGGTGGAGGCCGGTTTGCTCGGCCCATTGGGTGTGCAGGTCGGGCATTTGTGGGCGACGTTGAGCATCTTTGGCGTCGGCACCGCCATCCTGTTCTTGCTGCTGCTGTTCAGCGGCCCACAAAAGGGCCCGGCCCTCACCGATTTGCCCCGCTGGCAGTTGATCGGCGGGTTCCTCGGGCCGATGTACGTGGTGGTGCTGACACTCGCCACCCCGCATATCGGTATCGCCATGACGATGATCGCGATCCTGTCGGGGCAGGTGGGCAAGAGCGTGTTGATCGACCATTTCGGCTGGTTTGGCACGGCACGCAAGCGGGTCAATGGCGAGCGCTGGATTGCCCTGGCGTTGATTGTGGCGGCACTTGTTTTGATTGCTCGAGGGTAAGGCGATGAATCTGATTCTGTTATTGGTACTGGTGATTGCCGCCGGTGCGGTGTTGAGTGTGCAGGCGGCGATCAATGGTCGCCTGGGGCAGACGGTGGGCGTGTTGCGTAGCAGCTTGCTGACCTTTGCAGTCGGAGCCCTCAGCACCGCGCTGTTGATTTTTTTCTTCGAGCCCGCGCAGGCTGTCAGCCTGTTGGATGTGCCGAAGTGGCAACTGACCGGCGCGCTGTTCGGCGTGGTGTACATGATGGTCATGGTCGGCGCGGTGCCCATCGTCGGCACGGCAGTGGCAACGGTGGCGGTGATCGTCGGGCAATTGGGCATGGGCATGCTGATCGACAACTTCGGCTGGCTCGGCAACCCCGCCATCGAACTCTCGGGCAGTCGCATCGTGGCGATGCTCTGTCTGGCCCTGGCGCTGGTGTTCATGTACCGCAGCAATACCCGTCAGGCCGATTAACGGCGCTGAACCTTGGCGTCTTGCCGAGAGTCACTGCTTAAGGTGCAGCGCCCGCCGCACCTGGACGACCATAAAAAAGGAGTCTGACCATGGCTGATCAAACCTGTGCTTGCCCACATTGCAAATGCGTACTGGGCAAAGAGGCGGTGATGAAAGACGGTAAGGGCTACTGCTGCCAGGGCTGCGCCGAGCACCATGCGCATGGCGAGCCGTGTGCTTCGTCGACGGGTTGCGAGTGTGCCAAGTCGGCCCACGGCTAAAAAACCCTGAAAATCCGCTCGGATTATCGGGTGACGGTCATTACCATGGCCGTTCACCCTTGTCCGATGCGCTCTCATGGCCCTGGCCGCACCTCCCGACCTCAGTGATCATGCCGTCCCCGTGCAACCCTTGGCGCGTACCTACCCGCGTGGGTTGTATGTTGAACCCCATCGCCATGACTGGGGCCAGTTGCTGTACGCCATGAGCGGTGTGATGTGGGTCGAAACGCCGCGCGAAGCCTTGGTCGTGCCGCCGCAACGCGCGGTGTGGCTGCCGCCGGGGGTGGAGCATGGGATTCGCGTGGTTTCCGATCTACAGATGCGCAATATCTACCTGCGCCCGGCATTGGCGGCAACGCTGGACAGCCAGGTGCAGGTGATTGAAGTGGGCGGGCTGCTGCGCGAACTGATTGTCACGTTGGTCGATCATGGCGATACCGGCGATTCGGCGTACTACGACGCCGTGGTCGGCCTGGCCCTGTTGGAACTGCAACGTGCGCGCCGCTCGCAAATCCGCATTGCCATGCCGGTGGCAGCGGACCGCCGCTTGACCAGCGCCTGCCAGGCGGTGATGGCGGCGCCTTCCCTGGATATCCCCTTTGAGCAACACGCCGAGACGGCCGGTGCCAGCGTGCGCACGCTGGCGCGGCTGTTCCAGCATAACCTCGGCATGGGCTTTGCCGAGTGGCGCCGTCAGGTGCAATTGGCCACGGCGGTGGCGGCGCTGATCCAGGGCCAGTCGGTCAGCGGCATTGCCCGCTCTTTAGGCTATTCGCCCAGCAGCTTCAGTGACATGTTCCGGCGCGAACTCGGCGTGGCGCCATCGCACTACCGCGTTTGAAGGGTTGGCCGAAATCCAGAAGCACTTGGCCGATGCTTGGGTGATGGGCTCACTACACTGAGCCCATCAACCACCAGGCGCCACCTCCATGAATTACCTGATTTCCCTTGCCATTGGCCTGTTTGTCGGCGTGCTCTACGGTGCGCTGGACTTCCGCTCGCCCGCGCCGCCCGCGATTGCGCTGGTCGGCCTGATGGGCATGTTGCTCGGTGAGCAGCTCTGGCCCATGGGGCGGCAGTTGGTCAGTGGTTGGTTGTCCTGAGTATTCTTTTCCCTTCGATGGATATTAGCCATGAAAGCGCTGCAATTTTCCGCCACTGACGACCTCGCCGCCCTGCGTGTCGTCGAGGTCGCCACGCCGGCACCGGCTGCTGGTGAAGTGCTGGTACAGATCAAGGCTGCGGGTTTGAACCCCAGCGATGTTAAAAACGTGCTCGGCCGCTTTCCCTACACCACGCTGCCGCGGATTCCCGGGCGAGACTTTGCCGGTGTGGTGGTGCAAGGCCCGCCAGCGTTGGTGGGGCAGGAGGTGTGGGGCACCGGCCGTGACCTCGGGTTTTTCGCCGATGGCTCCCACGCCCAATACCTCACCGTGTCAGCCAAAGGCGTGGCGCACAAGCCAACGCACCTGAGTTTTGCTCAGGCCGCCAGCCTTGGCGTGCCCTACACCACCGCCTGGGATGCCCTGGCGCGTAGCGGTGTCGCGAAGGGCACGCGTTTGTTAGTGATCGGTGCCAATGGTGCCGTGGGCAGTGCAGCGCTGGCCCTGGGCAAAATTCGGGGTGCCCAGGTGTTGGCGGCGGTGCGTAAACCCGACCAGGTTGAGGCGTTGCAGGCGCAAGGGTTTGACGCAATTGCACTGGGCCAGCCGGACGCGCTGGGTGCGCAGGTGAACGCGGTGTTCAAGGGCGGCGCCGATGTGATCTTCGACACGACCGGCTTCTGGCTGCCGGCCGCTGTCGCAGGGTTGGCTCCATTCGGGCGCATCGCAATCATCGCCGCACCGGTCGACGGCCATGTGCAACTGCCGGCGCTGGCCTTGTATCGCAAGGGCGGCTCGGTGGTGGGTATCAACTCGTTGCTCTACACCTGTGAGCAGTGCGCGGTGATGCTGGAACAGTTCGGGCGCTTCTTCGATGAAGGGCTGCTGCCACTGCCGACCGGGTTGCGTGAAGTGGCGCTGGCGGACGGGGTGCAGTGCTATGAAGAAGTGAACCAGGGCAGTGCTGACAAGATCATCTTCCTGCCTTAATGCGGTTAAAAAATCTGGGAGCGCGCTTGCCTGCGATAGCGGTGTGTCAGCCAACACCTCTCTGACTGACAGGCCCTCATCGCGGTCAAGCCCACTCCCACAGTTTGATCTCCACTGGGCATTAGTAATCCAGGTCGCTCGGACCTTTCCCACACAGGTTTCAGGTTGTCGTTCGGAAGGGCGCTGACTAACCTCACTGCCGTCGCTGCCAATTCAGCGATCGGATTTGACCGTCCGACTAAACCAGTGCGCTACAGCACCCAAGACCTACATCAGGCGTTTTTTCTACGCTTGATGTATCGTGTCGTGGCAGCCGTGCGCGGGATACCTTCGGGTATGCCGGATCCCTGGTTCCGGTCGGTCAACCCGCGTTCAGCTGCCACCCCACTTTGTTTGACCGCGAGTGATGGCGGCTCCACTACCAGGAGTTCCACCATGATTAAAGACAGCCCAAACCCCCCAGGCCAGCAAGACTTCGATACCAGCACCTTGCACGACGTGGCCTACCGCGCGATCAACCATTACCTCAACCCCGGCAAGCCCATCCCCGAACCCACCGACGGGCTCTTCACCGTGCGCGCCGAGCTGGGCACGGAAACCTTGCTGGTCAATGCTTCCCAGGATTTGGCGTCCATCAGTGAGATCGCCAACCACCTGGCGTTTGAAATCGACGGGGCTCAACGCAATGTCGCGCTGGGTATCTGCCGAATGCTGGAGGGCGTGCAGTTGTTGGTCGATAAGGCACTGAACGTGGCTCATCCGACCGCCTAAAGATTGTAACGCGGTCAACAATGTGGGAGCGGGCTTGCTCGCGAAAGCGGTAGGTCGGTCAAGCAAAGGTTGACGCAAACACCGCATTCGCGAGCAAGCCCGCTCCCACAGTTTGATCTCCACTGGGCATTAGTAATCCAGGTCGCCCGGACCTTTCCCACACAGGTTTCAGGTTGTCGTTCGGAAGGGCGCTGACTAACCTCACTGCCGTCGCTGCCAATTCAGCGATCGGATTTGACCGTCCGGCCTTGTTAACGAAACGCTACGCCCTGTACCAATCTCAGGCGCTTTTTCTGTGCCTGAGGTATTGTGTCGCGGCAGTTGTGCGCGGGATACCTTTGGGTATGCCGGGTTCGTTGACAACCGGTCGGTCAACCCGCGTACAGCTGCCACCTTCACCTCGTTTGACCGCGAGCGTTGGCGGCTCCACTTGTCGACGGAGTTCCACCATGATTAAAGACAGCCCAAACCCCCCAGGCCAGCAAGACTTCGATACCAGCACCTTGCACGACGTGGCCTACCGCGCGATCAACCATTACCTCAACCCCGGCAAGCCCATCCCCGAACCCACCGACGGGCTCTTCACCGTGCGCGCCGAGCTGTGCATGGAAACCTTGCTGGTGAATGCTTCCCAGGATTTGGCGTCCATCAGTGAGATCGCCAACCACCTGGCGTTTGAAATCGACGGGACTCAACGCAATGTCGCGCTGGGTATCTGCCGAATGCTGGAGGGCGTGCAGTTGTTGGTCGATAAGGCACTGAATGTGGCCCATCCGGCGGCATAACGATTTTAGCGCGGTCAAAAAATGTGGGAGCGGGCTTGCTCGCGAAAGCGGTAGGTCAGTCACAGAAAGGTTGACTGAAACACCGCATTCGCGAGCAAGCCCGCTCCCACAGGTTGATATTTATTGGGCGTCGGGAACGCCTTTTTCCCAGGCTGACCAGTTCTTCAGAATCGCCTGTACCAGCGGGTTGCCCGTGCGGTACAGGTTCTCCAGCGCCGGAACAAACCCACCCTGGTCGGCGTATTTGAGCAGGTTATCGACTTCGCTGTAGCCAGGGTACGGCCGGTCGAAATCGGAACCTGCACGCACCACGGCCAAACGCTGGATATCCACCAGGCCTTCACGGCTGGCGCGCAGCAAGGCTTCGTAGGTGGAGTTGTCTTCCTGCTGGGTGGTGCAGTACTCGCCTTTGTTGTCGGTGAGCAATTTGGTCCAGACCTCGGCGCGCTCGCTCAGGCGTGTGCCCGAGAACCAGGTGTTGCCTGCCAGCGTGTCACAGCGGGTGACTTGCGGCGGCTGGTTGGCAGGGACGGCCGGGTAGTGTTTGCGCCAGGCGCTGGATTCCTTGCTTTCCGTCAGCTCAACCTTGTGCGACAAGTCATACGCCTTGGCTTGTAGCTTGGGGTTCAGCTCAAACACTTCGGTCTTGTAGTCCAGCGGCGGTTTTTCGTTGGGGCCTTTGGTGTTGATGCCGATGTAACCGGTTGGCCAATCCTTGGGCGCATCCCGCGAGTCCAGCTCCCATTGGGTGCCGAATTCCACCAGGTAATGGGCCCAGGCAGCCGTGCCGATGGTGCCGTGTTTGGGACTGATACCGGCAATCCCGGCGATCAGGAAATAGCTCTGGCGCAGGTCGAACTTGGGCGACAAGGCCAAGGCCAGGGTCGACGCGGCGGCGTTGGTCTGGCCCATGCCGGTCACCAGCAGGCATACATCCTGGGTGTTGCAGCGAATCACTGGGTATTCAGCCGACAGGCCCGGCACGCGGACTTCCTGCTTGAGCGCCAGGCGGTCGATCCAGGTTTGCGCCTCGGGGGCGAACATGGTGATCAGCATCACTTTGGGTTTGATCGGCGCGGGGGCATCCGCCAGCACCACGTGAGGCAGCAGGGCCAGGCCAACGGCCAGCGAGAGACGGGTAAACGCTTTCATCTAATGCTCCTTTATCAGAATTGGTAGCCGACACCGGCGTAGTAGCCCCAGCCATCGGAGCGGGCGCGGAAGTTGCCTTCGCCGAAGTTCAGCTCGCTGCCGTCCTCCCAGTTGCCGCCGTTGTGAAAGTAACGGCCGACCAGGGTAAAGCGCAGGTGGGTAAACGAATACAGCAGCACGTTGGTCGCCACCAACGAGTTGGCGGTGCGCGCCGGGTTGTCCTTGTGCAGGTCCGAGCCGAAATCGTAGTTGGTGAAGCCGATATAGGTCAGCGACGCACCGTTATCGAAACTGCTGATAGGCACGATGTACTTCATTTGTGCACGGTAGCCGTCCCACGAATATTCATTGCTCGCGCCATAGTTTTCCCACTGGTAGCGCCCATAGAAGTTGGCCGACAGGTTGACCCGCGAGTGCGTGTCGATGTCGGTGCCGAGGCCGCTGTACAGGGTGTTGGCGCGGTTGGATTTATTGCTGCCATGGTCGTAGATCCAGTCAAACGCTACATACCATTCCTTGAACGGACCGATGGCCAGGCTGCGGCCGGCCAAGTAGTCGATGGAGATGCGCGGCTCGTGCTCCATGAATACCGGCGAGCCATGGTCCCACGCGCCTTTGTCATTACTGTTACCGATACCGAGAATCTTCGGCACGTCGATATAGCCGTACAATTCGAACGGGCCTTTGCGGCCGAAGTATTCGTATTCCAGATAAACGTCATCCTGCGGCTTGGGGCCGAAGCTGATGTCTTTGCTGCCGATCAGAGTCAGGTCCTGGTTGAACCATTCCGACAGATAAACGCCTTTTTTCGTGGGGCTGACGTCGGGGCGCTTGGTCTCAGGGCTGAGGGTTTCGCCCTGTGCTGAATCATCAGCAAGTTTTTCCTGCGCCAAAATGGGGGCGCTGAGTACTCCCGTAACGGCAGCCAGTAGCAAGGAAACACCAAAGGAAGCAGGACGCCTTGAGGTGGGGTGCATTGAAAGTCCCTATTCGTACGCGGTTTGAACCCGATACCTCGGGTAACGGTGAACTTGGCAGCCAAGTTCGTTCCGCAAACGTTTGCACAGGCTGTACCAACTTTGCTCAATGGCTTGAATAAAATGAAAAAAATCGGAATTAGTCGACCTTTTGATCAAAAATGACTGGGTGTCATTTTTGCAGGCCACTACGAGGATCCACTCACATGTTCGAGCGCTATTTGCAATCCTGGAACCTGAAGGTTGATGGCGTCCCCGTCGTGACGCCCGGCAGTCACCTGTTGCCCGTGCGCTGGCAAGGCCAGCCGGCGATGTTGAAAATTGCTCACACTTCAGAAGAGCAGCTCGGCGGGCAGTTGATGAGCTGGTGGTCGGGCGAGGGTGCCGCCCAGGTGTATGCCCATGACGACGTGGCGTTGTTGATGGAGCGGGCCACCGGCCCGGGTTCCCTGATGCGCATGGCCCTCAATGGGCAGGATGATCAAGCCAGCCGGATTGCCTGCGCCACGGTGGCCCGGCTGCATGCGCCACGGCCATCGCCACCGCAAGGGTTACTGCCCCTGCACACCTGGTTTCAGTCATTGTGGACGGCCGCTGAGGACACAGGCGGCGTGTTGCGCGACTGCGCAGCGATGGCGCATGCACTGCTGGCGGCGCCACAGGACGTGGTGGTGCTGCACGGTGATATCCATCACGACAACATTCTCGACTTCGGTGCTCGGGGTTGGCTGGCGATTGACCCAAAGCGGGTCATCGGCGAGCGTGGTTACGATTACGCCAACCTGCTCTGCAACCCGGATTTGCCGACCTGCCACGATCCGGTGCGGTTCAATCGGCAGGTCGCGGTGATTGCCCAGGCGGCCAACCTCGCACGCCCGCGCCTGCTGCAATGGGTCGTGGCCCATGCAGGTCTGTCCGCAGCGTGGTTCCTTGAGGATGGAGAGCGCCAGCGCGCAGCCATTGACCTTGAAGTCGCGCGCCTGGCGCAACGGGCGTTGGCTCAATGGCCGAGGGTGTAGGGCAATGGCTGATCGGCGGTGCGGTTGAACAGATGCATCGCGGTTTCGCGCCGATACTCACTCGGTGTCTGGTTCATTTCGATCCGAAAGTGCCGGTTGAAGTTGGACAGGTTGGCGTAGCCCACTTCGAAACAGATAGCCGCCACCGACATCTCGCTTTGCAGCAGCAGCCGGCAGGCGCGTTGCACGCGGAATTTGCGCATCAGGTCGATAAAACCGTGGCCGGTGTTGCGCTTGAAGAAGCGTGAGAAGCCCGGCTCGCTCATCTCCAGCTGTCGCGCGATGACCGACAGGCGCAAGTCGCCGGTCAGCTCGCGCATCAGGTAGTCGAAGGCTTTATTGATGCGCTCGGCGCTGCGTGCGTCGAGAGTGGGGGCATAGCAGGGGCTGGCCAGGGCCTGCACCTGTGGTGGCGGGGCGGTTTTCAGGGTGTCGAGCAGTTGCAGGAACAGGATCAACCGTTGCAGGCCGTGGGCGTTGCCGATGTTTTCCATCAAGCCTGCCGCCTGCACGGCCGTGTCACCGCTGAACTGCAGGCCGCGCCGGGCCTGTTCGAACAGCGGCTGCAGGTCGCCGAGTTCCGGCAGGGTCTTGCGCAGGGCGAGGAGGGCGGCGCCGTCGAACTGCAGCACCACGTCGCGGCCGGTCAGGTATTCGCCGGGCGCCAGGTCACCGATCCAGTCATGGGGCAGGTCTGGACCGATCAGCGCAACATGCCCGGCACTGAACGCACCGATATAGTCGCCCGCCACCAATTTGCCGCTGCCTCGGCGGATCAGGTGGATTTCGAATTCAGGGTGGTGGTTCCAGCGTGCCAGGTCATACGGGTAGTCATGTTCGAACCAGCGAAAGCAGTGGTCCGGCTCGGGCAGGATGACTTCCAGTTCGGCGGGGCGGTGCTCGAACAGCTCGGCGCGACTGACGGGCATGGCGATGCCTCTTTTAGTGGTTGAGTCGCCCCCAAAATACGCGCACTCGCGAGCAATACGCTACCCCCGGTTTCGCCTGGCACTGATACTTTTTTGCGCCTGTGGGCGGGGTTAAAAAAGTACCAGCCAGGCATTCGCCATGCGTTTGTGAGGGCTTGAGCGAGCTGCTGTAATCGACCCTCAACAACAAAAACAACAGGTGGAAACCGCCATGCTCCCGACCCGCAACGCCACGCTTGCGCAAGCGCTGTTCCTGATGACCGGCCTGGCGCTGGCCATGCCCAGCTACGCCGCCGACACCGTCACCATCGCCACGGTCAACAACAGTGACATGATCCGCATGCAGCGCCTGTCCAAGGTGTTCGAGCAGCAGCACCCGGACATCAAGCTCAATTGGGTGGTGCTCGAAGAAAACGTATTGCGCCAGCGCCTCACCACCGACATCGCCACCCAAGGTGGGCAATTCGATGTGCTGACGATTGGCACCTACGAAACCCCGCTGTGGGGCGCCAAACACTGGCTGGAACCGCTGAGCCAATTGCCGGCTGACTATGACGCTGACGATATCTTCCCTTCGGTGCGCCAGGGCCTGTCGGTCAATAACACCCTGTATGCCTTGCCGTTCTACGGCGAAAGCACGGTCACTTACTACCGCACCGACCTGTTCAAGCAAGCCGGCCTGAGCATGCCCGCGCACCCGACCTGGACCCAGCTTGGTGAATTCGCCGCCAAGCTCACCGCAAAAGATCAAGGCCAATACGGCATGTGCCTGCGTGGCAAGGCTGGCTGGGGTGAAAACATTGCGCTGCTCAGTACCATGGCCAACGCCTTTGGCGCGCGCTGGTTCGACGAACAGTGGAAGCCCGAGTTGACCAGCCCCGAGTGGACCGCAGCAGCCAACTATTACGTCAACACCCTGAAGCACTATGCCCCGCCGGGCGTCTCCAGTAACGGTTTCAACGAAACCCTGGCGCTGTTCAACAGCGGCAAATGTGCGATCTGGGTGGATGCCAGCGTCGCCGGCTCTTTCACCACCGACAAGCGCCAGAGCAAGGTTGCGGATGATGTAGGCTTTGCCGCCGCCCCAACGGAAGTCACCGACAAAGGCTCTTCTTGGCTCTACGCCTGGTCCCTGGCAATCCCGGCCACGTCCAAGCATAAGGAAGCCGCCAAAGCCTTCATCAGCTGGGCAACTTCCAAGGATTACATCCAACTGGTCGCCGATAAAGAAGGCATCACCAATGTACCGCCGGGCACTCGCCAGTCCACCTACAGTGCGGCGTATTTGCAGGCCGCACCGTTTGCCCAGGTGACGCTGGAAATGATGAAACACGCGGACCCCGCGCACCCGTCGGCCAAACCGGTGCCCTACGTGGGCATCCAGTACGTGACCATCCCTGAGTTCCAGGCCATCGGCACCTCGGTCGGCAAGCTGTTTTCGGCAGCGCTCACCGGCGGCATGACGGTTGACCAGGCGCTGCTCGAAGCGCAGGCCACCACCGAGCGCGAAATGAAACGCGCCGGTTATCCCAAATAATTGTTAACGGACACGTACCCCATGAAACGACTGGAAGGTAAGAGCGCGCTGATCACTGGATCGGCGCGCGGTATTGGCCGCGCCTTTGCCCAGGCCTATATCGCCGAAGGCGCCACGGTTGCCATCGCCGACATCAACCTGCAACGCGCCCAAGCCACGGCGGCAGAGCTGGGCCCACAGGCTTATGCGGTGGCGATGGACGTCACCGACCAAGCCTCCATCGACGGCGCGCTTGCCGCCGTGGTCGCCCACGCCGGCAAGCTCGATATTCTGATCAACAACGCCGCGCTGTTCGACCTCGCACCCATCGTCGACATCACCCGCGACAGCTATGACCGGCTGTTCACGATCAACGTGGCCGGCACGCTGTTCACCTTGCAGGCGGCGGCGCGGCAAATGATCAGCCAGGGCCATGGCGGCAAGATCATCAACATGGCCAGTCAGGCCGGGCGGCGGGGTGAGCCGTTGGTGGCCATCTATTGCGCGACCAAGGCCGCAGTGATCAGCCTTACGCAATCGGCGGGGTTGAACCTGATCAAGCAGGGCATCAATGTCAACGCCATCGCCCCCGGTGTAGTCGACGGTGAGCATTGGGACGGTGTGGATGCACTGTTTGCCAGGCATGAAGGCCTGGCGCCCGGTGAGAAAAAAGCGCGGGTCGGCGCCGAGGTGCCTTATGGACGGATGGGCACGGCGGAGGATTTGACCGGGATGGCGATTTTTCTGGCGTCGAAAGAGGCCGACTATGTGGTTGCCCAAACCTACAACGTCGATGGCGGCAATTGGATGAACTGAAGCCGAGCACCCATCAACCGTGTGGGAGGGGGCTTGCGCCCGATTGCGGTATGACCGTCAGCAAATGCAGTGGCTGACCCGCCGCTTTCGGCAGCAAGCCCGCTCCCACCGTTGATTTTCATTGTGGGTGAATAGCGAGTTACTCGGCAAAACTGCGATCAAAGAAGTAAATCTCTCCAGGCTTCAGGTTCTGCACCGTCGCCTGCGGCCTGCCGCCATTGCCGTGCTTCTTGCGCCCGGTCTCGCGCAGATATCCCGCCTCCGTCAGCTTCAACAAGCGCTGGCGAATACTGGTCTTCAGTACCGGCCGTGAAAGCACCAGCGAGAAAATCGTGGTGGCTTCCGGCGCGCTGAATTCATTGCCCAGGAACATCAGCGGCAGGTTGCTGTACAGCGACTTGGACAACAGCCGCTCCTGCACCGCCGCCACGATCAGGTTGTGATCGAATGGCAGCTTGATACTGCCAGCGGCCACTGCGTTCAGCGAAAACCAGCCTTGATGCTCACCCAGGCTCACCTCATCGGCGACGATGGCCAGGTAGTAAGTGGAGGATGACCAGCAGCGTGGGTCACGAAACGCATCGCCCACCGTCCCGACCTGTTCACTCAAGGCCAGGTTGAAACCTACCTTGTCACTCGCCCGCAA
The DNA here is from genome assembly GCF_001728855.1 of Pseudomonas sp. AP19. NCBI lineage: Bacteria > Pseudomonadati > Pseudomonadota > Gammaproteobacteria > Pseudomonadales > Pseudomonadaceae > Pseudomonas > Pseudomonas sp. AP19. The sequence goes on along the minus strand of NZ_LXJP01000035.1, from coordinate 41,787 downwards.
GCGTTCTACCGCATCCTTGAGGCTCAGATCTTGCACGCCGCCGTTCACCACCACGCCCGGTAATGCCCAGTGCCCGGCAAAAGGCTCGGCTTCGCGCTTATTCAGCAGCAGCTTCAATTCCCCGGCAGCACGGCAGTAGAACAGCACGCACAGGTCGACGGTATGGAGGTAAGCGCTAAGTGGCATGTGAAATCCTTGTAGACAGCGGTGGAGCACAGTCTAACCCATCGAACAGCCATGTCATGTACTGAATAAAGCCTAGTCAAATAAATGTTTCTTGCAATGAAAGTACACGACGTGTACTTTTGTTTGCAGGCCACAGGAGAACTGCCATGCCCCTTTCGAAAACTGCCATTGCTTCATTCGACGTCGATGCCCAGAAAAGCTTCACGCCACTGTGCCCCAACGAATTGCCTGTGGCCGGCGGCGACCAGATCGGCGCTGAACTCAACTACATGGCCAGCCTGGCCGGCCGTCGTGTCGGCAGCAAAGACGCGCACACCCCGCACGCGCCCTGGGTGGTCACGCAGCACAGCGAGATGCTGCAACCCACCGGCCTGGCCCACGCGGATGTCACCTGGGTCAGCCACTGCGTACCGGGCACCGACGGTTTTACATTGCTGGATGAATTACCCGTTCCGTATGACTACGACTACTTCATCTGGAAAGGCGTCGAACCCGATCTGCACCCCTACGGTGCCTGCTACCACGACTTGCACGACAAGCTGTCCACCGGCGTTATCGAGTATCTGAACGCCCACGGCGTCACCCGGGTGATCGTCGGCGGCCTGGCCCTGGATTACTGCGTCAAGACCACCGCGTTGCAACTGCTCAAGGCCGGCCTGGAGGTGATCCTGCACTTGCCTGCGTGTCGAGCAATCAGCGAGGAGGGCGGCGTGCAGGCCGTTGGTGAATTGCAAAAGGCCGGTGCCGTGATCAGCAACACCCGCGAAGAACTGGCCGCGATGGCCACGCGTTAAGGAGAACCACCATGGAAAGTGCGTACGACTATGAATCCCCGGTGATCCAGGGCTTGCTCGACACTGATTACTACACCTTCACCATGATGCAGGCGGTATTGCACCAGCACCCGAATGTCGATGTGGAATACAACTTCATCGTCCGCTCGCCGGAAAAGCTTGGCCACTTGATCCCGGCACTGCGTGACGAGCTGGAAAAGCTCGCCGGCCTGCACATGCGCGAAGGCGAGCTGCGCTTTCTGTTCAACCCACGCTTTCGCGAATACCTCACTGCGGATTACGAGCGTTTTCTGGGGTTGTTCCGCTTTAATCTGCGCTATATCCACGTCAGCGAGGTTGACGGCCAACTGAACATCCGCGTGGTGGGCCCGATGCTGCACTGCATCATGTTCGAACAGCCGGTTTTGGCGCTGGTCAGCGAACTGCGCAACCGCGACAAGTACCCCGACGTAAGCCTCGAAGACGTCACCCGCAAGCTTTACCAGAAGTTCGACTGGCTGGAGAAAAACCTCAGCCGCGATGAGCTGGCCGACTTGCGTGTCTCCGACTTTTCAACGCGCCGGCGGCTGTCATTCAAGGCCCAGCGCGAAGTGGTCGATATCATGCGCCGTGACTTCCCTGGCCAATTTGTCGGCACCAGCAACGCGCACCTGGCCTATGAGTTTGACCTGCCGCTGATCGGCACCATGGCGCACCAGTGGCTGATGGTGCACCAGCAACTGGGCCGCTTGCGCGAGAGTCAGAACGCCGCGCTGGAAAACTGGGTGCGTGAATACCGCGGCCGCCTCGGCATCGCCTTGACCGACTGCATCAGCACCGATTTTTTCCTCAAGGACTTCGACCTGTACTTCGCCAAGCTTTACGACGGTCTGCGCCAGGACTCCGGTGACCCGATCGTATGGGCTGACAAAGTCCTGGCGCGCTACAAAGCACTGGGCATCGACCCGATGACCAAGGACCTGATGTTTTCCGACGGCCTGAACTTCGAAAAATGCCTGCCGATCCTGCGGCACGTGCGTGGCAAGGCCCGGTTCGGTTTCGGTATGGGCACCAGCCTGGCCTGCGATGTCGAGGGCGTGCAACCGCTGAGCATCGTCATGAAGCTGGTGCGGGTGCACGGCGAGCCGGTGGTGAAATTTTCCGATGATCCGATCAAGAACGTCTGTGAAGACGCCTCGTTCTTGCAGTACGCGGCGAAGGTGTTCAACGTGGGCAGTGTGGAGGTGTGACATGCAAGCACGTATCGCTGAGGAACTGAACATCAACCGCGCGTTGGTCAGTGGCGGTGAGCCTCGGGAAATCCAGCGGCGCATCGATTTCATCAAGGCCACCTTGCGCAGCTCCGGCTGTAAGGCTCTGGTGCTGGGCATCAGCGGCGGCGTCGATTCGCTGACCGCGGGCCGTCTGTGCCAATTGGCGGTGGAGCAATTGCGTAGCGAAGGCTACGCCGCGCGCTTTATCGCGATGCGGCTGCCCTATAAAACCCAGGCCGACGAGCGTGATGCCCAGGCCTCGCTGAACTTCATCACAGCGGACCACGTCGACACGTTGAACATCGCCGCCAGTGTCGACGGCCTGATGGCCAGCCTCACCGCCACCGAGGCTGGCGCCGCTCAGGTCGACTTCATCAAAGGCAACGTCAAGGCCCGCACGCGGATGATCGCGCAATACGCCGTGGCCAATCTGCACAACGGGCTGGTGGTCGGCACCGACCACGGCGCTGAAGCACTGATGGGGTTCTTCACCAAATTCGGTGACGGTGCCTGCGACCTCGCACCGCTGTCAGGCCTGACCAAAACCCAGGTACGCCTGCTTGCCAGCGCCCTGGGCGCGCCCGCTGAGCTGATCCACAAACAACCCACCGCCGACCTCGAAGACCTGGCGCCAGGCAAGGCGGATGAGCAGGCGTATGGCTGCACCTATGCAGAGATTGACGCGTACCTGATGGGCGAACCGGTGAGTGCGCGGGTGAGGGCGATTGTCGAACGGGCTTATGCCAATACGGCGCATAAACGCGCATTGCCGGTGGTTCCCGACTCGATCGGCAACACCCACTGCGTCAAAAAATAAGAACTTTCTTACATTTTTGCAGGACGCGACTCACTACTCTCTGGGTTTTTTACACCCGCGGCTTCGGTCCGTGCCACGGCTTGACTGGGGAGGCCAGAGAGTGAGGGAGTCAACCATTAACCGTCTTGCCCAATGCTTGCCGGAAATGACCGCCATGGTGTTCATGGCCCAGTTCTCAGCGGCCACCGTTACGTTGCTGACTAAAACGACCTACCTGTGTTCTGTGGACGCGCCGCTGCAAACCGGAGGCTGCCTGGGCCTCTTTGTCGGCTTGACGGCTTTTTCTGCGTTTGCCCATTGGATGCTGGCGCGCGGGCGCAGCTGCGCAACCGGCTTGCAGCTGGGGTATTTCATTTTCTGCCTGCTGCTGGTGACACCGACCCTGCAATACCGGCCCCACGCGCTGGTTTACGCATTGGGTATCGTGCTTCCGCTGCTGGGCCTGATTCTGATGAGCACGCAGCGTTATCAAGACATGCAACTGAAACTGGCGGAAATTCGCGTGCGCAAAACTGCCACTCAAGCGCTCTTGAAGAAGTACTCACATAACCCAACCACCGAATCGCGCCACACGAGCCGCCCGTAACGCTCGCGCAAGATCACGCGAGCGCTGCTGGCTTTGCGGTTAGCGTTCGATCGAGCGGCTCCACCGCGCATTCCACTCCGGCCGCGCCTGATTGACCTGGTCCCAATCAATTGAAATCGCCGTCTGCAGGTAACCCTGCATTGCCTCCACCCGCGCACGGGTTTTGTCGGTGGTCGGTGTAGTTGGGTTCGACGGAATCTGGTCGCCGTCCTCCAACGCCGGCGCCTGGGCTTGTGCCGTCAACAAAAACGCCGCGAGTTTTTGCGCCAGTTCCGGTTGGTCATTACGGGCAATCACGCATTCGGCCACGTTGAGCACCACCGCGCCTTCCTTCGGTTGCGCATATTCCATCGGGATGCCCAGCAGTTGCTGAGTGGTGACTTGAGTCGGGGTCAGGGGGAAGATCGCGGCTTCATCGGTTTGCACCATCTCGGAGATCTTCGCGGAGCTGGCGATGTATTCCAGCACGTTGAGGCCGATGGTCTTCGGCCAGGCCTTGAAGCCCGGTTCCACGTTGGTTTCGGAGCCGCCCTGGATACGGTTGAACATCAAAAAGCCGTGCAGGCCGAAGGTGGAGGAGGCGAGGGACTGGAACACCACTTTGTCCTTGAAGCGCGGGTCGGCCAGGTCCATCCACGAGGTGGGTGCGGCCCAGCCTTTTTCCTTGAACATCTTGGCGTTGTAGCCCAGGCCGGTAACGCCCAGCGTCACGGCCACAGCCTCTTGCTTGATTTTCGCCTTGGCCGGGATCTGCTCCAGCGACGGGCTCGGCGCCAGCTTGTCGCACAGGCCCATGGCGATGGCGCGGTACATGATGCCGTCGTCGAGGAACATCACGTGCATCTGCGGGTTGTCTTTATTGGCCTGGACCTTGGCGAGGATGTCCGACGAGGTGCCGGGCACGATCACCACCTTGACGTTATTGGCTTTTTCGAAGGCGGGCAGCACCTTGTCGGCGTACACCCGTTCCATGGTGCCGCCGTTCATGCCCAGGTACAGCGTCGGCGCAGCATGGGCGATGGAGGCGAGCAGTGCGAGGGGCAAGCAGGACAGCGCGATACGTGTGTTCATTGAGTTTTTCCTCTCAGGCTTGGAAACGACGGATGGAAAACGCTTCGATGGGTTGGCGGCTGGCCCCGACGCAGACGATCTCTGCCAGGGCTTCACCGACGGCGGGGCCGAGCTGGAACCCGGCGCCGGCAAAGCCGAAACCGTGGAGCAGGCCAGGTTGGGTGCTGCTTGGGCCGATCACCGGCTCATGATCGGGGAGGTAACCTTCGGTGCCGCTCCAGGTGCGGATCGCCTGGGCGCCCTTGAGGAACGGGTACAACTCGCCGGCATTGCGCAAAATCTCCAGCACTGCCGCTTGCCCCGGGCGCGCCGTTTGCGGGCCCAGCGCAAACCCGCGGCCGCCGCCAAGGATGCAATTGCCCCGGGCGACCTGACGCGCGTATATCCCACCGCCTTCAACCCCGGTACTGACGTTCATCACCACCGGCAGCGGCTCGGTGACCAGCATGGCCGGGTGCGCCGCGGTGATCGGCACCGGCTCGCTGAACTGTTCGGCGACGTGACCGGCCCAGGCGCCGGCGCAGTTGAGCAGCCAGGCTGCTTGCAGGTGCAGGCCGTTGGCGCAGTGCACGTGGAAGCGTTGGCCGTCATGTTCGATGCGAATCACTTCGGCCTGCTCGTACACCGAGGCGCCGAGGCGCTGCGCTGCACGGGCGAAGGCGGGCGAGACCAGGCGCGGGTTGGCATGGCCGTCTTCAGGGCACAGTGACGCGCCGACCGCCACATCGCCGACCCAGGGAAAGCGTGCGCGCAATTGCGCGTAATCCAGCAGTTGCAAGCCCAGGTCAAAGTCCCGGGTTTGCTCGGCATACGCCTGCAGCGCGGCGAAATCCGCCTGGCTGCGCGCCAATTTCAAATGCCCGCAGCGCACGTACTCGCCGTCAATGCCGATCAACCCCGGCAAGTCGGCCCACAACTGATGGGCGCGTTGCGACAACGGCAACTGATGCACCGGCCGCCCCTGGCGCCGCACGCCACCATAGTTGACGCCGCTGGAATGAGAGCCACAGAAATCTCGCTCTACCAGGGCCACACGCTGGCCTTTGTGTGCCAGCGTCCGCGCCGCCGAAGCACCGACGATGCCGCCGCCCAGTACGATGACATCGATCATGGTTGCACCTCCACGCCAAACGGCAGCGGCTTGATCGGTGCCTGGCCACGCAGGCGGCCTACGCTTTCAATCCCTCGACCACTGCGCTCGGCCACAATCTCGGCTGCGGCCAGCCCGCACATGCGGCCCTGGCAACGGCCCATGCCGACCCGGCAATGGGCCTTGACGCGGTTGAGTTCCCAATGGCCTTCATCCACCACCGCGCGCACCTCGCCGACGCTTACCTCTTCGCAGCGGCACAGGATCAGTGCATCCGGCGCCTGCGCAGCCCACTGTTGAGGAAAGGGGAAGGCGGTTTCCAGGCCATGGCGAAAGCGCTGGATGCCTGCCAGTTGCTGCTCCAGTTGGGCAGCGCGGCGCTGATCGATGGTGCTGCCTGAATCTTCCAGCACGGCCAATGCCGCGCGTTCACCGGCGATTTGCGCGGCGTCGGCGCCCATGATGCCGGCCCCGTCGCCCGCCAGGTACACGTTGTTTACGCTGCTGCGCCCGGCGCTGTCGCGCTGCGGCAACCAGGCACGGTTCAAGCTGCTCCAGGCAAAGTCACAGCCGAGCAGGTCCGCCAATTGTGTCTCGCTGCGCAAGGCATGGGCGAAGGCCACGGCGTCGCAGTCCAACCGGTGCTCACCCCAGCGAATCCCGGTGACCCGCAGTTCGCCGTCAATCTGCGTGAGCGTTGCGCCCTGATGCACGGGAATGCCATGGGCTGTCAGCCAGGCGCGATAATACAAACCTTTGGCCAGGGTCGCCGGTTGCCCGAGTAACGCCGGTAATGCACGGCACTGTGCGCTGAACGGCGCGCTGTCGAGCACTGCGACTACCTTGGCGCCGGCCTTGGCGTATTGGTAAGCCACCAGGTACAGCAACGGCCCGCTGCCACACAATGCGACCCGTTCACCGATGGCGCAGCCTTGATATTTCAAGGCGATTTGCGCCGCGCCCAGGCTGTAGACCCCCGGCAAGGTCCAGCCGGGCACCGGCAGGATACGGTCCGTGGCGCCGGTCGCGACAATGATCCGGGCATACTCGATGCTCTGCGCACGGTGGTTATTCAACATGTCCAGCCGACCGTCCTCGGCGTTCCAGACCAGGGTTTGCGGTCGGTAGTCGATCAATGGCGCCAGCTCATCCAGGGTGCGGTGCACGGCCTCGGCCTTGCGCGCTTCAAACCCATAAAGTTGCTTGGGCGAGCGCTGGAAGTTCGCCGGTTGGCGCCGATAGATCTGCCCGCCACCGCGCAGGCTTTCATCCACCAGACAAGGCTGGATGCCATGGTCGAGCAGGGTACGCGCCGCGCTGATACCTGCCGGGCCGGCGCCGACAATCACGATGGGTTTCATGCCTGGCGCCCCGGATCGCGGCTGATCGCCTGGCCTTCTTCCAACAGCGTCGAACACGCCCGCACACGGCGCCCGTCGCCCAGCCGCACCCAGCAATCCTGGCAGGCGCCCATCAGGCAGAAACCGGCACGCCGCTCGGCACTGAAATCGCTGCCGCGCAGGTGATCGGCGCAGGTCAGCATGGCGGTCAGCAGCGTGTCGCCCAGCAAGCCCGTGGCCGGCTGCCCATCCAGGGTGAAGGCCAGGGCAGGGCGCGCGGTTTCGGCCAATCGTTTGAACAATGCCATCAATGTTTCCCCACCAGCACGCGGTCCAGGCCGTAGACCCGGTCGAGCAGGATCATGGTCGCTGCGGTCAGCGCAATCACCAGTGCCGAGACCGCCGCCATCATTGGGTCGATGGACTCCGTGGCGTACACGTACATGCGCACCGGCAAGGTTTGCGTGGCCGGCGAGCTGACGAAGATCGACAGGGTCACTTCATCGAAGCTGTTGATAAACGCCAGCAACCAGCCGCCGGCTACACCGGGCAAAATCATCGGCAAGGTAATCTGACGAAACAGCGTAAAGCGGCTCGCACCCAGCGAATCCGCCGCCTGCTCGGCACTGCGATCAATGCCGATCGCCGCGGCCAGCACCAGGCGCAGCACATACGGCGTGATGATCACCACGTGGGCGAGCATCAGCCAGGTGAAGCTGCCATTCACGCCCATCAAGGCAAACAGCCGCAGCATCGCCACCCCCAGCACCAGGTGCGGGATGATGATCGGCGACAGGAACAGCGCACTGAAAAAATTGCGCCCCGGGAATTGATACCGGCTGATCGCCAAGGCCGCCGGCACTGCGATCAGTGTGGCCAGGGTCGCGGCGGTGAACGCCAGGATCAGGCTGTTATAGAACGCCTGGATGAAGTCGGCACGCTCGAACACCGCGCGAAACCAGCGCAGGGAGAAGCCCGACGTCGGCAGGCTCAAGGTGTTTTCGGGGGTGAAGGCCACCAGGCACACCACCACCAGCGGCGCCATCATGAACAGCACCACCAAACCGTGGAAACCCAGGGCCAAAGGACCGTTTCTGGACATGCGCTTAAACCCCCAGGGACTTTTTGTAGCGGCTTTCGACCATGCGGTTCCAGCTCAGCATGATCAGCAGATTGACCAACAGCAGCACCACCGCGATGGTCGCGCCCATGGGCCAGTTGAGTTCCGAGAGGTACTGGTCATACACCACGGTGGCGACCATTTTCAGGCGGCGCCCGCCAAGCAGGCCGGGGATCGCAAACGAACTGGCGGCCAGGCCGAACACGATCAGGGTGCCCGAGAGCACGCCGGGCATGACCTGCGGCAACACGATCTTGCGCATGACCGTGGCCTGGCTCGCACCCAGCGACAGGGCGGCCTGTTCGGCCGACGGGTCGAGCTTTTGCAGCGAGGTCCACACCGGAATGATCATGAACGGCAGCATCACGTGCACCAGCGCGATGATCACCGCAAACGGCGTATACAGCAGTTTCACCGGGCGCCCGCCGAGCGCCTGGATCACCTGGTTCACCAGCCCGTCGGCACCGAGCAGCAGGCTCCAGCCGAAGGCGCGCACCACCACCGAAATCAACAGCGGCGTGAGGATCAGGATCAGGAAGATCGAGCGCCACGGGGTGCCCATGCGGCTGAGGATGTAGGCCTCGGGCACGCCGATGACCACGCACAACAAGGTCACCAAGGCACTGATCCAGAAGGTGCGCCAGAAGATCTCGTAAAAGTACGAGTCACTGAACAGCGACAGGTAATGCGCGAAGGTCCACTCATCGGCCTTCACGCCGACCTGGTAGTCGAACACGTTGAACGACAGCACCAGCGTCATCAGCAGCGGCAGGATCAACAGCCCGGTAAACAGCACCAGGGCCGGTAACGACAACACATAACCCCGACTCATGCGCGCACCTCATCCGCCGCCAACAAGCGCAGCAGGCCGGCGTGCCAGTCCAGGCCCACCGCCGCGCCGCAAGCGAGCGGCGCGCTGCCGTCGTTGCTGCGCACCACGGTGATTTCACCCAGAGGGGTATGGACGCGGTACAGCCATTGGCTGCCGAAGAAGTAACTGTCGAGGACCTTGCCTTGCACGCGCCCGGCGCCGGCGTCCACCAGGGTGATTTTTTCCGGGCGCAGGCTCAGGGTCAGTTCACCTGCGCCGCTGATGCAACGCACCTGGGGGGCGCCGAGTTCGTCATAGTCGCCCGGCAGCAGGTTGGCTTTGCCGACAAAATCCGAGATGAAGCGCGTGCGCGGGTGCTCATACAGGTTGTACGGCGCGTCGATCTGGGTCACGCGCCCGGCCTGCATCACCACCACGCGGTCGCTGATGGACAGCGCTTCGGCCTGGTCGTGGGTGACCATCAAGGTGGTGATGCCCACGGCGCACTGGATGCGGCGAATTTCAAACTGCATTTCTTCGCGCAAGTTGGCGTCAAGGTTGGACAGCGGTTCGTCGAGCAGCAACACCGGCGGCTCGATCACCAAGGCGCGGGCCAGGGCCACACGCTGGCGTTGGCCGCCGGACAGTTCACGCGGGTAGCGCTCGGCGTGGGGCGCCAGGCGCACCAGTTCGAGCACGGTTTTGACTTTGCTGGCGATCTCGGCGACCGGCACTTTGCGCATCTTCAGGCCGAAGGCGACGTTGTCGCGCACGGTCATGTGCGGGAACAGCGCGTAGCTTTGGAACACCACACCCAGGCCACGGCTGGCGGGCTTAGCGTGGGTGATGTCACGCCCGTCGAGCAGAATCTGCCCGCCGCTCACGTCGACGAAACCGGCGATCATTTGCAGGGTGGTGGTCTTGCCGCATCCCGAGGGGCCGAGCAGGGAAACGAACTCGCCTTTTTCCACCGCAAGGTCGGTAGCGACCACCGCGTCGACGGCGCCGTAGCGTTTGCTCAAGGCGTTGAGTTGGAGAAATGCCATGTCTGCGTTCCACCTTTTTTGAGTCGCGTCGAAACGCGCTTTTTTGTTTTGGGCAGATGCGAAAAGAGTGTTGCGGGTGCGTTGGCGCTCGATCTCGAGTCGGCTGCCATTTGTTGTTCATTTCGCCCCTGTGGACGCAGATTAGGACGAAGACTAGGATGGGCGAAAGATGGAATTTCACTGAATGGACTATTATTTTCAGTTTTATTCATTCACTAGAATTTATGCCTGGGTTTAGCCTTATGGATTCCACTGAGCGGAATGAAACCAGTAAAGAAGTCGGTGCGGGCGGCGTGTCTCGGCTGTTCGCGCTGCTGCGCACCTTGGGCGAGGTGCCGGAAGGCGGCGAACGGGTGACCCAACTCGCGCAACAGGTCGGCTTGTCCCAACCCACCACCCACCGCCTGCTGCGCAGCCTGATGGACGAAGGCATGGTCGAGCAGGACGCACGCAGCAAACGCTATCGCCTGAGCCTGGAGTTTTTCGCGCTGGCAGCCAACGCGGGCAAGACCGGCAACCTGCGCGACCTGGTACGGCCGAGCATGTTGCGCCTGAGTGCTTCCCTCGGCGATTCGCTGTTCCTGCTCGCGCGCAGCGGCTTTGATGCGATCTGCCTGGACCGCAGCGAGGGGCCCTATCCGATCCGTACGTTTACCGGCGATATCGGTGGGCGCGTGGCGTTGGGCGTGGGGCAGGGCAGCTTGGCGATTCTGGCGTTCTTGCCGGAGGAAGAGCGTGAGACGGTGATTCGCTACAACCTGCCACGCCTCAAGGACTTTCACCTGTATGACGAAGTGCTGCTGCGCTCGGAGGTCGAGAACGTACGGCGCCTGGGCTATGCAGCGCGCAATACCGGGGTGTTGGAAGGCATGGCGGGGGTGGCGGTGCCGATTCTGAATCGGGACGGGCATGCGGTGGCGGCGCTGAGTGTGGCGACCATCAGTGATCGGTTGGGGCCGAGCCGCTTGCCAATGGTGGTTGAGTTGCTCAAGCGCGAAGCGGCGGCGATTGGGCCGAGGATCAACCCGTTTGATCCGACCCTGCGCAGGCCGTCGCAGACCTTCGGTGGGTAACCTATCTGCGCCACGATGAAGCACCCGTGTGGGAGCGGGTTTGCTCGCGAATGCGATAGATCAGTTATGGATAGGTCAACTGACACACCGCTTTCGCGAGCAAGCCCGCTCCCACCGTGTTCAGATCGCCGCTAGGGCCACGGACGTCGCGGCCGTGCGAGTCTCCACCCCCAACTTCACGTACACATGCTCCAGGTGCTTGTTCACCGTCCTGGGGCTCAACCCCAAAATATCGCCGATATCCCGATTGGTCTTGCCGCACGCCACCCAGCGCAGCACTTCCACCTCGCGCTCGGTCAGTTGGAACCTGGCCGACAACAGCCGCTGCGCCGGCGCGTCTTCCAGGGTCAGCACACTCGGCTGCGTCGCCGCCCGTGCCGAGAGCAAGATGCGTGAGGTGCGCAAATGCGCTGCCACCCGTGCCAATACTTCGTCGGTCTGGATCGGCTTGGTCACATAGTCGCTGCCGCCCACTTCAAAGCCCTGCACCACATGCTTGCTGTCGGTCAGCCCGGTCATGAACACCACCGGGATGTCGGCGCTGGCGGGCTGCGCCTTGAGCCGCCGGCAGGTTTCGAAGCCATCCAGGCCGGGCATCATCGCGTCCAGCAGGATCAGGTCCGGGCGCCGTCGTTGCACGCGGTTCAGTGCGCTGAGGCCGTCGAGGGCGACCAGCACCATGTAGCCGGCGTCGTCGAGTGCATCGGAGAGCATGGCGAGGTTGTCCGGGGTGTCGTCGACGATCAGCACCACGCCGGGTTCAGTGCTGCGGGTGAGTGCATTCATCTTCGGCCTCCTTGAGGGTTCGGTTGAGTTCATCCAGGCGGAAACCCTTGAGCAAACCGCGCACTTTGCTGATGAATGCTTCAGTGTCCGGGCGGTGTTCAAGGATCTTGTCGAGTTTGTCGTGTAGGCCGCGCACATAGCCGATGGCGCTGAGTTCGGCGAGCGCGGCGAGGTCTTCAGGGCTGGGCAGGACCCTGGGCGGCGCCGGCGCCCTGGAGGTCTTGGTGCGGCGTAACCACTGCAACTGCAGATGCTGTTGCAGGCGCCCCAGCAGCTCCGGGGTGCGCACCGGCTTGGCCAGGTAGTCATTGCAGGCGGCGGCGATGCTGCGTTCGCGGTCGTCGGTAAAGGCGTTGGCCGAGATCACAATAATCGGCGCGCTGGACAGCGCGTTGCGGCGGATCAAACGGCTGGTTTCCAAGCCATCCAGCGTCGGCATCGACAAGTCCATCAGGATCAAGTCCGGTGCCAGCAACGCCACCTGGCGAATCGCCTCCTGGCCGTTACTGGCCTGGATCACTTCAAAACCCAAGGGGGTGAGCATGCCGCTCAGCACCTTGCGATGGTCGACGTGGTCGTCCACCACCAGGATGCGTCGGCGCGCACCCTGATAGCCGATGATGTCGTGCTCCACATGCACCACCGCTTGCGGCGCGCGCACCTGGGAAAGAAACAGCCGCACCTGGAAGCACGTGCCCTTGTCGAGTTCGCTGGAGACCCGCAGTTCACCGCCCATTAACGAGGTGAGCATGCGTGTGATGGTCAGCCCGAGGCCCACGCCCTTGTCCTGGCGCATTAAATCGCCGCGTTCGAACGGCTGGAAAATCCGTTCGATCTGCTCCGGATCAATCCCGATGCCGGTGTCGATGATTTCAAAATTGGCGGTCTCGCGCATGTAGCTGACCCGCAGGCACACCTCACCGCTGTCGGTAAAATTCACCGCGTTGCCCAGCAGGTTGATCAGGATCTGCCGCACGCGCTTTTCATCGCCACGCACCACGGCCGGGATCTTGCCCACGCAGTCGAGGCGAAAGCGCAGGCCCTTGTCCTGCGCCTGCGGAGTAAACATCTGCTCCAGGTCGTGAATCAGCTCCGGGAAGGGGATTTCGGTGAGTTCCAGGCGCAGCTTGCCGGCCTCGATCTTGGCCACGTCGAGCAGGCCGTCGATCAGCGACAACAGGTGCGAGCCGCTGCGCAGGATGGTCGCCAGGGCGTCCTGATGCTGCTCGGGCATAGCGTTGTCGCGCTGCAGTATTTGGGTAAAACCGAGGATGCTGTTGAGCGGCGTGCGCAGTTCGTGGGACAGCCCGGTGACGTAGCGGCTCTTGGCGGCATTTGCCGCTTCGGAGGCTTCCTTGGCCTGTTGCAGGGCTTGGTCGGTGAGGCTGTGGGCGTCGATTTCCTGCATCAAAAGCAGGGTCTGGCGGTCGGATTCTTCCTGGGCGACACGCCGGCTTTCGCGGGTCAGCACCACCCACCAGGCGAGTACGGCAGCGAGTACCGAGAGCGTGAGAAACGCCTTGAAGAACGCCTGATACAGCGTCTCTGAATGCGGCACCCCCTTGGCAGCCTGAACGTAGATCAGGGCCAGGGCCCCCGCGAGCAGCAGCACCAGAACCAATAACAACCCCAGATAATGTGCCAGCCGGGTATGCAGGCGGGGCATCAACGTGTTCGGCAACAGCCAGCGCAATGCGCTTTCAAACTGGCTGACCAGCCGGGCGTGGGGCTTGCAGCGATCACCGCAACGAGCATCCAGCGAGCAGCACAGTGAGCAGATGGGCGTGCTGTAGGCCGGGCAGAACGCCATGTCGGCGGTTTCGAACGGGTTGCTGCACAGGCCGCAGACCGCGTGGGTGGCAGGCGCCACCGGATGAATCAGTTGGACATCACTGGTGCGGGCGATGTAGTACTTGCCTCGGGTCAGCCAGGCCAACAGCGGCGCCATGATCAGCGCAGTGCCCAGCGCGACGAAGGGCGGCGCGGCCTGGGCGAGTGCGCCGAACACACCGAAGTGGGCGAGGATCGACAGCAATGAAGCGATCAGCATTGAGCCGACGCCCACCGGGTTGATGTCATAGAGGTGGGCGCGCTTGAACTCGATGTGTTGGGGCGACAGGCCCAAGGGCTTGTTGATGACCAGGTCGGCCACCAGCGTGCCGATCCAGGCAATCGCGATATTGGCGTAGAGCCCCAGCACCTGGTCGATGACATCGAACACGCCGAGCTCCATCAGCATCAGTGCAATCGCCACGTTGAACACCAGCCACACCACGCGGCCGGGATGGCTGTGGGTCACGCGGGCGAAGAAGTTCGACCAGGCCAGGGAGCCGGCGTAAGCGTTGGTCAGGTTGATCTTCATCTGGGAGATGAACACGAACAGCACCATCGCGCCGAGCGCCCATTCCGGCGAGCTGAACACGTAGCGGAACGCGACGAGGTACATCTGGGTCGGCTCGGCGGCGCGTTCCATGGGGATTTCATGTTGCAGGGCAAGGAAGGCCAGGAAGGCGCCCGCAAACATTTTTAACGCCCCGGGGATGATCCAGCCGGGCCCGGCACAGAGCAGCGCGGCCCACCAGCGTTTGCGGTTGGCGGCGGTTTTTTCCGGCAGAAAGCGCAGGTAGTCGACCTGTTCGCCAATCTGCGTCACCAGCGACAGCGCCACCGTGCAGGCGGCGCAGAACGCCAACAGGTTGAAACCACCGCCGTCGCCACTGCGCCCGACGAAACTGGTCCAGTCGCTGAAGGCATCGGGGTTCTTCCACCACACGAAGCCGTAGGGCAGCACCAGCAACAGCAGCCAGACCGGTTGCGTCCACAGTTGCAGGCGGCTGATCAGGGTGACGCCGTAGGCCACCAGCGGAATCACCAGCAGCGAGCAAATGACATAGGCGATGGCCAACGGGATATGAAAATACAACTCCAGCGCCAGGGCCATGATCGCCGCTTCCAGGGCGAAGAACAGGAAGGTGAAGCTGGCGTAGATCAGCGAGGTGATGGTTGAGCCGATGTAGCCGAAGCCGGCGCCGCGGGTCAGCAGGTCCATGTCCACGCCGTAACGCGCCGCGTAATAGCTGATGGGCAGGCCGGTGAGGAAGATCACCAGGCTGATCGCGAGGATCGCCCAAAAGGTGTTGGTGAAGCCGTAACTCAAGGCCAGGACACCGCCGATGGCTTCCAGCGCCAGGAACGACACGGCGCCCAGGGCGGTGTTGGCGATGCGCAGTTCCGACCATTTGCGAAAGGATTTTGGCGTGTAGCGCAGAGCATAGTCTTCCATGGTCTCGTCGGCGACCCAGGTGTTGTAGTCGCGGCGGATCTTGACGATGCGCTGAGTGCCAGGGGTGGGGTGCACGGTGGGAGGCTCCGCAGAGTGGGCAAGTTTAAATGAGCAAGTTCCATGCCCCCGATTCAAAATGTAGGCACTGGCTTGCCTGCGACAGCGCTGGGTCAACCCCTGCAGATGCAGCCTGATACACCGCCATCGCAGGCAAGCCGGCTCCCGCATTGATCGAGGGTGTCCGGGCGGTCGGGATCCTGCTCGAAAATAGTGCGCAGCGGCATACGTCAAATGACGTACACCGTTACGTCAGGCTGCGTATACCCGCGCTGGCGCGCTGCCGCCATGCTGGAACCCTCATTGCAGAGGAGTCGCCCCATGGCACCACGATTGATCCGCTCCAAACCCCTCTTGGCCTTGTCATTGCTGGCGGCCGCGCTGTTCAGCCAGGGCGTGCTGGCTGATAACGAAGGCCTGGCCGTGACCCCTACCGAAGTGACCGTCGGCCAGTTGCACTCGGCCACCGGCACCATGGCGATTTCCGAAACCGGCTCGATTCAGGCCGAGCGTCTGGCTATCGAGCAGATCAACGCCTCAGGCGGGATTCTGGGACGGCAGATCAAGGTCATCCAGGAAGACGGCGCCTCCGACTGGCCGACCTTCGCTGAAAAAGCCAAGAAGCTGCTGGTCAACGATAAAGTCGCCGCCGTATTCGGCTGCTGGACCTCGGCTTCGCGCAAAGCCGTGCTGCCGATCTTCGAGAAAGAAAACGGCTTGCTCTACTACCCGACCTTCTATGAAGGCCTGGAACAGTCGAAAAACGTGATCTACACCGGCCAGGAAGCTACCCAGCAAATCCTCGCCAGCCTCGACTGGATCGCCAAGACCAAAGGTGCCAAGACCTTCTACCTGGTCGGCTCGGACTACATCTGGCCGCGCACCTCGATGAAGATCGCGCGCAAGCACATCGAAAACGTACTGCACGGCACCGTGGTCGGCGAAGATTACTACCCGCTGGGCAATACCCAGTTCGGCTCGCTGATCAACAAGGTCAAGCTGAAGAAACCGGACGTGGTGTTCGCGGCCGTGGTCGGTGGTTCCAACGTGGCGTTCTACAAACAACTGAATGCGGCGGGTGTGAACGCCGCCAAGCAAACCTTGCTGACCCTGTCGGTGACCGAGGATGAATTGCTCGGCATTGGCGGCGAAAACATGGCCGGTTTCTACGCCTCGATGAAGTACTTCCAGATCCTGGACAACCCCAACAACAAAGCCTTCGTCGAAGCCTTCAAGGCCAAGTACGGCAAGGATGCGGTGATCGGCGACGTGACCCAGGCGGCCTACCTCGGCCCATGGTTGTGGAAAGCCGCGGTGGAGAAGGCCGGCAGTTTCGACGTGGATAAAGTCGTGGCCGCCTCGCCGGGCATCGAGCTGAAAACCGCGCCGGAAGGCTACGTGAAGATCCACGAGAACCATCACCTGTGGAGCAAGTCGCGTATCGGTGAAGTGCAGCCCAACGGCCAGTTCAAAGTGATCTACGAGTCGGATCTGATTGAGCCGAACCCGTTCCCCAAAGGCTATCAATAACACCGGGGCTGGCACTGATCCAACTGTGGCAACTGGCTTTATGTGGGAGCTGGCTGGCCTGCATCGCAGGCCAGCCAGCTTCCACATAAATCAACAGCAGAATGCATCTCAACCTCCCGCTCAGGAGACCATCATCATGGAATGGCTATCGGAATTTGGGGCCATCGCGGCAATGCAGGGGTTCAACGGCCTGTCCGTGTTCTGCGTGCTGTTGCTGATGGCATTGGGGCTGGCAATCATCTTTGGCCAGATGGGCGTGATCAACATGGCTCACGGTGAATTCCTGACCATCGGCGCCTACACCACCTACGTGTGCTCCAGCCTCACCGCACACTTTGCGCCGAGCTTCCAACCCTATTACTTCTTCTTCGCCATCGCCCTGTCATTCCTCTTCGCCGGCGCCATCGGCTGGCTGGTGGAGTGGGCGATGATCAGCCGTTTGTACAAGCGGCCGCTGGACACCTTGCTCGCCACGTGGGGCTTGTCGCTGGTGATGCAGCAAACCTTCCGTTCGGTGTTTGGCGCCCGTGAAGTCAGCGCCGAACCACCGGCCTGGCTGATGGGCTCGGTGAACTTCACCGACGCCATCGAAATCCCGCGCAACGGCCTGTTCATGATGGGCCTGACCTTGCTGCTGACCGCCGCAATCTTCCTCATGCTGTACCGCTCGCGCTGGGGCTTGCAGGTGCGCGCCACGGTACAGAACCGCCTGATGAGCCGCGCCGTGGGCATCAATACGCGCAAGGTCGACCGCATGACATTCGCCCTCGGTTGCGGCGTCGCCGGTGTGGCGGGCGCGGCCTTCACCACCATCGGCTCCACCGGGCCGACGGCGGGTTCGCAATACATCGTCGATACCTTCCTGGTAGTGGTGTTCGGCGGCGCGCAAAGCCTGTTCGGCACCATCGCCTCGGCGTTCGTGATTGCCCAGACCCAATCGCTGTCGGAGTTTTTCCTCAGTGGCTCGATGGCCAAGGTGCTGACCTTGTCGTCGGTGATTCTGATCCTGATGCTGCGCCCGCAAGGGTTGTTCTCCATCAAAGTGCGCAAGTAGAGGCGAGCAGATGAAGGCTTTAGACAAGCTGCTGGGCGGCCAGCAAAACCTGATCGGCATTGTGCTGTTGGCGCTGCTGATCCTGGTGGTATTTCCCCTGACCCTGGATGCGTTTCGCCTGAACATGGTCGGCAAGTACCTGACCTACGCGTTCGTCGCGGTGGGGCTGGTGCTGTGCTGGGGCTATGGCGGGATTCTCAGCCTGGGGCAGGGCGTGTTCTTCGGAGTGGGTGGCTACTGCATGGCGATGTTCCTCAAGCTGGAAGCCTCGGACCCCGAAAGCACCAAGATCCAATCCACGCCGGGCATTCCGGACTTCATGGACTGGAACCAGATCACCGAGTTGCCTTGGCTGTGGCAGCCGTTCCACAGTTTCAGCTTTACCCTGGTGACGGTGATTGCGGTGCCGGTGCTGCTGGCCTTCATTATCGGCATGGCGCTGTTCAAGCGCCGCGTGGGCGATGTGTATTTTTCCATCGTTACCCAGGCGATTGCGCTGATCCTCACGGTGCTGATCGTCGGCCAGCAAGGCCTGACGGGCGGCGTCAACGGCATCACCGACCTCAAGACCCTGCTCGGCTGGGACCTGCGCACCGACAGCGCGAAAATGATCCTGTATTTCATCAACGCCGGTTTGCTGTTCGGCTGCATCTTTATGGGCCGCTTCATTCTGGCGTCCAAGCTCGGCCGGCTGCTGATGGCCATGCGCGACAAAGAGGAGCGTGTGCGCTTCTCCGGCTATGACGTGGCCAGCTTCAAGATCTTCGTGTTCTGTGTGGCTGCCGCGTTCTCGGCGATTGGCGGGGCGATGTTTGCCTTGCAGGTGGGCTTTATGTCGCCGTCGTTCGTCGGCATCGTGCCGTCGATCGAGATGGTGATCTTCGCTGCTGTGGGCGGGCGCATGTCGTTGCTCGGCGCGGTGTATGGCGCGCTCTTGGTGAACTACGGCAAGACCTACTTTTCCGAGTCCTTCCCGGAACTGTGGCTGTACCTGATGGGCGGGCTGTTTATCGCCGTGGTCATGTACTTTCCCAACGGTTTGGCCGGATTGTGGGAGAGCCATGGACGCCAGGCCCTGGCGACATTACTACGGCGCAAACCGGTGGTGAAAGCCGCCGCAGCCGTGGCCAAACCCAAGACCGAAAGCAAAATCCTGGAGACCCAGCCATGACCGCCGTCGGCTTTGAAATGAATAAACCGGTGCTGGCTATTGAAGGCCTCACGGTGTCGTTCGACGGCTTCAAGGCGGTCGACAACCTCAACCTGTATATCGACCGTAACGAAGTGCGCGTGGTGATCGGCCCCAATGGCGCCGGCAAAACCACCGTGCTGGACCTGATCTGCGGCAAGACCCGCGCCACCAGCGGCAGCATCCAGTTTGACGGCCAGGAACTGACCAGGATGCGCGAGTACAACATTGTGCGCGCTGGGGTGGGGCGTAAATTTCAGAACCCGTCGATCTACGAAAACCTCACGGTGTTTGAAAACCTTGAGATGTCTTATCCCGCCGGCCGCAAGGTTTGGGGCGCACTGTTTTTCAAGCGCAACGCGCAAGTGATCGCGCGGGTGGAAGAGGTGGCGCGGGAGATCTTCCTTGGCGATTTGCTGCAGCAACAGGCCGACCTCTTGTCCCATGGGCAAAAGCAGTGGCTGGAAATCGGCATGCTGCTGATGCAAGACCCCGAGTTGTTGATGCTCGATGAGCCGGTGGCGGGCATGAGCGTCAACGAGCGCGCGCAAACCGCCGAGCTGCTCAAACGCATCAGCCAGGGGCGTTCGGTGCTGGTGATCGAGCACGACATGGAATTCGTCAAAAGCATTGCCCACAAAGTCACGGTGCTGCACCAGGGCAAGGTGCTGGCCGAGGGCAGCATGGAGTCGGTGCAAAACAACCCTAAAGTTATCGAAGTGTATTTGGGCCACTGAGGAATCCGGCATGTTCAAGATTGACCAGTTGTCCTGCGGCTACGGCCAGAGCCAGATCCTCCACGACCTGGACCTGAACGTGGCCAAGCGTGAAATCGTCGCGGTGATGGGCCGCAACGGCATGGGCAAGACCACCCTGTTCAAAAGCCTGATGGGCATCCTGCCGCAGTGGAAAGGCCAGGTCAGCGTGGACGGGCACGATGTGTCGGCGCTGGAAACCCACGAGCGGGTGGCGCGCGGTATCGCCTATGTGCCCCAGGGGCGCATGATTTTCCCGAGCATGACGGTGCTCGAAAATATCCAGACCGGTTTGCCGGCATCCGCGCGGGGCAGGGTGCCAGAGGACTTGTATGCGTTGTTCCCGGTGTTGCATGACATGCAGTCGCGCAAAGGCGGCAACCTCTCGGGTGGGCAACAACAGCAGCTGGCGATTGCGCGGGCGCTGGCGACCAACCCCAAGGTGTTGTTGCTGGATGAGCCTACGGAGGGGATTCAGCCGTCGATCATCAAGGACATTGCGCGCACGTTGAAAGAGATTCGCAACCTGCGGGACTTGACCATTGTGGTGTCCGAGCAGGTGTTGTCGTTCACCCTGGAAATCGCCGACCGATTCCTGGTGATTGAAAAGGGCCGCTTCGTGATCGAAGAAACCCGGGATCGGGTGGACGAGGCGACCATCAGCCGCTACCTGTCCGTCTAATCAATACCGATCAAATGTGGGAGCGAGCAAGCCCGCGAATAGGGTGTGCCAGTCGACATCTCTGTTAACTGACACACCGTATTCGCGAGCAAGCCCGCTCCCACAGTCGTTCTGCGTCCGCTCTGAAAAACTCATACGTCATCCAACGTATTCCCCGTTTTACCTGGCTCCCTGAGACTGGATCGAACGCACCACGCCATCCGTCCAGGAGCCAGTCCATGACCGAAACGCTGATCAAAGTCGACCTCAACCAGCCTGTCACCGAAAACGAAAATATCCATAACCGCTGGCACCCGGATATCCCGATGGCCTGTTGGGTCAAGCCCGGCGATGACTTCATCCTGGAGACCTACGACTGGACCGCCGGTGCGATCAAGAACAACGACGACGCCAGCGATGTGCGTGATGTGGACCTGTCCACCGTGCATTACCTCTCCGGCCCGGTGGGTGTGCACGGCGCCGAGCCGGGCGACCTGCTGGTGGTGGACTTGCTCGACATCGGCGCCAAGGCCGATTCGCAGTGGGGCTTCAACGGTTTCTTCTCGCGGCAGAACGGCGGTGGTTTCCTCACCGATCATTTCCCCAGCGCGCAAAAAGCCATCTGGGATTTCAAGGGCATGTTCACTAGCTCGCGGCACATTCCGGGGGTTAACTTTGCCGGCCTGATCCATCCCGGCCTGATCGGGTGCCTGCCCGACCCGGTGATGCTCGCCGACTGGAACCGCCGCGAACAGCAATTGATCGACACCGACCCGACCCGCGTGCCGCCGCTGGCGAATGCGCCGCTGGCGGCCACCGCGCATATGGGCAAGCTCAAGGGCCCGGCGCGCGATGCCGCCGCTGCGACCGGCGCACGCACCGTGCCGCCGCGTGAACATGGCGGTAACTGCGATATCAAGGATTTGTCCCGCGGTTCGAAGATCTTCTTTCCGGTCTATGTCAACGGTGCCGGGCTATCGGTGGGTGACTTGCACTTCAGCCAGGGCGACGGCGAAATCACCTTTTGCGGCGCCATCGAAATGGCCGGCTGGGTGCATATGAAAGTCGAGCTGATCAAGGGCGGCATGGCCAAGTACGGGATCAAGAACCCGGTATTCAAACCGAGCCCGGTCACTCCGAACTACAAGAACTATCTGATCTTCGAAGGCATCTCGGTGGACGAGCAAGGCCAGCAGCACTACCTGGACGTCAACGTCGCCTACCGTCAGGCCTGCCTGAATGCGATCAACTACCTGACCAAGTTCGGCTACTCGCCGGCCCAGGGTTACGCACTGCTCGGATCGGCGCCGGTGCAGGGGCACATCAGCGGCGTGGTGGACATTCCAAACGCATGCGCCACCTTGTGGTTGCCGACGGAAATCTTCGAGTTCGACATCAACCCCAACGCCAACGGGCCGACGAAATTCCTCGACGGCAGTATCGACCTGCCCATCGCTCCGGACCTGTAGCCATGCCGACCTACGAATACGCCTGCCCAGCGTGCGGCACGTTCACCCTGCTGCGGCCAATCGCCCAGCGCCACGCACCCAGCCAGTGCCCCTACTGTGACGGGCCGGGCGGGCAACTGAGGGTGTCGGCGCCGGCGTTGCAGACCCTGTCGGCCAACCAGCGCAAGGCGATCGCCGGCAACGAACGCAGCGCCCACGCGCCGCAAACCGTCGGTGAGTACCAGGAAAGCCGACGGCACCCCGCGGGTTGCAGCTGCTGCGGCACCAGCGAGCCGGTGGAACCGAGTAAGGCTAACCCGTTGGGCCTCAAGACCCGGACCGGGCCACGGCCGTGGATGATCAGTCACTAGACCAGGAGTGTTGTTATGCGTCATGGCGATATTTCCAGCAGCCCGGACACCGTCGGTGTCGCGGTGGTGAACTACAAGATGCCGCGCCTGCACGCCAAGGCCGAGGTGATCGATAACGCGCAGAAAATTGCCGAGATTATTCTCGGCATGAAGCAGGGCCTGCCAGGCATGGACCTGGTGGTGTTCCCGGAATACAGCACCATGGGCATCATGTACGACCACGACGAGATGATGGCCACCGCCGCGAGTATTCCCGGCGAAGAGACGGCGATTTTCTCGGCGGCGTGCCGTCAGGCCAATACGTGGGGCGTGTTTTCCCTGACCGGTGAGCGTCACGAAGAACACCCCCGCAAGGCGCCTTACAACACCTTGGTGCTGATCAATAACCTCGGCGAAATCGTGCAGCGTTACCGCAAGTGCATTCCCTGGTGCCCTATCGAAGGCTGGTATCCGGGGGATCGCACCTATGTGTGCGAGGGACCCAAAGGCATGAAGATCAGCCTGATCATCTGCGACGACGGCAATTACCCGGAGATCTGGCGCGACTGTGCGATGAAGGGCGCCGAATTGATCGTGCGCTGCCAGGGCTACATGTACCCGGCCAAGGAGCAGCAGGTGCAGATGTCCAAGAGCATGGCCTGGGCGAATAACTGCTACGTGGCGGTGGCGAATGCGGCAGGGTTCGACGGGGTGTATTCGTACTTCGGTCACTCGGCGATCATCGGCTTTGATGGGCGCACATTGGGCGAGTGCGGCGAGGAAGAGATGGGCATTCAGTACGCCCAGCTTTCTGTGTCACAGATCCGTGATGCGCGGGCCAACGACCAGTCGCAGAATCACTTGTTCAAGCTGTTGCACCGTGGCTACACCGGTATGCATGCCTCTGGCGATGGCGACAAGGGGGTGGCCGACTGCCCCTTCGAGTTCTACCGCACCTGGGTGCTGGACGCGCAAAAAGCCCAGGAGAACGTCGAGAAAATCACCCGCAGCACGGTGGGCGTCGCCGAGTGCCCGGTGGGGCAGTTGCCCCATGGCGGGACAGAAAAAACAGCGGGGTAGGGCATGCGCTTTACCTTTGAACCGGCCCAGGTGATGGCGTTGCTGCGTAGCCGTATTGTTGGGCAGGAGGCCGCGCTGGCCGAGGTTGAGCGCTTGCTCAGGGTGGTCAAGGCCGATATCGGTGAGCGTGACCGCCCCTTGAGCGTCAACTTGTTCATGGGGCCGACCGGCGTCGGCAAAACTGAAATCGTGCGCCTGCTTGCCCAGGCGTTGCACGGTCGCACCGACGGCTTTTGCCGGATCGACATGCACACCCTGGCCCAGGAACATTACGCCGCCGCGCTCACTGGCGCGCCACCGGGGTATGTAGGCAGCAAGGAAGGCATCAGCCTGTTCAACAGCGAGTTGATCCAAGGCACCTACAGTCGCCCTGGTATCGTGTTGTTCGATGAACTGGAGAAAGCCAGCCAGGAAGTGGTGCGCAGCTTGCTCGGCATTCTGGAAAACGGCCAGCTGACGTTGGCCGGTGGCACGCGCACCCTGGACTTTCGCAACAGCCTGATCTTCATGACCAGCAATATCGGCGCGCAACAGGCACGTCGTCATCGTCAGCGGTTTGCCCAGGGCTGGCGGCGCTTGCTGCGCGTCTTTGTGCGGAATGAGGCGGCGGTGCTGGAAGACGCGTTGCACAGCCACTTCGAACCCGAGTTTCTCAACCGTATCGACCGCATCCTGATGTTCGAACCTATCGACAGCCGCTGGCTGGACGCGCTGTTGGAGGTGGAGCTTGAGAAACTCAACCAACGCTTGGCGGCGCATCAGCGCTCGTTAAGCGTGGATGCGCCGGCGAGAATGTGGCTGTGTCGCCGGCACGATGCACGGTTTGGCGCACGCGCGCTGGGCCGACGCCTGCGGGTAGAACTGGAACCGGCGATTGCCGAGTGCTTGCTCAGTGACCCCACGGTGCAAAGGATGCGCGCGACGCTGCACGGCGAGCGTTTGCATGTTTCACGACAATCGCCTTGCACGCTGGAAAATGACGCCTAATATGATCCGGGTAAAACAAATAACACCCGGATAATAATTGATGTCGACGCAAAACACTCCCCGTTGCACCGCTTTTGTCCGCCAGCAGCGCGTGGCCACCGGTAGTTATCCCGAGGTGGCGACTGTTTTGGCAGGCCTTGATCTGCCGATGGGCAGCTTCCTGGTGTTCGACGACGCTACCGGCACCCAGGTCGATTACCCGTGGCCACTCGGTTACGCGCCAGAGCAACCGGCCCAGGCTGAAACCGATGACGAGCCGCCCACCGCCCCCTCGGTCGGTCGCCCAAAGCTGGGCGTGGTCGCGCGGGAGGTCACTTTGCTGCCTCGCCATTGGGCGTGGCTGGGCGAGCAACGCGGTGGCGCTTCAGCGGCCTTACGCCGGTTGGTGGATGAGGCGCGCACCGCCAGCGCCTCCCGTGATCAACTGCGCCAGGCCAAAGAGGCCAGCTACCGTTTCATGAGCGCCATCGGCGGTAACTTGCCGGGTTTTGAAGACGCTTCACGCGCGCTGTTCGCTGAGGATGCGGCCGACTTTTCGCGCAAGGTCGCGCATTGGCCGGTAGACGTGCAGACTTACCTGGCCTGGCTGTCGCGCAATGCTTTCCCCGTCTAACAATAATTCCGGGACTCGAACCACCATGCAAGTTACTCAACAACGGCCGCTGTGGCAGATCTACCTGATTTTTCTGGCACCGATGGTGCTGTCCAACTTTCTGCAAAGCTTCTCCGGCACCCTCAACGGCATCTATGTTGGGCAAATGCTGGGCACCCAGGCGTTGGCGGCGGTGTCGGGAATGTTCCCCATCGTGTTTTTCTTTATTGCCTTGGTGATAGGCCTCGGGGCAGGGGCTTCGGTGCTGATCGGCCAGGCGTGGGGCGCCCAGGAAACGGGGCTGGTCAAGGTGATTACCGGTGCAACCCTGACACTCGGAGCGCTGGTGGGGTTGATCGCGGCAGTTCTCGGGAGTTTGTTCGCGCGCCCGGCATTGCAGGCGTTAGGGACACCGGTCGACGTACTCGACGATGCGGTGGGTTATGCCCAGGCAATGATGCTGATCATGCCGCTGCTGTTGGTCTTCATCCTCTACACCCAGCTACTGCGCGGCGTCAGCGACACGATTTCACCGCTGCTGGCGCTGATGGTCTCGACCCTGGTCGGCCTGCTGCTGACGCCGGCGCTGATTCGCGGCTGGATCGGCCTGCCGCCCATGGGCATCCAGAGTGCGGTGTATGCGGGCCTGGTCGGTAATGCCTTGGCCATGCTGTTTCTGATCCTGCGCCTGCGCCATAAACACCATGTGATGGCGCCGGACCGTGAACTGTTTGCGGCATTGCGCCTGGACCGGGTCATCCTCGGCAAAGTCCTGCGTATCGGCTTACCGACCGGTTTACAGATGGTGGTGCTGTCGCTGTCGGAGCTGGTCATTCTGGCCTTGGTCAACAGTCATGGCTCCCAGGCTACAGCGGCCTATGGTGCGGTGACGCAGATCGTCAACTATGTGCAATTCCCGGCGCTGTCGATTGCCATAACGGCATCGATCCTCGGCGCACAGGCGATTGGCGCCGGGCGCCTGGAGCGCATCGGGCCGATCCTGCGCACCGGGTTGTTGATCAACATTTGCCTCACCGGCGGCCTGATTCTGCTCGGTTACCTGCTGTCGCACTGGCTGCTGGGCCTGTTCATCACTGACGACGCAGCGCGGATCAAGGCTGAGCACTTGCTGCATATCATGCTGTGGAGCGTTCTGGTGTTTGGGTTCCAGGCCGTGATCGGCGGGATCATGCGCGCCAGCGGCGTGGTGTTGATGCCGGTCGCGATTTCGATCTTTTGCGTACTCTGCGTGGAGCTGCCGATGGCGTACCTGTTCAATGCGCACTTCGGACTCGAAGGGGTATGGATGGCGTTTCCGGTGACGTATCTGGCGATGCTCGTGCTGCAGACCGCCTATTATCGGCTGGTATGGCGGCACAAGCAGATCAAACGGTTGGTCTGATCGGCTGCCTCAGGCCTTGCAGCAAAAGCTCCAGGCCCAGCAGGCCTTCTTCCAGGCGTTCGCCCGGGTGTTCATCGCGGGCGATCCACAACGCGGTATTGACCAGGCTGCCATTGATCAATTGAGCCAGCGCGACGCTGGGGGCTTGCAGGATGGCACCGGTCTGCATCAACGCCTCCAGCAATTGGCGCAACGACTCCACACAATGGTGTTGGGACCCGGTGTCGCCTAATACGGCGGGCGCATCCTGCAACACAATGCGTTGGATCTCGCCCTCCTGGGCCATGCGCAGATAGGCTTGGCAGCGATCACAAAAACCGCGCCAGGGGTCCTGGGCCTGTTCGGTGATGTGCTGCAAGCGTGCGTCCATCTCACTGTCGAGTTGCGCGACCACCGCGGCCAACACACCTTTCTTGTCACCGAAGTGGTGGTACAACGCGCCGCGAGTCAGGCCGGCGCGCGCGGTAAAATCATCCATCGACGTGTTGGCGTACCCTTGCGTGGCGAAGGCCTCGCGGGCACTGGCGATCAGCCGGGCGCGGGTTTCTTCGATCATTTCGGTACGGGCTCGGCTCATCGATAAGGCTCGCCTTGGGCTGTTGAGTGATTGACATACGCTGCGTATGTTACGCATGCTCTGCCACATACGCACCGTATGTATTTTGCCTCGATCACTGCAGATAGCAAGTTTGAAGGCGCAAAGGAAGAGGTTAAGCAGGATGGCAAATCCCTATGCCGAGTTATTCCAGGTCCCAGGTAGCAGGGCTTTTGTCTTGGCGGGCATGCTGGCGCGCATGCCGATATCGATGACCGGTATCGGTCTGATTACCATGCTTTCGCAAGTACGGGGTGGCTATGGCCTGGCGGGCGCGGTGGCGGCGGTGTTCGCCCTGGCAACGGCGTTTTGCGCGCCGCAGGTGTCGCGGCTGGTAGACCGGCACAGCCAGGGCAAGGTACTGCCGATCGCCGCAATGATCGGTGGCGGGGCGTTGTTGCTGTTGTTGCTGTGCACGCGCTTGCAGGCGCCGAACTGGACCTTGTTCCTGTTCGCCGCCCTGGCCGGCTGTATGCCGAACATGTCGGCCATGGTGCGGGCACGTTGGACCGCGTTGTTGCGCGGTCAGCCGAGGCTGCAAACCGCGTTTGCCCTGGAGTCGGTGCTGGATGAGGTGTGCTTTATCATCGGCCCGCCGATCTCGGTAGGCCTGTGTGTCGTGCTTTTTCCGGAGGCCGGGCCGTTGGCCGCAGCCGTGTTGCTGGCCGTGGGGGTCACGACCTTCGTGCTGCAACGCGCGACAGAACCCCCTGTGCATGCGCACACCACGCATCACGGCGGTTGGCTGATCGCTTCGCCTTCGGTGCTGATCCTGATGATCCTGCTGCTGGCCATGGGCGTGATCGTCGGCGTCGTGGACGTGGTCAGCGTGGCGTTCGCCCAGCACCAGGGCCAACCGGCGGCGGCAAGCATCGTGCTGTCGGTATATGCCATCGGTTCGTGTCTGGCGGGCTTGGCATTTGGCACCCTCAAGCTCAAGGCGCCGTTGCCCCGCCAGTTTCTGTTCTGCGGCGTGGCAACCGCGTTGACCACTTTACCGTTACTGCTGGTGACCAATATCACCGGGTTGGCGGTAGCGATCTTTGTTTCCGGTTTGTTCTTCGCCCCGACCCTGATCGTCTCCATGGCCCTGGTCGAGCAGGTCGTGCCACCCAGCCGCCTGACCGAAGGCATGACCTGGCTGATCACCGGCCTGAGCATCGGCGTGGCCATTGGCGCTGCCAGCTCCGGTTGGATGATTGATCATTTCGGCGCTACCAGCGGGTTTTGGGTGGCGTTGGCGGCCGGTGCAATTGTGTTGGGCGCCGCTGCGCTGGGGTATCGGCGGTTGGGACCGTCAACCGAGCACCGATAGCGGTTCTGCGCAGTGATGTTGCAAAAACTCATTCAACGCCTGGCGTGTCAGGTCATTGAGCGTGACTTTTTTACGTGTGGCCGCCAGTGCCGCTGCCAAGTGCAGGTCATGGCCGACCCGTACGTTGAATGAGCCCTTGCAAGGCTTCTCTGGCGTTTGCCCCAGCGCGTGGCATGTCGCGAGGTAGTCATCGACGGCCTCACGGAACGCAGCGTCCAACTCTGCGACGGTTTTCCCTTCGTAACTGACCAGCGCCTTGATAAACAGAATCTTGCCGAACAGGCAGTTGTCTTCGAGGCTGGCTTCGATAGAGCCGATGTAGCCGTTGTATTTCAGTTGGTTGTTCACTGAATCAGTTCTCCTGATTTCAATTGTTCGATGATCTGGCGCCGAATGTAGTGTTTCAGTTCGTTGCCGGGGTGAGGCTTGTGCAAGCTGATCATTGCACTGGGGTCGCCGATGTCGAACTTGACGCGGCTTCCAGCCCCTTCAATCTGTGTGTAGCCCAAGCGATGCAGCAGCGTTACGAGCTCTGGCCAGTAAAGGCCATGTGCTCGTTGAGCAGTTTGGCGAGCAGCTTTTCATTTTTTGACACGGCGATCCCTGCGTGTAACTAAATGTAGTTGCAAAAAGTGGTGTCCGTCAATGCTAGCTCGGTTTTGTGTCGCTTTCCCAGGATTGATGTAACCCCTGATGACACCTCGCTCCACGCCCCCCCACCCCCCGCTAATTTTTCCCCGCCCGGTTCGTTTTATAGGGACGACGTGCCTTTGTGCTTCCTGCCTATTGCTCCGGACTCCAAGAAATGAATGCTGAAGACTCCTTGAAACTTGCTCGCCGGTTTATCGGGTTGCCCCTGGAAAAACGCCAGGTTTTCCTGCAAGCCCTGCAGAAAGAAGGCGTGGATTTTTCCCGGTTTCCGATACCGGCTGGG
This sequence comes from Pseudomonas sp. AP19, assembly GCF_001728855.1. Taxonomy (NCBI): domain Bacteria; kingdom Pseudomonadati; phylum Pseudomonadota; class Gammaproteobacteria; order Pseudomonadales; family Pseudomonadaceae; genus Pseudomonas; species Pseudomonas sp. AP19. The sequence goes on along the minus strand of NZ_LXJP01000035.1, from coordinate 12,582 downwards.
GTGGCAGTGGAGGATCGCCAGGCGCTGTCCTACGCGCAGCAGCGCATGTGGTTTCTGTGGCAACTGGACCCGGCCAGCGCTGCCTACAACTTGCCCGGGGCCGTGCGGCTAAAGGGTGAACTCAACCTGGGGGCGCTGGAGCAAGCGTTCGCCAGCCTGGTGGCGCGGCATGAAACCTTGCGCACGGTGTTCCAGCGCCAGGCCGATGGACGCCTGGCTCAGGTGGCGATAACGCCGTCGCTGGCCGTCGAACCTCTGGACTTCAGCAGCCTGGCCGCCGATCAGCGCGAGCAGGCCGTCAACGAGGCGGCAACGCGTCAATCGCTGCTGCCCTTCGATCTGGAGCACGGTCCGCTGCTGCGTGTGCAATTGCTCAAGCTCGACGCGCAGGAACACGTGCTGCTGCTGACCCTGCACCACATCGTCTCCGACGGTTGGTCGATGAATGTACTGATCGACGAATTCATCCGTTGCTATGACGCCCACGCGCGCAATGAGGCGCCGCAATTGCCGGCGTTGCCGATCCAGTACAGCGACTATGCGCTGTGGCAGCGTCGCTGGCTGGAGGCAGGCGAGCAGGCGCGTCAGCTGGAATACTGGCAGGCGCGTCTTGGTGATGAACATCCGGTGCTGGAGTTGCCGACGGACCGCTCGCGCCCGGCGATGCCCAGCTACCAGGGCACGCGGCATAATTTCGCGATCGACGCGGGCCTGGCTGCGCAACTGCGCAGCTGCGCGCAACAGCATAACGTCACCCTGTTCATGCTGCTGCTGGGCGCCTTCAATGTGCTGTTGCATCGCTACACCGGGCAGAGCGACATACGGGTTGGCGTGCCGATTGCCAACCGTAACCGCAGTGAAGTCGAAGGGCTGATCGGTTTCTTCGTCAACACCCAGGTGCTGCGCACGCAGCTGACCGGGCAGACCCGTGTTGCCCACTTATTGCAAAGCATCAAGGCGCACGCGCTGGGCGCGCAGGACCATCAGGAGCTGCCATTCGAGCGCCTGGTGGAAGCGCTGAAAGTCGAGCGCAGCCTCAGCCATACGCCGCTGTTCCAGGTGATGTACAACCATCAGCCGGTGGTCGCGGACATCGCTTCAGTGCGTACCGCTTCCGGCCTGGAGCTGGCACTTGTGGAGTGGCAGGGCCGTACCACGCAGTTCGACCTGACCCTCGACACTTATGAAAAATCCGGCACCCTGCACGCCGCGCTGACCTACGCGAACGACCTGTTCGACGCACCCTCCATTGCGCGCATGGCCCGGCACTGGATCAGCCTGTTGCAGGCCATGGTGGCCGACGGTGAACAACGTATCGGCGAGCTGCCGATGCTGGATGGCGATGAGCGGCACAGGTTGGTGCATCACTGGAACCAGACCGCTGAGACGTACCCGACCGACGTGGGTATTCATCAACTGATCGAAGACCAGGTGCAGCGTACTCCGCACGCGCCAGCGTTGGTCTTTGGCGCCACCACGTTGACCTACGCCCAGCTCGACGGCCGCGCCAACCAGTTGGCCCATGCCTTGCGTGAGCGGGGGGTTGGCCCGGACGTGCTGGTGGGGGTTTGCGTCGAGCGTTCCGTTGAAATGGTGGTGGGCTTGCTTGCGATCCTCAAGGCGGGTGGCGCCTACGTGCCGCTGGACCCGGAATACCCGCCGGAACGCCTCGCCTACATGATCGAAGACAGCGGCATCACGCTGCTGCTCAGCCAGCACAGCCTGTTGGCGGTGCTGCCCGCTGCAGGCCTCCAGGTGATTGCCCTGGACCAAGCGCCGGGCTGGCTCGAGGGCTACAGCCTCGAATCGCCCACCGTGGATAGCCACGCGCTCAACCTGGCCTACGTGATCTACACCTCCGGCTCCACCGGCAAACCCAAGGGGGCCGGCAACAGCCATCGCGGCTTGGTCAACCGCCTGTGCTGGATGCAACAGGCCTATGGCCTGAATGCCAGCGACGCGGTCCTGCAGAAGACCCCGTTCAGCTTTGACGTCTCGGTCTGGGAATTCTTCTGGCCGCTGATGACGGGTGCGCGCCTGGTCGTCGCTGCGCCTGGCGAACATCGCGAACCGGCGCGCCTGATCGACACCATTGGCCGTCACGGCATCACCACCGTGCATTTTGTGCCGTCGATGCTCCAGGCGTTTATCCACGAGCCAGACGTACATGCCTGCACCTGCCTCAAACGTATCGTGTGCAGTGGCGAAGCCTTGCCGCTGGATGCGCAAGTGCAGGTGTTCGCCAAGCTGCCAAACGCCGGCTTGTTCAACCTTTATGGCCCCACCGAAGCCGCCATTGACGTCACCCACTGGAACTGTGTCGACGAAGGTGCCGACAGCGTGCCCATCGGCCGCCCGATCGCCAATCTCGCCACCTATGTGCTCGACGCCGAGCTCAACCCGGTGCCCGCCGGTGTGTCCGGCGAGCTGTACCTGGGTGGCACTGGCCTGGCGCGCAGTTATCACCGCCGCGCGGCGCTGACGTCCGAGCGTTTTGTGCCGAGCCCGTTCGTCAACGGTGAGCGTCTTTACCGCAGTGGCGACCGCGTGCGTCAACGAGCCGATGGGGTGATCGAATACCTCGGCCGTCTTGATCATCAGGTCAAGCTGCGCGGCTTGCGTATCGAGTTGGGCGAAATTGAAACACGCTTGATCCAGCATCCCTCGGTGCGTGAGGCGGTGGTGCTGGTGCCGGGCGGTAAACAATTGGTGGCCTACCTGGTACTCGAGAACGAACAACCCGCGGACCTCAAGGCCTGGCTGCTCAGCAGTTTGCCGGAGTACATGGTGCCGTCGCACTTCGTGCCCCTGGCCAAACTGCCGGTGACCGCCAACGGCAAGCTCGACCGCAAAGCGCTGCCGCTGCCGGAGGCTGCCCCGCAGCAAGCGTTTGTCGCCCCTGAGAACGCACTGCAAAAAGCCCTGTCGGCCATCTGGCGCGATGTGCTCGGTGTGCCGCAAGTCGGCCTGGATGACAACTTCTTTGAGCTGGGTGGCGATTCGATCATCTCCATCCAGGTGGTCAGCCGCGCCCGGCAAGCGGGGGTTCGCCTCAGCCCGCGCGACCTGTTTCAGTACCAGAGCGTGCGCAGCCTGGCGCTGGTGGCGAGCTTTGAACAGGCGAGCGTTATCGATCAAGGCCCGGTGACCGGCGAAGTGCTCCTGACCCCCGTGCAGCACAGCTTTTTCGCCCAGGCAATCCCGGCCCGCCACCATTGGAACCAGTCATTGCTGCTCACCCCGCGCGAGGCGCTGGAGCCTGCTCGGCTGGATGCAGCCCTGGCGCAACTGGTCAACCATCACGATGCGTTGCGCCTGCGGTTTACGCAGCACGCCGATGGCTGGCAACAAGCCCACGGCGCTCCGAGCACGCAATCAGCAGTGTGGCAAGCCAACCTCAGCACCGACGCTGAACTGGCTGCGCTGTGTGATGAAGCCCAGCGCAGCCTGGACCTGGAGCAAGGCCCGCTGTTGCGCGCAGCCTTGGTGCAGATGGCCGATGGCACCCAGCGCCTGCTGCTGGTGGTCCATCACCTGGCAGTCGACGGCGTGTCCTGGCGCATCCTGCTCGAAGACCTGCAACAGGCTTATCGCCAAGCTGCATTGCCGGCCAAGACCAGCAGCTACCAACAGTGGGCGCAGCAGTTGCAGGCCCATGCGCGTACCCTCCAGGGCCAACTGCCGTTTTGGCAGGCGCAGGCCTGCGAGGCTGAGCTGCCGTGCGACAACCCTCAAGGTGGCCTGCAAAATCGCCTCGGCGCCACGCTCGAAACCCGCCTTGATGCCGAACACACTCGCCAACTGCTGCAGGATGCACCGGCGGCCTATCGCACCCAGGTCAACGACCTGTTACTGACCGCATTAGTGCGGGTGATCAGCCGTTGGAGCGGCCAGGCCGGCGCATTGATCCAGCTCGAAGGCCATGGTCGCGAAGACCTGTTCGACACCCTCGACCTGAGCCGCACTGTCGGTTGGTTTACCAGTTTGTTCCCTGTGCGTTTGCAGGCCCATGGCGATCTGTCGAGCGCGATCAAGTCGATCAAGGAGCAACTGCGTGCGGTCCCGGACAAGGGTATGGGCTACGGCCTGCTGCGTTACCTGAGCGACGCGCAATCGCGCGACACCCTGGCAGGCCTGGCCGCGCCGCGTATCACCTTCAACTACCTGGGGCAGTTCGACCGCCAGTTCAATGACTCGGCACTGTTCGTACCGGCCGCGCAAAGCAGCGGCCAGGCTCAGGATCCGGAAGCGCCGTTGGCCAATTGGCTGACGGTGGAAGGGCAGGTGTACGGCGGGGAGCTGTCCCTGCAATGGGGCTTCAGCCGGGAGATGTTCACGCCGGCGACCATTCAGCATCTGGCGGATGAATACGCGGCGGAACTCAAGGCGTTGATCGAACACTGCTGCGCAACGCCGGCAGGGCAGGTGACGCCCTCGGACTTCGCGCTGGCTCGCCTCACCCAGCAGCAACTGGATGCGCTGCCCGTGGCCGGGCCGGATATCGCTGATCTCTACCCGTTGTCGCCGATGCAGCAGGGCATGCTGTTCCACACGTTGTATGCGCCCGAGGCGCAGGCCTATATCAACCAGCTTCGCCTGGATATTGAGGGCCTCGATCTGCTGACCTTCGGCCGTGCCTGGCAAGCGGCGCTGGACCGGCATGACATCTTGCGCAGCAGCTTCCACTGGCTGGGCCTGGACAGTGCCCATCAGGTGATCCAGCGTCAGGTCGACGTGCAATTGCAAGTGATCGAAGACGTGGCTGCCGACGTCGATGCACTGGCCGATGCCGAGCGCTCACGCGGTTTTGAGTTAAACGCCGCGCCGCTGTTTCGCTTGATGTTGGTACGCGGCGCCGGGTCCGGCTGGCACTTCATCTTCACCAGTCATCACATCCTGATGGACGGCTGGAGTAACGCGCAGTTGCTCGCTGAAGTCATTGCCCACTATGCAGGCCAGGCGTTGCCGGCGCCGCTGGGGCAGTTCCGCGATTACCTGGGCTGGCTGCAACAGCAACCCAGCGGCGAGACATTCTGGAAACATGCGCTGGCGCCGTTGCAAGCGCCAACCTTGCTGGCCCAAGCCCTGCGCACGCCGGTCGACGGTGTGGGCATGGCTGACTATCAAGTGTCAGTGGGCAACGATTTTACCCAGGCCCTCGGCGAGTTTGCCCGCCACCAAAAAGTTACCCTCAATACCGTGCTGCAAGGGGCCTGGAGCCTGTTGCTGCAACGCTACACCGGCCAGGATTGCGTAGCGTTCGGCGCCACCGTCGCCGGGCGTTCAGCGCCGTTGCCGGGCATTGAACAGCAACTGGGCTTGTTCATTAACACCTTGCCCATCATCAGTGCCGCCTCGCCGGCCCAATCGGCGAGCGCCTGGCTGAGTGAGTTGCAAGCCCTGAACCTCAGCTTGCGCGACCATGAGCATGTGCCGCTCTACGACATCCAGGCGTGGGCCGGTCAGCAAGGCGCGGCGTTGTTCGACACCTTGCTGGTGTTTGAAAACTTCCCGGTGGCCGAAGCACTCAAGCAAGGCGCGCCCGCAGGCCTGACCTTCGGCCGGCTGCACAACCATGAGCGCACTCACTACCCGCTGACCCTGGGCGTCGAGCTGGGGGCCAGCTTGCGTTTGGAATTCAGCTACGATCGCGCCCACTTCAGCCAGCAACAAGTCATGCGGTTGGGCGCTAACCTGCGTCATCTGTTGACGCAACTGGTGGCGGACGCGCACGTACCGCTAGGCAACCTGCAGCTGTTGGACGCCGCCACACAGCAGCAGGTGCTCACACTTAGCCAATCGGTCTGCGGCGCCCAGCGTCATCAACGGGTGCACGAGCGCATCGCCGCGCAGGCCCATGCCACACCCGACGCACTCGCGGTGCAGGCGGGCAGTGAACGGCTGAGCTATGCCCAGCTCAACGCCCGCGCCAACCGCCTGGCCCACCGCCTGGTGGAACTCGGCGTCGGGCCGGGCCAACGGGTAGGCCTGGCCAGTCGGCGTGGCCCGCAGTTGATCGTCAGCCTGCTGGCGGTACTCAAAACCGGCGCGGCCTATGTGCCGCTGGACCCCACATACCCGACCGAACGCTTGGCCTACATGCTGGCGGACAGTCGCCTCGACCTGTTGCTCAGCCAAACCGGTTTGCTCACCGAACTGGCACTGCCGCAAGGGCTGCTGCGCGTGGCGTTCAGTGCGTCCGGTGAAGAGCTGGACGGCTACCCTGCGACCAATCCAGCCAACTCGGCGGCGGCGGCCGACCTGGCCTACGTGATCTATACCTCCGGGTCTACCGGCCAGCCCAAAGGCGTGGCCATCGACCATGCTGCCCTCGGCCAGTTCTGCGACAGCGCCGAGGCGTACAGCCGCCTGTGTGCCGAAGACCGCGTGCTGCAATTTGCGACGTTCAGCTTCGACGGGTTTGTCGAACAGTGCTACCCGCCGCTGTGTGTGGGCGCCGCCGTGATCATGCGCGGCGATGAGCTGTGGGACGTTGGGCAATTGGCCGAAGAGATCGTTGAGCAGGGCGTGACCCTGGCCGACTTGCCGGCCGCCTACTGGTACCTGCTGGCCAAGGAATGTGCGCTCGACCGCCGCACCTTGGGCAACCTGCGCCAAGTGCATGTGGGCGGCGAGGCCATGTCGGTGGAGGGCGTGCGCGCCTGGCACGCGGCGGGGTTGGGCGAGGTGCGGCTGGTCAACACCTACGGGCCGACCGAGGCAACCGTGGTGTCCAGCGTGCACGAGTGCCAACTGGCGGATGCCAGTGATGCGTTCGGTGTGCCGATTGGTCAGGCGATCGCCGGTCGCTCGCTGTATGTGCTCGACAGCGGGTTCGAGCTGCTGGCCACCGACGGTGTCGGCGAATTGTGCATTGGCGCCGAGGCGGGCCTGGCCCAGCGTTATTTCGACCGTCCGGCATTGACCGCTGAACGCTTCCTGCCGGACCCTTTTTCGCGTGTGCCGGGCGCGCGGCTGTACCGCAGCGGCGACCTCGCGCGTTACAACGAGGCGGGAGCGCTGGAGTACGTCGGGCGTAGCGACCATCAGGTGAAAATTCGCGGCTACCGCATCGAAATGGGCGAAATCGAAGCCTGCCTGCAAGCCTTGCCGCAAGTGCGTGAAGCCGCTGTCATCGCCCAGCCGAGTGCGCTCGGTATGCAATTGGTCGCCTATGCAGTGCCTGCCCATGGGCAGACTCTGGATGCGCAATCGCTGGCGGCAACCCTGCGCCAAGCGCTGCCGGACTACATGGTGCCAAGCCATTGGGTGTTGCTCGCCGCGTTGCCGTTGAACTCTAACGGCAAGCTTGACCGCCGTGCGCTGCCCGCGCCCGACCTGAACCTGCGTCAACAGGCGTATGTGGCGCCACAAAGCCCGCTGCAAAAGCAGCTGGCGACGATCTGGCAAGCGGTGTTGCAGGTCGAGCAGGTGGGCCTCACGGACCACTTCTTCGAACGCGGTGGCCATTCGTTGTTGGCCACCCAGGTGATTTCCCGGGTGCGTCACGCGTTGAAGTGCGAAGTCCCGCTGCGCGCACTCTTTGAGCAACCGACGCTGGAGGCATTCGCCACGCTGTGTTCAGGTGTGCATCAACAGAGCGCGCCACCGCTGGTGGCCCTGGAGCGTGGGCAGCCGATGGCGCTGTCGTTCGCCCAGGAACGCCAATGGTTTTTGTGGCAATTGGACCCTGCCAGCGCGGCGTATCACCTCCCCACGGCCCTGCATCTGCGCGGCGACCTGGATATCCGCGCGCTGGAGCATGCGTTCCAGGCGCTGGTGTTGCGCCATGAACCTTTGCGCAGCACGTTTGTTGAAGACGCTGAGCAGACCTGGCAGGTGATCCATCCCGCCCTGGTCATGCCTGTCGAGCAGGCGAGGGTAGAGGCCGCTGCGATCCAGCAGTGTGTGGAGCAAGAAATCCAGCGCCCATTCGACCTGCGCAGCGGCCCGCTGATGCGCGTCAAACTGTTGGTGATTGCGCCCGATCACCATGTGCTGGTCATCACGCAACACCACATCATCTCCGACGGTTGGTCGATGCGCGTGATGGTGGATGAGCTGGTGGCGCTGTATCAGGGCCAGGCTCAATTGCCGGCGCTGCCGATCCAGTACGCCGACTATGCCGTGTGGCAACGCAACTGGATGGCGGCAGGTGAAAAACAACGCCAGCTCGATTACTGGCAACAGCGCCTGGGCGATGAGCATCCGCTGCTGGAGCTGCCGCTGGACCACCCGCGCCCGGCGGTGCAGCGTTATCGCGGCGCGCGGCAGCAGGTCCAGCTTGAGCCTGCGCTGGTCAACGACCTCAAGGCGCTGGCCCAGCGCGAGGGCGTGACACTGTTCATGCTCTTGCTGGCCTCGTTCCAGACCCTGCTGCATCGCTACAGCGGCCAGTCCAGGCTGCGCGTCGGCGTGCCGATCGCCAACCGCAACCGCCTTGAAACCGAGCGGCTGATCGGCTTCTTCGTCAATACCCAAGTGCATCAGGCCGACGTCGACGGGCAGATGCTCTTCAGCCAATTGCTCGCTCAGGTCAAGCAGCGCGCCCTGGAAGCGCAGGCCCATCAGGATCTGCCCTTCGAGCAGTTGGTCGAAGCGCTGCAACCGGAACGCAGCCTCAGCCATAACCCGCTGTTCCAAGTGATGTTCAACCACCAGGACACGCTGCGTGCCGGCCCTGTGCACTTGCCAGGCCTGGCGTTGCAGCCGCTGGATTGGGCAGGCCACACCACACAGGTTGACTTGAGCCTCGAAACCGAAGAGTCCGCCGAAGGCCTGTGGGCCTCACTGACCTACGCGACCGACCTGTTCGAGCCCGCAACTGTGGAGCGCCTGGCGCAGCATTGGCAGAACCTGTTACGTGCGGTGGTGAGTGACGCCGCGCAAGCGTTGGATGAGCTGCCGATGCTCAGCGCGCAGCAATGGCAACAGACCGTACACAGCTGGAACGCCAGCCACGTCGATTACCCGCACACGCGCGGCGTGCACCAGTTGTTCGAGGCCCAAGTACGCGCGCAACCGGACGCGAGTGCGCTGCAATTCAATGGCGACGCCCTCAGCTATCGCGAACTCAACCGCCGCGCCAACCGCCTGGCCCATCGCCTGATTGCGGCGGGCGTCGGCCCTGACGTGCTGGTGGCGGTGCATGTCGAGCGCTCGCTGGACATGGTGGTCGGTCTGTTGGCGACCCTCAAGGCCGGTGGCGCTTATGTGCCGCTCGACCCGCAGTTCCCGGCCGATCGACTGGCCTTCATGCTGGAAGACAGCCGCGCCCAGGTGTTGCTGACCCAACCACACCTGAACGGTCGCCTGGCGCAACCGGACGGTCTGCAGGTGCTGTTGGTGGACGCGGTCGACGCCAGCGGTGCCGAGCATGATCCGCAGGTGACTATCACGCCGGAGCATTTGGCTTACGTGATCTACACCTCCGGCTCCACCGGCAGGCCCAAAGGCGTGATGGTCCGTCATCAGGCGCTGTGCAGCTTTGCCTGCGGCATGGCCGCTAGCCTGGAATTTGGCTCCGACGCGCGGGTGCTGTCGCTGACCACCTTCTCGTTCGACATCTTCGCCCTGGAACTGTACGTGCCGCTGAGCGTCGGCGGTACGGTGCTGCTGAGCGGCCAGGAACTGGCCCTCGACCCGGAGGCGATTATTGATCTGGTGCATAACCAATCCGCCCGCGTGCTGCAAGCCACCCCATCGACCTGGCGCATGTTGCTGGAAAGCCCGCGCGCCCATTGGTTGCAGGGCATCAAGTGCCTGTGTGGCGGCGAAGCGCTGCCGGTTGACCTGGCCCAAGGCCTGCTCGATCTGCAGGGCCCCGTGTGGAATCTCTATGGTCCGACGGAAACCACGATCTGGTCGGCTGCCCATCGTCTGTCAGCGGCGCAGCCTTTTGTCGGGCGACCGATTGCCAACACGTCGTTGTTTATTCTCAACGCCGGGCTAACGCCTTGCCCGCAGGGCGCGGCCGGTGAATTGTTGATCGGCGGCGCGGGCCTGGCGCGTGGTTATCACGAACGGCCAGCGCTGACCGCAGAGCGCTTTGTGCCCAACCCGTATGGTGCACCGGGTGAACGCCTGTACCGCAGCGGCGACCTGGCACGCTATCGCCCCGACGGTGTGGTTGAGTACATCGGCCGGGTCGATCAGCAGGTCAAGGTGCGTGGTTTCCGTATCGAGCTGGGTGAAATCGAGGCGTGCCTGCGTGAGCTCGTGGCGGTGCGTGAAGCTGTGGTGCTGGCCCACAACGACCGCCTGATCGCCTACCTGGTGACCTTCGCCGCCGAACAGCAGGCGAGCTTGCGTGACCAGTACAAGGCGGCATTGCGCGAGCGCCTGCCGGACTACATGGTGCCGGCGCACTTGGTATTCCTTGATAGCCTGCCCTTGACGCCCAATGGCAAGCTCGACCGCAAGGCGCTGCCCAAGCTGGATGCCGGTGTGTTGCAGAAAGCGCCGGTGGCCCCGGTCAGCCAGCGAGAGCAACAGGTCGCGGCCATCTGGGCGCAGGTGCTGGAGCTGCCGCAGGTGGGCCTGGACGATCACTTCTTTGAGCTGGGCGGGCATTCGCTGCTGGCCACGCGAGTGGTGTCGCGGGTACGTCAGGCACTGGCGCTGGAGGTTGCGCTCAAGACCCTGTTCGAACAGCCCGTGCTGGGTGATTTCGTGCGCGCGTTGGGCGCGGCGGGCGTCACGGCGCCGGCGCTGCTCAAGGCCGATCGCACGCAACCCTTGCCACTGTCCTACGCCCAGGAACGCCAGTGGTTCCTCTGGCAACTCGACCCGCAAAGCTCGGCGTACCACATCCCCAGTGCCCTGCGTTTGAAAGGCGCGTTGGACGTGGCGGCGCTGCAACGCAGTTTCGACACGTTGCTGGCGCGCCATGAAAGCCTGCGCACACATGTGCGCCAGGACGCCAGCGGCGCCGTGCAAGTGATCGAAGACCTGGGCCTGATCGAAATCGAACGGGTCGACGCTGATGAGGCCGCGCTCAAGGTGCACATCGCCGAGGCGGTTGCGCAGCCGTTCGACCTGCTGCGCGGGCCGTTGCTACGGGTCAAGTTGTTGCGCCTGGCCGAGGACGATCACGTCGTGGTGCTGGTGCAGCACCACATCGTTTCCGATGGCTGGTCGATGCAGTTAATGGTCGAGGAGTTGGTGCAACTGTACGCAGCCTTCAGCGTCGGCCGCACGCCACAACTGCCGGCATTGCCGATTCAGTACGCCGACTACGCGCTGTGGCAGCGCAACTGGATGGAAGCCGGCGAGACCGCGCGGCAATTGACCTACTGGCGTGAGCAGTTGGGCGGCGAGCAGCCCGTGCTGGAGTTACCGTTCGATTACCAGCGCCCGGCGTTGCCAAGCCATCGCGGTGCGCGCCTTGGCGTTGAACTGGCAGCTCCGCTGCTGGCCGGCTTGCGCAACCTTGCGAACAAAGCCGGCGTCACCTTGCCGATGGTGTTGCTGGCGGCGTACCAGGTCTTGCTGCATCGCTACAGCGGCCAGGAAGACGTGCGCGTCGGGGTGCCGATCGCCAACCGCAACCGCCTTGAAACCGAGGGGCTGATTGGCTTCTTCGTCAACACTCAGGTGCTCAAGGCCGACCTCAACGGCCAGATGAGCGTGGCGCAACTGTTGCGCCAGGTGCGCCAGCGGTCGTTGGAGGCGCAGGCTCATCAAGACCTGCCGTTCGAGCAACTGGTGGAGGCGTTGCAGCCGGAACGCAGCATGAGCCTGAGCCCCTTGTTCCAAGTGCTGTTCAACCACCGCGTGACCTCGGCGGGCAATCATTTGCAGCGGTTGCCGGGGCTGCAGGTCGAGGTGTTGAGCGGGGATGAAGGCGTTGCTCAGTTCGACCTGGCGCTGGATGTGGAGGAATCCCGCGACGCGCTGCGTGCATCCCTGAGTTACGCCACCGATCTGTTTGCGCACCGCACCATCGAACGCATGGCCGAGCATTGGCAGAACCTGTTGCAGAGCATGGTAGACGATCAGCAGCAGGCCATCGGGCAACTGAACCTGCTCAACCTTGATGAGCAACAACACATTCTGCAGCTCTGGAATGGCACCGATTCGGGCTACTCGGCCAAGCGCCTGGTGCACGAGTTGGTCGCCGACCGTGCCCGGGAAAACCCGAATGCAGTGGCGGTAAAATTCGCTGCGCAAACGCTGACGTACGGGGAACTCGATGGCCAGGCCAATCGCCTTGCGCATGCGCTGATCGCCCGTGGCGTGGGCCCGGAAGTGCGCGTGGCCATCGCCATGCCGCGCAGTGCCGAGATCATGGTGGCGTTCCTCGCAGTGCTCAAAGCCGGCGGCGTGTATGTGCCGCTGGACGTGGAATACCCGCGTGATCGCTTGCTGTACATGATGCAAGACAGCCGCGCGCAACTGCTGCTCACGCACACCCGCGTGTTGCAGCAATTGCCGATCCCTGAAGGGCTGAACACCTTGGCGATAGACCGCAGCGAGGACTGGGCCGAGTACAGCGACACCGCACCCTCGGTCGCACTCGACGGTGACAACCTCGCCTACGTGATCTACACCTCCGGCTCCACCGGCCTGCCCAAGGGTGTG
>NZ_LXJP01000034.1:0-78550 GCF_001728855.1 Pseudomonas sp. AP19 | reverse complement strand
ATAGCCGCCGTTACCGCACCAACGGATATATACCCAACCCACCGAAACGCCCCACAGGCCCAGAGCACCCCAAAGCGCTGCGTAAAGACCTATGCCCATGGCAAGCAAACCACCTCCCACCGTTCAGACTTCAGTGGTCTGAGGCTTTACGGACTTCCTGGGCACCTCAGCCAGCACCGGAATCTCCTTCCCTTCAGCATCAAACATCTTACCGCCGCTGAAGTAATCCCCATCGCGCAATGCCGCCACATCATGGAAGTACAGACTGCGCTCAGTCCCCGCCACAAACACCGACTGCTGGTCCGAGTTGCCAGCGGTAAAGTGGTTAAACGCCAGATTCAACAGGATCGCCATGATCGCCGACGAACTGATCCCCGAATGGAAAATCGTCGCGAACCAGGTTGGGAAGTGATCGTAAAAGGTCGGTGCGGCGATGGGGATCATGCCGAAACCGATGCTCGTCGCGACGATGATCAGGTTCATGTTGTTGCGGTAATCCACCTTGGACAGCGTGCGAATACCACTGGCCGCCACCGTTCCAAACAGCACAATCCCGGCACCGCCCAGCACCGATGTCGGCACTGCCGCAATCACCCGGCCCATGAAGGGCAGCAGGCCGAGCACGACCAGGAACACCCCGCCCGTTGCCACCACAAACCGACTCTTCACCCCGGTCACCGCCACCAGGCCGACGTTCTGGGCAAACGCACTCTGGGTGAATGAGCCGAAGATCGGCGCGAACATGCTCGATAGCATATCGGCGCGCAAGCCGTTACCGAGGCGCTTGGAATCGACCTTGGTATCGATGATCTCCCCCACCGCCAGAATGTCCGCCGAGGTTTCCACCAAGGTCACCATCACCACGATGCACATGGAAATGATCGCCGCCACATGAAAGGTCGGCACGCCGAAATGAAAGGGTGTAGGAAAACCGAACATCGGCCCCTGGGTCACCCCGGAGAAATCCGCCATGCCGAGGAACACCGCAATCACGGTGCCAATCACCATCGCCAGCAGGATCGACAAACGCGAGATCGTCGCGCTGCCGATCTTGCTCAGCAGCAACACCAGCACCAGCGTCAGCGCGGCCAGGCCGATGTTCGCCATGCTGCCGAAATCCGCCGCACGGCTATTGCCGCCCATGGCCCAGCGCGCCGCCACGGGCATCAATGTGAGGCCGATGGTGGTGATCACGATGCCGGTCACCAGCGGCGGGAAGAACTTGGTGATCCGTGAGAACACCGGCGTAATCAGTAAGCCGATAAACGACGCGGCCATCACCGCCCCGAGAATCGCCGGCACCCCGCCGGCGCCATCGCTGCCGACAATCGCCACCATGGTTGCCACACCGGCAAACGACACACCCTGCACCAGCGGCAACTGGCAGCCAAAAAACGGCAAGCCCAGGGTTTGCAGCAGCGTGGCCAGGCCACCGGCGAACAGCGATGCGGCGATCAACAGGCCGATATCCGCCGGCGACAAACCGGCCGCCTGGCCGACGATCAACGGTACAGCGACGATGCCGCCGTACATGGTGAGCACATGCTGCAGGCCGTAAGCCATGTTGGCCGCGACGCCGAGATTCTCATCTTCTGGCCGTTGCGGTGACGCCTTCGGGATAGTCATGGTGAGGGGTTCTCTGTTTTTGTTGTGCGAGCACTGTATGCAATGTTTGGACTGTGTGTCCATAGAGTTGTATACAATCAATCGAACAAGATACCCTCCGTCGGCGTTACAAAAACAATTCGGCCGTCATGAGCCAGAACGCCAAAGGACCTGAAACAATGAAAAAGGCATTACAGGGCGCAACCGTTGCATTGACCCTTCTCGGCGGCGGGGAGGCTGTCGCGGTGGAATGGATGAACAACAGCGTAGGGTTTCGCTACGGCCAACACTTCACCAATCCGAATAACCCCGACGATTTCAGCAAGCGCATCTACAGCTTTACCCACGCCAGCGGCTACCGCTACGGCAGCAACTACCTGAACCTTGATGTGTTCCTGTCCGACAGCCATGACCCGCGCAAGGGCACCGACCGGGGTGGCAGCGAGGTCTACGCGGTGTATCGACACCAGTTGTATGCCTCACGGGTCCTGGATGTGCCGCTGGGCACCGGGCTGATCAAGGATTACGCCCTGACGCTGGGCTTTGACGCCAACCGCAACAACAACGCTGCTTCAGCGAAAAAGCGCGCACTTGTCATCGGCCCGACCTTGAAGTTCAACACTGTCGGCGTGCTGGACCTGAGCCTGATGTACTACAAGGAAAGGAACCACACCGGCATCCCCGGCGCACGCGAGTCGAATCACACCTTCGACGACACCTACATGCTCAACCTGACGTGGCTGCGCCCCTTTGAAATCGCCAACCACGCGGCGAAATTCCAGGGGTTTATCAATTACGTCGGGGACAAGGGCGAGGACTACCATGGCCGCGACACCGCGCCGGAAACCCTGATGCGCACCGCGCTGATGGTGGCGGTGCGGCCCGGTAAAAGCGTGAAGCCGAACCTGTATCTGGGGGTGGGTTACGAGTACTGGCATCACAAGTTCGGGGTGGATGGCGGCAGGGGGACCCGCACCTCCACGCCTACGCTGAATATGGAAGTGACATTCTGACTGAAGAAGCCCAATCAACGGTGGGAGCCAGCTCCCAGCGTTTGATCGCATGTGAGTGTTAGGCGTTTGCCAGTTCCGAGTTGTCTGCCTTCGGTCGCGCCAGCCAGTAACCCAACACGGCCAATGGCGCGGTGGCGAGCATCACGATCACGGTGATCAGCAACGGCTGGTCGATCATCGACGACACCAGCAAGCTGCTCAGAAAGCACAGCCCCAGTTGCAGGGTGTTCTGCAGCGCAGCGGCCTTGCCGGAATTTTCCGCAAAGGGCATCAGCGCATTCGCCACCACGATGGGGTAGCTCGCACCGTTGACCAAGGCCATCAGGCAGAAGGGAATCAGCAAGGTGGTCAGGGTCGGCACGGTCAGGGTCGCGACCAGGTACAACGCCACCATGCTGATGCAATAAGCCACCAGCAACCACGGCAGCAAGACTTTGCCCTGGCAGTGCTGCAACGCGCTGCGGCAACTGTAGCCGCCCACCAGAAAGGCCAAGGTCGGCAATACGTAGCTCAGGCCAATGTCGTTCGGGCTGTAGCCCATATCGCCGAGGATGAAGGGCGACGCGGTCAGCCAGGCGAAGAAACTTGCCGAGCACGCGGCGAAGATCATCACGTTGCCGGTAAACACGCGGGAGGTCAGCAACTGCCCGTAACCGAGGCGCGAAGGTTCGCCCTCTTCTGCCCGACGTTTCGGCATCTTGCGCAGGAACAACGTCGGCAGCAGCAACAGCAGCGACACGCCCAGCAACACCCCGAAGATCGCCTGCCAACCGAAGTGATTCAACACCATCGCGCCCAGCAGCGGCGCCAGGGCCGGCGACAGCGACATCAGCGGCATGATGCTGGCGAACACGCGATGGGCCTTGTCGGCCGGGTAGCGGTCAATCACCAGCGCTTGCCAACTGACCGCGGCAGAACACACGCCAATCGCCTGCATAAAGCGCAGCGCCAACAGTTGCGGCGCCGTTTCGACCCAGAACATGCCCAGGCAACCCAACACAAACAGGCTCAAGCCCGTCACCAGGATCGGCTTGCGCCCCAGGCGGTCGGACAACGGCCCCCACAGCAACTGCCCCACCGCGAAGCCGGCGAGAAAAATGCTCAAGCTGGCGCCCACCGCGCCCGCACCAATCTGCAACTGCTCGCCCATTGCGCCGAACGCCGGCAAGTACATGTCCATGGCGAGATAACCGAGCATGCTCAGCCCCGCCAGATACCAAGTGAAGCCAAAAGAATTTTTCATTGAAGCCTTGTTAATCCTGCCATCAAACTATTTGCTGACTGGCGCTCATTATGAAGCTGACAGTTTCTGTGTGAAGCGATAATAATTGGACACCCTTATCAAATATTTTGAAGGCAGCGCTAATGTGGTCTGAATACTCGCTGGACGTCGTGGATGCCGTGGCGCGCCACGGCAGCTTCAGCGCCGCCGCGCAGGAACTGCATCGCGTGCCGTCGGCCATCAGCTATACGGTGCGCCAGCTTGAGGAATGGCTGGCGGTGCCGTTGTTTGTGCGGCGCCATCGCGACGTAGAACTGACCCCGGCCGGCCGTTTATTTATAGATGAAGCCCGCGGCGTGATGAAAAAAATGCTCGGCACACGGCGCTTGTGTCAGCAGGTGGCGAATGGCTGGAGCGGCCAGTTGAAGGTGGCCGTGGACTCCATCGTCAAACCCCAACGCTGTCGGCAGTTGGTGCTGGATTTCTATCGGCAGTTTCCCGAGGTGGAATTGCTGCTGGAATACGAGGTGTACAACGGCGTGTGGGACGCGCTGGCCGATGAACGCACCGACATCGTGATCGGCGCCACCAGCGCGGTGCCGGTGGCCAGCCGCTTCACGTTTCGCGACATGGGGTTGTTGAACTGGCTGTGCGTGGTCAGCGCGAAGCACCCGCTGGCGACGGCCGCGGGCTTGCTCAGTGACGACCAACTGCGCCCGTTCGCCTCGCTTTGCATGACCGACACTTCGCGCAACCTGCCCAAACGCGACACCTGGACCCTGGATAACCAGCGCCGACTGGTGGTGCCCAATTGGGCCTCGGCCATTGATTGCCTGCGCGATGGCCTGTGTGTCGGCATGGCCCCGGCGCATCAGGTGTTGCCGTGGATCGAGCGCGGTGAGCTGGTGGCATTGCAATTAAGCCGGCCGTTCCCGGCCAGCCCGTCGTGTGTGGCCTGGGCACAGAACAAGCTGTCCCCGGCGATGGCGTGGCTGCTGGAGTACCTGGGCGATACCGAGACGATGAACCAGGAATGGCTGAATGGCCCGGATGGCTGAAAGTCACGCAGCTCAACTGTGGGAGCTGGCTTGCCGGCGATAGCGGTGTACCAGCCCCTACATTTGGCACAGACAGATCGCTATCGCAGGCAAGCCAGCTCCCACATTTGCTCGGGCTTCAGTCCAACAAGCGGGTGATGGCCCGCACGATCATCTCGACTTCGTTGGCATCCAGCGTCAGCGGCGGTAGCAGGCGAATGATTTTGCCGCGCGTCACATTGATCAACAGCCCGTGTTCCTGCGCTGCGCGCTGGGCCAGGTCGCGATAGGGGCGGGCCAGTTCGATGCCAATCATCAACCCCTGCCCACGAATCGCCGCTACCTGCGCATGCTCGCTCAACGCCACCTGTAACCGCGCCAGCAGCCGTTCGCCCTGTTGCGCAGCGTTCTGCAGCAGGCCCTGCTCTTCAATAATGTCCAGCACCGTGCAGCCCACGCGACAGGCCAACGGGTTGCCGCCGAACGTGCTGCCGTGGCTACCCGGCGTGAACAACTCAGCCACCGTGGCGCGTGCCAGGCAGGCGCCGATGGGCACGCCGTTGCCGAGGCCTTTGGCCAGGGTCATCACGTCCGGAACAATGCCTTCATGCTGGAACGCAAACCAGCTGCCGGTACGGCCGATGCCGGTCTGTATCTCATCCAGCATCATCAGCCAACCGTGGCGCGAGCAATGCTCGCGCAAGGCTTTGAGGTAGCCGGGCGGCGCGGGTATCACGCCACTTTCGCCCTGGATGGGTTCCAGCAGCACCGCCGCAATGCGTGGGCCGAACGCGTGAGTGAGGGCTTCCAGGGCCGCCAGATCGCCAAAACCGACCTTGAGAAAATCCCCCGGCAAACGCTGAAAGCCCAAGCGCACCGAAGGCCCGTCGCTAGCCGCCATGGTGCCGAGGGTACGCCCGTGGAACGCGTTTTCCATCACCACCACCAGCGGCTCTTCGATGCCTTTTTTCCAACCATGCAAGCGTGCCAGCTTCAGCGCCGTCTCGTTGGCTTCGGCGCCGGAGTTGTTGAAGAAGGCGCGGTCCAGGCCGGACAACTGGGTCAGGCGCTGGGCCAGGCGTTGCTGCCAGTCGATGCTGTAGAGGTTGGACGTATGCAGCAGCAGGCCCGCCTGTTCACTGATTGCCGTGACCAGCCTTGGGTGGGAATGCCCGACATTGGTCACCGCCACACCGGCCACCGCGTCGAGGTATTCGCGGCCCTGCTGGTCCCACAGGCGCGTGCCCAGGCCACGGGTGAAGCTCAGGGCCAAGGGTTGATACGTGGTCATCAGGCAGGCGGCGGTCATGGTGGCAGGCTCCAGTGCATCGTTGGGATAGGTGCAGTATCGTTAGCCACCTGAGCTGGATAAACTGCACATTCCTGCAATGACTTTAAACCGGGGCTTGATAATGGATCTGTTCCAGGCGATGTCGGTGTACGTGAAAGTGGTGGAGACCGGCAGCATGACCGCCGCCGCGCAGGAATGCGGGATGTCGACCACCATGGTCGGCAATCATTTGCGTGCGCTGGAACAACGGCTGGGGGTCAGCCTGCTCAAGCGCACCACCCGCAAACAAAGCCTCACGGAATTCGGCGGGCAGTATTACCAGCGCTGCCTGGAAGTGCTGGGGCTGGTGGCCGACTCCGAACTGCTGGCGGAGCAGGCCCACAGCGACACCCCCAAAGGCAGCCTGCGAATCACTGCACCACCGGTATTCGGCACCGAACGCCTGACGCCCGCCCTGAGTGAGTTTTCCCAGCGCTACCCGCTGATCAACCTGTACGTGGTGCTGAGCAACGAACGCATGGACCTGGTCGACAGCGGCTTTGACGTGGCGATCCGACTCGGCGAGCTGGAGGCCTCCAGCCTGATCGCCCGGCCCATGCAGGCCTACACCCTGACCCTTTGCGCATCACCTGAGTACCTGGCGCGACGCGGCACGCCGCAGACACCCAGCGACCTGCAGCACCATGACTGCCTAGCGTTCGCCTACCCGGCCAACGACAACTGGCGCGACACCGACAAACTGTGGCGCATGACCGGTGAGGAAGGCGAGGTAGAGGTTCCGGTCTCCGGCTCATTGACCATCAACAGCTCACAAGGCTTGCGCCAGGCGGCGGTAAACGGCATGGGCATCATCATGCTGGCCGATGCCCTGGTGCAACCGGACCTGGAGAGCGGCAAGCTGGTGGCCTTGTTAACCACCTACCAACTGCCCAGCCGGCCGATGCACCTGCTTTACCGACAAGACCGCTACCGCCTGCCCAAACTGCGCGCCTTCGTGGACTTCGCCATGGAAAAATGGGCGCGCTAGAACCTCACGCCCAACTCACGCAAACCTGCCGCCGTACGCTCGGCCGACACATGGTGAATGCCCTGCCAGCCAAGGGCGACAGCGGCGTCGATATTGCCGGCAACATCGTCGATAAACACCAGTTCACGCGGCTCGATATCCGGCAGATGCGCGCGCACCTGGGCCAGGCTCGCCTCATAGATCGCCGCATCCGGCTTGATCTGCTTTAGCTCGCCCGACACCACGATGTCGCGAAAACGCTGCAGGAACGGATAGTTGGCCCGCGCATAGGGGAAGGTTTCAGCGGACCAGTTGGTGAGCCCGAACAGCGGCATATCGGCCGCATGCAAGGCTTCGAGGATCGCCACGCCGTCGGGCAATGAGCCGCGCAGCATCTCGTGCCAGCGCTCGTAATAGGCCTGGATCAAGGCTTGGTGTTGCGGGTATTGCTCAACCAGGTGGCGCGTGCCTTCGGCCAGGCTACGACCGGCGTCCTGCTCGGTGTTCCAGGCTTGAGTGCAAATGGTTTCGAGAAAGTGGTGCCGCTCGTGATCGTCGGTAATCAGCTTGCGGTAGAGGTGCTGCGGGTTCCAGTCGAACAGGACACCGCCGAAATCAAAAACTACTGCACGAATCGTCATCAGATCCTCCGTTGGCGTGGCGTGATAGCCCAAGGAGTCTGGCAGATTGTGAGCGAGGGTGGGAGCGCGAAGGAATGCAGGAGGGTTGCGATTCACCGAAGGCAAAAGTGGGCGCGGCTGGTGTGGGAGCTGGCTTGCCTGCGATGCAGTCACCTCGGTGTATCCGTTACACCGCGGCGATGCTATCGCGGGCAAGCCCGGCTCCCACACAGGCCCGCGCCCACATTGTTGACGGTGTTTAGGCTTGGACTAAGCCATTGATCTTCACTGTCGGGTTCACATCGGCTTCGTAATCCACGCCGTCGACTTCAAAGCCGAACAAGCGCAGGAATTCAGCCTTGTAGCCGGCGAAATCGCTGATCTCGTTGACGTTGTCGTCGGTCACTTGGTTCCACAGCGCCGCTACGGCGTCCTGGACTTTAGGTTCCAGCTCGGCCAGGTCGGCGCGCAGGCGGCCGTCGGCGTCCAGCTTCGGCGCTGTGCCGTACAGGCTGTCCTTGAACAAGCCGTAGACCTGCTCGATGCAGCCTTCGTGGGTGCCCTGCTCTTTCATCACTTTGAACAGCAACGACAGGTACAGCGGCATGATCGGGATCGCCGAGCTCGCCTGGGTAACCACGGCCTTGAGCACCGACACACGGGCATCGCCCTTGAGCGCCGCGAGGTTGTCGCGCAGGGTCAGGACTTTTTTATCCAGATCCTTTTTGGCTTCGCCGATGGAGCCGTTCCAGTAGATGTCCTGGGTCAGCTTCTCGCCCAGGTAGGTGAACGCGGTGGTCTTGGCGCCTTCGGCCAACACGTCCGCATCACGCAGGGCGTCGATCCACAGCTGCCAGTCTTCGCCACCCATGACTTTCACGGTGCCGTCGATTTCTTCCTGGGTCGCAGGCTCGAGGGTGGTGTCGACCACCACGCCTTTATCGGTGTTGATACCGCGCAGGGTCACGGCCTTGCCGATCGGCTTGAGGGTGGAGGTGTGCACCACGCCCTGCGGGTCGGTACGGCGTGGCGCGGCCAGGCTGTAAACCACCAGGTCGATCTTGCCCAGGTCTTTCTTGATGGTTTCGATGGTCAGGCGCTTGATCTCGTCGGAGAACGCGTCGCCGTTGATGCTCTTGGCGTACAGGCCTTTTTCGACGGCAAACTTCTCGAACGCCGCGCTGTTGTACCAGCCGGCGGAGCTCAGCTTGCCTTCTTCGCCTTCTTTCTCAAAAAACACACCCAGGGTGTCGGCGCCGCAGCCAAACGCAGCACTGATGCGCGCGGCCAGGCCGTAACCGGTGGAAGCGCCGAGGACCAGCACCTTCTTTGGGCCGCCTGCAATGGCGCCATGCTGGGTTACGTAGTCGATCTGTTCCTTGACGTTCGCTTCACAGCCCACAGGGTGAGCGGTCACACAGATAAAGCCACGAACCCGCGGTTTGATGATCATAAAATTTCTGCCTCTTCCAAGGTGCCGAAGGCCAATGGTGGCCATTCAACTTCAATCGTACCGGTCTATGACGTCTGAAAAACCGAAGCGTCACGATAGTCGCAAATCTTCTGTTTACAAAATCCAATCAACAAAACCCGATGCACACCGCACCGCGGGGTTAAAAACTGTGTCGGGCCTTCACAAATTCGCAATATTTAAAACGCCCAGCGCCGTGATAACCCACTATCATGGCGGGATTGTTTCGCTTTGTTTCCGGTCCGGAGCCTCGCTTCATGAGTAAAAGTGCTGTTCAAAAAAAACTGGTCTCAGTCGCCTGGGTTCTCGGCGTTCTGCTGTTCATCTACTGCTTCCCACGCACCAGCCTGGTATTTCTGCTGCTGGTCCTGTTCTGCGGCATTTATGACTTCCTGCGCAACGGCCTGTATGACCGTGACACCATCAAGAAGTACTTCGTCGGCAATGGCCGCAATACCTGGATATTGGCGCCGTTCAACACCCTGTTCGACCTGCTGAGCCTGCGCAACCGTCACGTCTACACCATGCGCGACCTGCCGCCGGCCTGGCGTGAAGACCTGCAACAGGTGATCGACGACGCCATGGCCAACAAGGATGAAATCATCAGCTACCTGGACGAGCGCATGGCCGAGAAAAAACGCGGCATGTTGTTCTTCCAATGGTACGGCCGCCCCATCGAAACCACCCTGGACATCCCGCAACTGCGCAAGAAACTGCCATTTGTGAAGACCATCGGCGTGTCGGTGTTCAACGAAAACCGCTCGACGTCCTTCCACTTCGGCCCGCTGCGCATGATGTTCCGCGTGCTCTACAACATGGCCCCGGCGCCTCACCATGAGGGTGTTTACATCCAGGTGGGCAAGCACAAGCACTACTGGCACGACGACCCGCTGTTCATCTTCGATGACACGCTGATGCATGCGTCCTTCAACAAGAACGACGCAAAACGGTACTGCCTGTTCATTGACATCGTTCGTCCGACCTTGCTGCCGTCAGTGCTCAATGCCGTGATCTCGGGTTTTGCCGGGCTGGTCTTTACCCTGCGTCGAGTTTTCTACAAAAACTGGAAGCTGATTCAGTAAGTTCTGCGGCATGATGGTGCTGGACGGAGTTTGCGCATGGCCCCAGGCCTGCCAAACTAACCGTCGCGTGCGACCGAGTCCGGCGCTCACCATTCTCCAGCCACCGCCGCCCACGGCGGGTGCGGTGGCTGTGTTTTCAAGGAATCAGAATGCCCCAACGTCAAGTCATCAATGCCTCCGTCAGCCCCAAGGGCAGCCTCGAAACCCTCTCCCAACGTGAAGTCCAGCAACTGAGTAAAGCCGGAACCGGCAGCATCTACACGCTGTTCCGCCAATGCGCCCTGGCCATCCTCAACACCGGCGCGCATATCGACAACGCCAAGACCATCCTCGACGCTTATCAAGACTTTGAAGTGCGCATCCACCAGCAGGACCGCGGCGTGCGCCTGGAACTGTTGAATGCACCGGCCGACGCGTTCGTCGATGGCGAAATGATCGCCAGCACCCGCGAAATGCTCTTCAGCGCCCTGCGCGACATCGTCTACACCGAGAACGAGCTGGGCAGCCAGCGCATCGACCTGAGCGACTCCCAAGGCATCACCGACTACGTCTTCCACCTGCTGCGCAACGCCCGCACGTTGCGCCCGGGCGTCGAGCCGAAAATCGTGGTGTGCTGGGGCGGGCACTCGATCAATACCGAAGAATACAAATACACCAAGAAAGTCGGCCACGAACTGGGCCTGCGCAGCCTCGACGTATGCACCGGCTGCGGCCCCGGCGTGATGAAAGGCCCGATGAAAGGCGCGACCATTTCCCACGCCAAACAACGCATTACCGGCGGGCGCTACCTGGGCCTGACCGAGCCGGGCATCATCGCGGCCGAAGCCCCGAACCCCATCGTTAACGAACTGGTGATCCTACCGGACATCGAAAAACGCCTGGAAGCCTTCGTGCGCGTCGGCCACGGCATCATCATCTTCCCGGGCGGCGCCGGCACGGCCGAAGAGTTCCTGTACCTGCTGGGCATCCTGATGCACCCGGACAACCGCGATGTACCGTTCCCGGTCATCCTCACCGGGCCCAAACACGCCGCGCCGTACCTACAACAACTGCACGCGTTCGTCGGCGCCACCCTCGGCGAAGCGGCGCAGGCGCACTACCAGATCATCATCGACGACCCGGCCGAAGTGGCCCGCCAGATGACCGTCGGGCTCAAGGCCGTGAAACAGTTCCGTCGCGAACGCAACGACGCGTTCCACTTCAACTGGCTGCTCAAGATCGACGAAGGCTTCCAGCGCCCGTTCGACCCGACTCACGAAAACATGGCCGGCCTGCAGCTGAGCCTTACGCTGCCGCCCCACGAACTGGCAGCCAACCTGCGCCGCGCGTTCTCCGGGATTGTGGCCGGTAACGTCAAGGACAAGGGCATTCGCCTGATCGAACAGCACGGGCCGTATGAAATCCACGGCGACCCGGCCATCATGAAACCGCTGGACGAACTGCTGCAGGCATTTGTCGCCCAACACCGCATGAAATTGCCGGGCGGCGCGGCGTATGTGCCGTGCTATCGCGTGGTTCAGTAAGCGTCTAGCGCTGCACCGCCACACATTTGATTTCCACCAGCAGCCCGGGGTGCGCCAGTTCGGACACCCCGATTGTGGTCCAGGCGCACTGCCCGCGTGGAAACAGGCGGTTTTTCACTTCACGAAAAACCGCCATGTGCTGGCGCATGTTCACGTGATACGTGGTCATGTCCACCACGTCATCGAAGCTGCAACCGCCCTCCTCCAATACGTCCCTCAGGTTTTCCCAGGCCGCGATGAATTGCGCCTCGGGATCGTCGATCACGGCCAGATGCGGCGTACGGCCGACCTGGCCTGCGCAGTAAAGAGTATTGCCAACTTTTACCGCAGGGACGTAGCCGGCGCGCTCGACTATGGGTTGCATGGCGGCAGGAATGATCAGGTGGCGGTCGGTCATAGCGTGTATCTCTTGAGGCCGGAGGAAAGCGTGTGAGAGCGCACAGTTCGAACTAGGGTTTTACCTGTTCCCACTCACTCACACCAGCCGAGCAACCTATGGACCAACGGATCTTGTCCTTCATCAATCCTTACCTTAACGTAAGGAATATCACGATGGAGATTTTCACTATGGCCACCGCCACACTCACCTCGAAAGGGCAAATCACTATCCCCGTGCAAGTGCGCACCGCGCTTGGCCTGGAAACAGGCGACCGGGTTGAATTTGTCGAAACGGAAGACGGCAAGTTTTCCATCATCGCCGCGAGCAAAACCGTGCAGGACCTCAAGGGGCTGATCCGCAAGCCCGCACAGGCTGTGTCGATCGAAGACATGAACCGCGCCATCGCCGCGCAAGGAGCCAACGCCGGATGATCGGGCTCGATACCAATGTGCTGGTGCGCTATGTCACCCAGGATGACCCCGTGCAATCGCCCAAGGCCTCGGCGTTGATCGAGTCGCTCACCAGCGTGTCGCCGGGCTTTGTCAGCCTGGTGTCGGTGGTGGAATTGGTCTGGGTGCTGCAAAGCTGCTATCAATCGGCCAAAAGCGACGTGGTGACCGTGCTGGAAACGCTGCTGCGCACCCGTGAACTGACCGTCGAGCACGCCGAGATCATCTGGCAGGCACTGCGACGATTCACAGGCGGCAAAGCCGACTTCGCCGACTACCTGATCGAACGCTGCGCCCATGCAGCCGGCTGTGAATACACCGCCACCTTTGACCTCAACGCGGCCAAGGCCACGGGGATGAAACGCCTGGCCTGAGCCGCAGCGTTGCGACGAACGCCGGGCTTTGGTAAAAAACGCCACCGCCCTTGATCAAGAGAACTCCCCTCGTGCGTACGTTGATTCTTGTTGCCATGGCCATGGCGCCCACCCTCGCCCTGGCCGACACCATTACCTGGCCTGAGCTGCCGACAACCTGCTTCGTCAGCGGCCGCTCCGCGACCAGCGTGGATATCGATAGCGGCTGTGCGGCATTTACGCTGAATGTGCGAGGCAAGCCGGCGGGCTCACCGATCAAGGTGGATGTCCCGCAGTACGCCCTGCATGTGGATGAAGCCACCGGTAAGGAAACACCGGTGATCATCATTCAGGCCGAAGAAAACGGCGAAACCCAGATAGTCGGCTATCAGGAACTGGGCAGCGACCAACTCGGTGCCGCGTTGCTGCGAGAGGTCAAGCTGTTAGGCACCCAAAAGCCGATCTGATTGAGGTTCAGCGAACCCAGCCACCGCCCTGCCAGTGGTAACCGTCATTGCGCTGCACCCAGTGCGGATGCACATAGCGATAACCTTCGCGCACCGGCTCCCAATGGCCGTGCACCGCGACATAGCGGCCGCCTTGCCAACGCCAGTAACCGCGTGACCACACATAGCCATAGCGTGCAGCCGGCTCGACTTCGATCACCTGGACCGGCGGCGGTTGTGGCGCAACCACTTCAACGTACTCACGCTGTACCGGCCCGCGCTCATGTACCACGCGCTCTTGCACACACCCGGACGCCGCGACGACGACCGCCGCCAATGCCGCATAACGTAGCAACATACAAAATCCTCGGGCGCTAACGCCCAGCACTTACATCAGAAAAAATGCCCCCTTGTTGCAGCTTCGCTCCTGCTTGGCTCTGGGTTCTTTTTAACAAATGATGTCTGTCGGATTGCTGAACCCATGGGCCTCAAGGCGTGCATACGACAGTCGGTTGTTCCAGGCATACGAGCATCCGCCGGGCGCTCACCACATGGACACGGGATGGGCGGGTTAAACCCGGTGTCCACCGCTAGCCCTCACGCCGGGCCGAAGCGTGCCAGCACCGCCTCGACAAATCGCCGCAACTTGGCCGTGCGCTGCCGGTTGGCGGTGTAAACCAGATGCATGGGGCGGCTGGGCGCTTCAAAGGCCGGCAGCACGCGTACCAGTTCGCCTTTGGCCAATGCGGTGCGCAGGAAGTCTTCGGCGCCGAGAACGATGCCGAACCCATCCAGTGCCGCCGACATCAACGCCCTGCTTTCATTGATGTGCAGACGGCTGGCCACCCGCACCGTGTAGGGCGTCGCGTTTTGGTGAAAGACCCACTCGCGGTCCGCCGGGCGTGACCAGAAGGCGTAGCCCAGGCATTCATGTTGCTCAAGGTCCGCCGGCCGCTGCGGTATACCCCGCGCCGCGAGGTACGCCGGCGCCGCACAGACCACCAGCCGATAAGGCGCCAGCGGCCGGGCCGTCAAGCCCGTGGTGCCCAACGGGCCGATCCGGAAGGCCGCCTCATAGCCTTCCTCCACCAGGTCAACGAAACGATCCGTCAGGTGCAGGTCGATTTCCACGTCCGGGTTGTCGCGCAAAAAGGCGGTAATCAGCGGCATCAGGCTGTAGGAGCCGAAGGTGACCGGGGCGGTAATTTTCAGCTTGCCGCGCGGCGTGTCATTCATGATCTGGGCGAGTGAATCGGCAGCCTGCGCCTCCGTCAGGATATGTTTGCAACGATCGTAGTACGCGTGCCCCAGCTCGGTCAGGCTTTGCCGTCGCGTGGTGCGGTTGAGCAAACGGGCGCCGAGGCGCTGCTCCAGCGCGGCAACATGTTTGGCCACCATCTGCGCCGACAGGCCCAAGCGCTCGGCGGCACGCGCGTAAGAGCCCAACTCGGCGGCCACCACAAAGGCATTCATGCTTGAAAGGCGGTCCATCATTCCCAACTCCCAGTAACAACACCCAAGCCAAAACGCGTATTTATCGCCAGTTAGTCGCGAATCATCATAGCCGCTCTACGATTGATCAGGAGCAAGGCCATGAAGATCGGTGTGATTGGAGCAGGTTTTATCGGACGTGCCGTGGCACAGCTCGCGCTGGCTGCCGGGCATGACGTGATGTTGAGCAACTCCCGCGGCCCGCACACCATGAGCAGCGTGCTCAGCGGCATACTCGGCGTCCAGGTGGGCAGCGCTGAAGATGCCGCAAAGTTTGGCGACGTGGTGTTGGTGGCGATTCCCCTGGAACACTACCGCAGCGTGCCCGCACAGTGGCTGGAAGGCAAAACGGTGCTGGACGCGAACAATTACTACCCGAACCGCGATGGGCATATCCCGGTGCTGGACCGCTTTGAAACCACCACCAGCCGGCTGCTTGCCGAGCACTTACCGCACTCACACGTCGTGAAGGTGTTCAATGCGATCTTTGCCCCAGACCTGACGCAAGACGCCCGCCCCCACGGCGCGCCCGACCGCCGTGCACTGCCGGTGGCTGCCGATGACGCCACGGCCAAGGCGCAGGTAATCCGCCTGCTCGACGAACTCGGTTTCGACGCGGTGGACGCCGGCGGGCTGGATGAAAGCTGGCGTTTTGAACGGGCGAAACCCGCCTATTGCGTGCCGCTGGACCAAGCGGGTTTAAAGGCGGCGCTGGCAGCGGCCGAACGCACGGTTGAACTGCCTGCGGTCGAGCGCGTTCGCGCCTGAACACTGGCCCACAAAAAAGCCCGCTGACCGTTACCGGTTCAGCGGGCTTTTTAACATCGGGCTTGGCTTACAGCGCCAGGTCAGACGCCGGCTTGCTCGGCTCAGCCGCAGGCTTGGCAGCCTCGGTGGCCTGAGTTGCCTTGGGTGCGTTCAACTGCGGAATCGCAGGCGGTGGGGTCAGTTGCAG
This sequence comes from Pseudomonas sp. AP19, assembly GCF_001728855.1. NCBI lineage: Bacteria > Pseudomonadati > Pseudomonadota > Gammaproteobacteria > Pseudomonadales > Pseudomonadaceae > Pseudomonas > Pseudomonas sp. AP19. The sequence goes on along the minus strand of NZ_LXJP01000034.1, from coordinate 62,607 downwards.
GACGCCGGCCGTGTAGGCCCATTCCTTGGCAACAGCCTCAGGGCTGTCGTTCAGCTTGGTGCCGTAGCTCGGTACGATCTGGTGCAGTTTGGCCTGCCACTCAGGGGTCGCGACCTTGTCCTTGAACACTTTTTGCAGCACGGTCAGCATGATCGGAGCCGCGGTGGACGCGCCTGGCGATGCACCCAACAGGCCGGCGATGGTGTTGTCGGCGGAGCTGACCACTTCGGTGCCGAGTTTCAGGACGCCGCCCTGCTCTTCGTCACGCTTGATGATCTGCACGCGCTGACCGGCTTGCCACAGGCGCCAGTCGGACTGCTTGGCGTTCGGGAAGTACTCTTGCAACGCCTTGAAGCGGTCGTCATCGGACAGCATCAGTTGGCCGGCGAGGTACTCAACCAGTGGGTATTCACGAATACCGACTTTGGTCATTGGCCAGATGTTGTGGGTGGTGGTGCTGGTCAGCAGGTCCAGGTACGAGCCTTCCTTCAGGAACTTGGTCGAGAAGGTCGCGAATGGGCCAAACAGAATCACGCGCTTGCCATCCAGCACGCGGGTGTCCAGGTGCGGCACCGACATCGGTGGCGCGCCAACCGAAGCCTTACCGTAGGCCTTGGCCATGTGCTGCTCGGCGATGGCCGGGTTATCGGTCACCAGGAACGAACCGCCCACCGGGAAGCCTGCGTATTCCTTGGCTTCAGGAATGCCCGACTTCTGCAGCAGGTGCAATGCACCGCCGCCGGCGCCGATGAACACGAACTTGGCGTCGGTTTCAGTCTTGGTGCCGTCTTTCAGGTTTTTGTAGCTCACACGCCACGAACCGTCGGCGTTCTTGGTGATGTCCTGCACTTCGCTCGACAGTTTCAGGTCGAACTTCGGCGTGGTTTGCAGGTGAGCGACGAACTGGCGGGTGATCTCGCCGAAGTTCACGTCGGTGCCGATCGGGGTCCAGGTGGCCGCGATTTTCTGGTTCGGGTCACGCCCTTCCATCATCAGCGGAACCCACTTGGCGATCTGCGCCGGGTCTTCGGAGTACTGCATGCCGGCGAACAGCGGGCTCGCTTGCAGGGCTTCGTAGCGTTTTTTCAGGAACTTGATGTTGTCATCGCCCCACACAAAGCTCATGTGCGGTGTGGAGTTGATGAACGAACGCGGGTTCTTCAGCACGCCCTGCTGGACCTGCCAGGACCAGAACTGACGGGAAATCTGGAACGCTTCGTTGATCTCGACCGCTTTCGGGATCTCAACGGTGCCGTCCTTGTTTTCCGGGGTGTAGTTCAGCTCAGCCAGGGCTGAGTGACCGGTACCGGCGTTGTTCCAGCCGTTGGAGCTTTCTTCAGCCACGCCATCGAGGCGCTCGACCATCTCCATCGACCAGTCCGGCTGCAGCTCATTGAGCCAAACACCCAGGGTCGCACTCATGATGCCGCCGCCGATCAGCAGCACATCGACTTTCTTTGCCTCTTCCGCGTGAACGGACGTGATCCCCATCGACAAAGCCAGCCCCAGCAGGGCAGTGTTTACTTTTTTAAACATCAGTAGCACCTATGATAAAACGCCATCCGCCCCACTGCCCCTGAGCATGGGCAACCCTCTATCGCGCTGCGTCAGGCAACGCACCGCGGGGTTTGCACATTCACGTAAGGGCCGCAGGGTGGGCACACAAGGCCGACGTATCGACCTCACTTTTATGTCCCTTCTGCGCTGACTTCTTATCATTATTGGCTTCAGCTACCTGGGCGACAGCCAACCGCCGGGACGTATACGGGTGTACGCACCGGGGAAAGACTAGACCAAGACGGCGCGCAGAATATCACGCTAAACAGCGTTTATGCGTCGTTTGGCCAATTGACAGCGCTAAAACCGGACTTTTCCCCGCCCCTGTCAAGCCGAGCGAGCGCGACGTGGCGTCACAGGGTCGCAATTGGCGCGGAACTCTCGCGGTCATGGCTGTTCTAGACACCTTCGCCGCTGCTTGCGTAGCATCGGCGGCGGTCCTTCGTGCACTTCACCCACACAGAGTTACCCATGACTATCCAGCAAACACCCGGGCATGTACTGCCCGCGCGCAGCGCCGCCAAAATGGAAGCGGCCATGGCCGTGGGCGCCTTCGCGATCGGCACCGGCGAATTCGCCATCATGGGCCTGATGCCCGACATCGCCCAGAATTTGAACTTGAGTGAACCGCAAGTCGGCCACGCCATCAGCGCCTACGCCCTCGGCGTGATGGTCGGCGCGCCACTGCTGGCGATCCTCGGCGCCAAACTGCTGCGCAAACACATGCTGTTATTGCTGATGGGACTCTACGCCCTGGGCAACCTCGCCACCGCCTTCACCCCGACCTTCGGCTCGCTGGTGGCCTTCCGCTTTATCAGCGGCCTGCCCCACGGCGCCTACTTCGGCATCGCCGCCGTCGTCGCCTCCAGCATGGTGCCCAACGACAAACGCGCCGGCGCCGTGGCCCGGGTGATGATGGGCCTCACCCTCGCCATGCTGCTCGGCAACCCCATCGCGACCTTCCTGGGCCAACACCTCGGCTGGCGCTCGGCGTTCGCGCTGGTCAGCGCCATCGCCCTGTGCACCATCGCCCTCGTCTGGCAATTCGTCCCCGACCGCCGCGACGAACCGCGCAGCGACCCACGCAAAGAACTGCGCGCCTTCACCAAACCCCAAGTGTGGATGGCGCTGTCGATCGGCGCGATTGGCTTTGCCGGCATGTTCTGCGTGTTCAGCTACCTCGCCCCGACCATGCTCGAAGTGACCAAAGTCTCGCCCCAATGGATTCCCTTCGGCCTCGCCGCGTTTGGTGTGGGCGGCATCATCGGCAACATTGCCGGCGGCAAACTGTTTGACCGCATGCAATTCCGCGCGGTGGGCTTGATCTTGGTGTGGTCGATAGCGGTGCTGCTGTTCTTCCCCTTCGCGGCATCCTCGCTATGGGGCGTGCTACTGAGCATGGGCCTGGTCGGCACCATGGTGGCGTTGGCCGCACCGCTGCAAATCCGCCTGATGGACATCGCCCACGAAGCCCCGAGCCTGGCGGCAGCCTCCAACCACGCCGCGTTCAACCTGGCAAACGCGCTGGGGCCGTGGTTTGGCGGTATGGCAATTACCGCGGGATACGGCTGGACCAGCACCGGCTACATCGGCGCCGCCACAGCGTTGGTCGGCCTGGGCATCTACCTCATCGCCCGCCGCATGAAAGGCGGCCACTGACACCACCTTTTTAAAGCCCACCCAAGATCCAATGTGGGAGCGGGCTTGCTCGCGAAAGCGGTGGGTCAGTCACCAAGTCAATGACTGCCCCACCACCCCATCAATCATCATGCAACAACCCCGACCCATACTCCCCATAACTACTGCCCAACCCACTCCCGCCAAAATTCATCTTGGCGGCCTTGCTCGGGCTATGGTCCCCGAACGCCTGGCATCCCCCCGAAAAACACGGGTCACTGCTCCCGCCCAACGACCCCGTCGAACAAGCACCCAACAGCAACGTGCCAGCAATCAGCGCGACTTTAACCAGGTTCGAGATCATATTTTCAGTTCCCTATGGGCTGGAGGTGCGGGGGTCCTCTCTTGAAGAGGATCGTAGACCTCAAAGGCACTGGGGATTATGAAATTTTGCGCGGTGACAGCAGGGGTTCAGGTTGCCGCCTTGGGGCAAGGCGGCGGGGTTGGGGTCAGGCGGTGGCTGGGCTGGCGGCGGGCGCGACTTGCTCTTGGGCGCGGGCGACGAGTAGCGCGCTTAGGTCGATGAGTTGTTGGATACCGAGGATGATGGCGCGGTGCGGGTCTTCGAGGTCGAAGGCCAGGGTGGCGGCCATTTGGTTGGCGGAATCGAGGTTTTCGGCGGCGTTGGCTAGGAGGGTTTCGGTGTCGATGTTGGGGCTGACTAGGAAGATATTGCTGGTTGGATGCTCGACGTGGGCAACGTCATCAGATGGCGGCAGGTAATGGTGAATTGCTCGCTGGGCAGCCGTTTGTAGCTTGGCATCGACGGGCGCGGTGTTTTGATCCACATAAGGATTGCGTGATTTGTTAGGCATTGGCGAAGCTCCAAATATTTTCGGGAGTTAAAACGCCTTAGCAATACGGACTTCCACCTCCGGCCGCTGGGTTTGCAGCGGCGGGATGAGGTTAGTGATTGATGGTCTGATGGGCAAGCTGAGAAAAGCGTGGGACGATTCCTAGGGTTTATTGTGATCTGACCCCGACATAAATGACCCCGATATACTTTTTATAAAAATATTTTTTAAGGCGGAAACTTAGTCCGAAGTGATCAGTCTGTATAAATAGTGGCATGTTGCCAGCCCCATTGATTCGCTCAGGCACGCAAAGCAACTCCGCCCCTCAGACTTAATAAAGGAGCTCGAGACAAACATTCATAAATATCCTTATTTACCATTCAAAAAAGCGTTCGCGCGTGGCCGCGACACCTAATATCTTTTCCTATGATATCGAGTTATCTCGAACGGAGCTTTAATGAACCTCAAGATTGCTCTGCTGGGTTCGATTATTCTATTTTCGCCCCTGCATCAAGCCTATGCTGACACGTGCAGTAAAAATATCTATAACGGCTACAACTGCAGATATGACGATGGAACAACGTCTACCAGCAGCGCTAATATTTATGGTGGCGAGAATATCCGCTACAGCGATGGCCGCACATCGCAAAGCAGCGGCAATATTTACGGTGGGCAAGATACTCACAACAGCGATGGCACTACCTCGCAAAGCAGTAGGAACATTTACGACGGGCAGGATACCCACAACAGCGATGGCACTTCGGCGCGAAGCAGCGGAAACATTTATGGCGGACACGATACTCGCTACAGCGACGGTCGCTCTTCGAGAAGCAGAGCCAATATCTATGGCGGGCAAGATACTGATGATTAGAATAGATCATTACTGTACTAGCTTGGACATTCACCTCAAAAATTAATAGAACTCTCCCGGAGGGCCGCTTTGTTGCCCTCTAGTATGTCGCAGCTAGCATTATTGCGACAACACTGTATTTACTGTCTGCATATCGGTGCAAGTCTGCGTCATGCAAATCGGTGTTGTAAATCGTGCAAATCGGTGTCAGACCACGATATTCGGCGCAGCAATTGCCCTGAACTCATCGGCATATGCAAGGGCACAGAACACGCCTCCCCGGCACCCAAGACCTATTCCTGATAAACTGCACCCCATTCACCCCCCTGACTCAGACCCCAATATCCCTAAATACCGCTCCCCTCTCCCGCCACTTCTCCGTCGCCCCGATGATGGATTGGAACTGCTAATTCTACAGACATTGTAATACGTGCCCTGTAGCGCACGATAAAAAACCCCGTACCACTTTCGTACCACTCCCCTCCTGAAATAGCCCTCGCCTGGCCGACAAAACCACATCCGTAAGGCACGGTGCTTATCGCCAATGCCTGTCGCTCCAATCCCAACATCCCCTTCAAACGTCAACATCTGACGCTGTGTGGGTATCCATGACGCATTTGGGTATACCTAAAAGCACAAGCATCAAGAGTATCCAGAATACGGAGAGGAATAACTTTTCAAAGTCCAAGCAAAAAAAACCAGCTTGAGCTGGGTTTTTTTACAGACCTAAACATCACTCAACGTATACTTATTCTCAACCATGAATGCTGGCGCATTCCAGTTTGGGCCTTTTCTTATTCCTCCATCAACATGTTCAACCACCCCTTCGAGCTCCATATTTTCAATAAGCTTCAAAAGCTCTAAGTTATTTGAAATATTGGCCCACCCATTCCTGCTGTAGAGTCGATCCAGCATTGGATACGAAATTGGTTTGTTTCTTACAATAAAAAGAACTACATCCCTTGGTGTTTCAGCGACTACCACGTCATTAATGTTACTCATTTTACTCTCGATATACTTGTTTAATTTCTGCAGCAATGGCTTCAGGCGTATAGAATAAATCGTCAGCATCCCTCAGCTTATAGTCTTCCAAGGTTGCAGCATGAGCATTATTCCAAACATTTCCTTCTACTCCATCAGCTACCCCGAGCGCCCTGTAACGTTCTAACTCTCGCATTTCATGGGTGTAAAATCGTTTATCAACATCCGTAACAGGGATCTGACCACTTAGTATCTTTTCTAGCCGTTCAATCATAATCTTATTAGCATCAGAAGGTACGAATCGTGACGTATGCAATTTAACCAGATCAATACCTTCCTGAGTCACCGTTGCCGTTGCCCAATCAAGATCTTGGGTTGGACCTCCGGCTTTATCAGGATTGTACATCCGTCCGCTGTGTACACCTTTAGGAACGACATTGGGGTCAGACCACGATACTTCGGCAGTGAAGTAGAGCAAATCACTACCGGATATACCTATCGATTACCTGCCGATTTAAGCAGGCGTTCCACGGTGTAATATGCCCCACAACCGCCCACAATTGAGCCCATCATGACTGGAATCTCCCGAACACTGCCGGAAGACCTATCCAACTCTCTCGCCGATATGGCCAAAACCAATAGCCAGACTACAGCCTATCTGGCGATAGACATTCTTCGCGACTACATCAAGCACGAAAAAACGCTGACCGCTCAGATAGAGCAGGCAGTAAAAGAAGCGGAACAAGAAAAATTCGCCGCCGATGACCAAGTGGCAGCAATGCGCGGTAGGCGCTGGAGCCGGAATACGGTTTGAGTGGCTTGAGAAAGTACTCAAAAATCTGGAAGACGAAGCAAACTATATCGCTTCGAAAATCCAAAGGCTGCTGAGGAAATCTCCGACGCCATCTTCGCCAGCAGAAAATAGGGTCCCAACACATTTAAATAATGGTGGTCTGACCCTATTTTCTATTATCGATCACAGTGGACCAAGCCCATCGCTATTTCGAGATGGTTGTCAGACTGGATGACGGGTCCAGAAATAAGCTGATGGCATGGAACGCGGACGGCACTGAGCTAACTATCAGGCTTGGCGCTCTTAACGTTCAAAACACCAGTGAACTCGGAGAGATTGAAGGGATAAACATCGTTGATAATGTTCTATCCCTTGAAGGTGATTTTGGAGATATAACGATCACAGCCACCTCGATTTTGATTGAAAAGCTGACGTAACTACCGTGCGGGAGGCTACTTCGAGCTGAATGCTACCCGTCACGGATGTCTGATTGTGGCTATTTACTGCCTGTGCTGATCGGCAGCTATGGGTCGATTTCAGCCGGTAGAGAAAGGAAAAGTCGGTTCGAAAGAAACCTCTTCGCGAGCTGGACAGATTTGGTACATGACACCGACGTTGCCCACTTGATGCTACGGTGTTGGCTCCCTGGCAATCCATTTAAGGTATCCATATGGAAACCAATTCGACAATTGATCCTGTATTACGCGTCGCGTTGGTTACAGGATCCACTTCCGGTATCGGCGCGGCCATTGCACGTGTACTAAATCGGGCAGGCTATGCGGTGGTGATCCATTCGCGAAACTCGGCGGATACGGGACGCGCTATGGTTGCAGAAATGAAGCAGGCTATTTACGTGCAAGCTGATCTTGCCTTAGAAGTTGACAGGGTTAGGCTTATTGAAGAGGCGATCGCCGCGTGGGGGCAACTCGACGTACTGGTCAATAACGCCGGCATTAGCAGAGTCATTCCGCACGGCGACCTTGCCTCGGCCACCTCGACTGTGTGGCACGAACTTAACGAGGTCAATGTCGTGGCACCGTTCCACCTGGTTGCGTTGGCCGAGTCGGCCTTGCGCGATGCCGCCCGTTACCGTCGAGCAGGTTGCGTCGTAAACATAAGTTCGCATGCCGGTATCCGTCCTAAAGGTGCATCGATTCCGTACGCGGTGAGCAAAGCTGCGCTTAATCACATGACCCGCTTGCTTGCCCTAGAGCTAGGGCCAGAAATTCGCGTAAACGCAGTGGCGCCCGGCTTGGTCGACACGCCTCTGACCGCAGAGTGGAAAGAGGCGCAAGAGTTGTGGCGAACTCGCGCACCTATGCGCAGGGCCGCTCGCTCAGAAGACATCGCAAAAGCTGTTGTAATGCTGATCGAGTCGGACTACTTAACCGGCGAGATACTCCTGTCAGACGGCGGAATGAATTTGACCTAGCGTTAACGTACTCCGGTGGAGGGCAGATATCGGGGTCAGACCACGATACTCCGGCAGTAAGGTGGAACAAATCACTTCCGGATACACACAGCGACGACCTGCTGATTCAAGCCACTGTTCCACAGTGCAAGATGCCCCCCCAACCATCCACCATCGAGGCAGCCATGACTGGAATATCTCTGAACTTCCCGGAAGACCTGTCCAACTCTCTCGCCGACCTGGCCAAAACCAACGGCCAGACTGCGACCTACCTGGCGATGGACGTTCTTCGCGACTACATCGAACACGAAAAAACGCTGACCGCTCAGATCGAGCTGGCAGTAAAAGAGGCCGATCAAGGCAAATTCGCTACCGATGATCAGGTGGCAGCGATGCGCGCCAGGCGCTGGAGCCACAATGCAGGATGAGAAGCGTCCATCAGATGCGCGGTGATCGCCTGCAAATCCTCGGCGTATTTCACACACGGCAACTTCCCCGTTCGAAGTGGTGAAAGCCGCAAAAAAGCCTCCCCCACACCTAATACCCATCCCTGATAAACTGCGCCCCATTCGCCTCGCTAACTCAGATTCCCCCATGCCCCTACAATCCGCCCCACTCTCCCGCCGCTTCTCCGTCGCCCCGATGATGGATTGGACCGACCGTCACTGCCGGTTCTTCCTGCGCCTGCTCTCCAAGCACGCCCTGCTCTACACCGAGATGGTCACCACGGGCGCGATCCTGCATGGCGACCACGAGCGCTTCCTGCGTCACAACGAAGCCGAGCACCCACTCGCGCTGCAGTTGGGCGGCAGTGTTCCTGCCGACCTGGCCGCTTGTGCGCGTATGGCTGAGGCGGCCGGTTACGATGAAGTGAACTTGAACGTCGGCTGCCCGAGTGATCGGGTTCAGAACAATATGATCGGCGCGATCCTGATGGCGCACCCTGCACTTGTGGCGGATTGCGTGAAGGCGATGCGGGATGCGGTGTCGATTCCGGTGACGGTGAAGCATCGTATCGGGATCAATGGGCGCGACAGTTATGCCGAGTTGTGTGATTTCGTCGGGACGGTGAGGGATGCCGGGTGCACCAGCTTTACGGTGCATGCGCGGATTGCGATTCTGGAGGGGTTGTCGCCGAAGGAGAATCGCGATATTCCGCCGTTGCGCTATGACGTGGCGGCGCAGTTGAAGCAGGATTTCCCGGAGCTGGAGATTGTGCTGAACGGTGGGATCAAGACGCTGGAGCAGTGCCAGGCGCATTTGCAGGTGTTTGATGGGGTGATGTTGGGGCGCGAGGCTTATCACAATCCGTATTTGCTGGCGGAGGTGGATCAGCAGTTGTTTGGCAGTGCCGCGCCGGTGGTGAGTCGGGCTGAGGCGTTGGCGCAGTTGCGGCCGTATATTGCGGAGCATTTGGCCAGTGGTGGGGCGATGCATCACATTACTCGGCATGTGTTGGGGCTGGGGACCGGGTTTCCGGGAGCTCGTCGGTTCAGGCAGTTGTTGTCGGTGGATATTCATAAGGCGAGTGATCCGTTGGCGTTGTTGGATCAGGCGGGGGAGTTGTTGGAGGGGCGGTGATTTGGCAGGTTGGGTGTCAGTGGGTGGGTTTGGTGGCTGATAGGCTGCTTTCGCGAGCAAGCCCGCTCCCACAGTTGGATTGATGTTTGTCTGGAAGCTGGTGGTGTCTTTGCCGCCGCTATCGCAGGCAAGCCCGCTCCCACCGTTTGATCTGAGTGGTCGCGGGGCAGTTGGGTTGAACCTGTCGGCAGTTTTGGTCTCCTAGTTAGCAGTACGGCCGGTGATTCAAACGGCTGTTTTCAGGTTGTTGCCCTCGCAAACGATCGAACGCATTTGCGCCCTTGAGCGCCTGCCGGCGCTCGGGTAATGTCATCAGACCCACAGGACAGAGCACGCCCATGACTTCCAAGCTGGAACAACTCAAGCAATTCACCACCGTTGTAGCCGATACCGGCGATTTTTCTACCCTCGCCAAGCTCAAGCCGCAAGACGCCACTACCAACCCTTCCCTGCTGCTCAAGGCCGCTTCGATCCCAGGCTATGCCAAGCTGCTGGATGAGTGCGTTAAGGACTGTAACGGCGACGTGGGCCTGGCCAGCGACCGTTTTGCGGTGGCGGTAGGTCAAGAAATTCTGAAAGTCGTACCGGGCCGTATTTCCACTGAGGTGGATGCCCGCCTGTCGTTCGATGAAGCGGCCATTCTCAAGCGTGCGCACCGTCTGATCGACCTGTACGACAAAGCCGGCGTTGGCCGTGACCGCGTGCTGATCAAGATCGCCTCCACCTGGGAAGGCATCCGCGCGGCGGAGAAGCTGGAAAAAGAAGGCATTCAAACCAACCTGACGCTGCTGTTCTCGTTTGCCCAGGCCGTGGCCTGTGCCGAGGCTGGGGTATTCCTGATTTCGCCGTTCGTGGGCCGTATCTACGACTGGTACAAGAAGGCCAACGGCAACGACTACACCGGTTCCGATGACCCGGGCGTGCAGTCGGTGACGCGCATCTACAACTACTACAAGGCCAATGGCTACAAGACTGTGGTGATGGGCGCGAGCTTCCGTAACCTCAGCCAGATTGAAGAGCTGGCCGGCTGTGACCGCTTGACCATCAGCCCGGACCTGCTGGAGAAGCTGGCGGCGGATGAAGGCAAGCTGGAGCGCAAGTTGTCGCCAGGCCATGCCGGTGAAGCGCGGGTGCATTTGACTGAAGCGCAGTTCCGTTGGGAGTCCAACGAGGATGCGATGGCGACTGAGAAGCTGGCAGAGGGGATTCGTCAGTTTGCTCGGGACCAGGAGAAGCTTGAAGCGTTGTTGACTGCCAAGTTGTAAGGCAGACGGCGACAAAAAGGGCGGCACCCTCGCGGGTGCCGCCCTTTTTTGTGTCTTTCGCCGAGCGCAAGCCGAGCTCAGTTCCACTGTGGGAGGGGGCTTGCTCCCGATAGCAGCGTGTCAGGCAATGCATTCATCACTGGCACACCGTCATCGGGAGCAAGCCCCCTCCCACATTTGGATTGGGTTTCAACTGGGGATCAGTGGCGTTCCAGGGCGTTGACGAGGTCGTGGAAGGCTTCGCGGTTGGACTCGTTCAGGCCCATCAGGATCTTGTGCGCTTCCAGCACCTTGATCCGTACCACTTCTTCAGACTGGTCTTGCGACGGCAGGTCGGTCAGGCATTCCGGGCAGGGGATCGGGCGGTCAACGATGTTGAACACCTGGTCAAACCCCATGGACTGCAGCAGACGGGTGATGTCTTCGTGGGTGGTGACCACCGTCGGCAACAGGCCGACCTTCTGCCGCGACAGAATGGACAATTTGGCCAGCAAGCCAAGGGTGGTGCTGTCGATGCTGCGGGTTTCGGTCAGATCGATCACGATCGCCGAGAAATTCAGGGCTGTGAAAATCCGCTCAATCGTTGCATCCAGCGCCGAACACAAGGTCAGGCGCACTTCACCGACAAACTTCAGGACGAAGGTCCCGTCTTGCTCGGCGAATTGGATTCTTCCGGTACTCATCAAAGATTCCTGCTCAACACCAATAGGGCGATATCATCCGGCATCTCCCCTAGCGTGGCCAATCCAAAAACCTGCCGCAGGCCATCCAGGCTGCCGCCCGCCGACTTGACCTTTTGGGGCAAGGCGGCTTCTTTCTCCTTGAGTGTAGGCTCTGGAAGCAAGTCGAGGATACCGTCGGACATCAGCGTAAGGCTGAAGGTCGGCGGCAGTTCCAGGATGTGGTCTTCGTAGGTGGCTTCATTGAACAAGCCCACCGGCAGACCACGGCCTTCCAGGTAACGCACACTGTCAGGAGTGTATAAAACCGGCATCGGCAGGTGACCGCCGATGCTGTAGGTCAAAAGACCGGTTTCTTCATCAATCACGCCGCCGACCATCGTCACGTGCTTGCCCAGCTTACAGCTGATCAGGCCTCGGTTGATGTGGCCCAGCACCTCGGAGGGAGTGAACTCCGGCAAGGTGCCATTGCGCTTGGATTCGAACAACAGCCGTGTGGTCATGAACTTCAACAACACGGTGACAAAAGCAGAAGAAGCGCCATGGCCGGAGACGTCGGCCAGGTAGAACGCCACACGCCGCTCATCGACGCGGAAATAATCGACGAAATCACCCGACAGGTACAACGACGGGATGATCTGGTGCGCAAACTGGAACTCGTCGATGGTCCAGGGGCTGACCGGCAGCATGTTCATCTGCACCTGGCGACCGGCGTTCTGGTCTTCCTGGAGCAGGTTGAGGCTGGCTTCGAGCTCGCGGTTGGCGGTTTCGAGCTTTTCGCGGTAGCGCTGGTTTTCCAGCAGCAGGCGGGCACGGTCCAGCGCACGGCGCACCGAGTGCTCCAGCACGGCCAGGTCTTCCAGGGGCTTGATCAGGTAGTCGGCGGCGCCCAGGCGCAGGGCCTCGACAGCGTCGTTCATCACGCCGGCACCGGACACAACAATCACCGGCGTCTGCGGGGCAAGCTCAGTCACCTGGCGGATCAGCTCGAGGCCGCCCATCTGGGGCATGCGCAGGTCGCAGATCACAAGGTCGGGCTTGTCGCGCTCGAATACCTGGAGACCCTGTTGGCCATTGCTGGCCTGCAGGACGCTGAAGCCACTGTCTTCCAAGTAGGCCGCGAGGCTCGCGCGCACTACTTCGTCGTCATCGATTATCAGCAGCGTGGCACTGGTTTTTTGCATGTGGGCAAACGGCGCCAGAATTAGGTTGGCGTAGGTGGCTCGACAATGGCCGGGCTCACGTACTGGATTCGCTTTCTAGCCACTCTGTCCTACAAAGCATCGGGATTTTGCCCATGCACAAAGGTAAAGCAGAGGTGCCCTTCTAAGGCGCAGACGGTACTCCCATCCGTCAGGGGTTTCAAGCTCATGCCGATGGTCGCCGGGCGTCTTTACACCGCAAATCACTGGGAGTTATAAGAACACCCACGACCACAACACAAAGTAAGGATGGAACCCGTGAGCGAACACGAGCGCGACTACGCCGAAAAACGCGATTTCATCCGCATGCGAGTGGATGCCGATGTGTCGTTAATCCACGCCGGGCAGGAGATTGCCGGGGTCTGTGTGGACCTTTCCAGCTCTGGCATGCAGGTGCAGGCCCCCCGCCAGTTCGAGGTGGGCGACCAACTGACCGTGCGCATTGACTCGGAGCACGCCGCCCTCGCGGGCCTGGAGGCGGACACCGAGGTGGTGTGGGCCAAGAATGATGGCGAGCGCCAGCACCTGGGCCTCAGGATCTTGAAAATGCGCTGAAATCGCGCACAAAAAAGGCGACCACGCGGGTCGCCTTTTTTTCATTTCAAAACGTCACGGCTTAAAAGTCGTCGACGACCTTGCCGTCCTTGACCTTGAACTCACGGTTCTGCAGGTAAGCGTTACGGATGAAGGTGTATTTGTCGCCAGTAATCAGCTTCTCGCTGTCGAGCAGGCTGGCACGGGTGTCGACGATGTTCAGGCCGAAGGTGCTGTTGCGCCAGCCGATATCGTTCATGTAACGGTACGGTTGGGTGTAGCTGTCGACGTATTTGGACGGCGCATCACGCAGGGTGCTTGGGCCGAGCAGTGGCAGCATCACGTAAGGACCGCTGCCGACGCCCCAGTAGCCCAGGGTCTGGCCGAAGTCTTCGTCGTTGCGTTGCAGGCCCATCTTGGTGCCCACATCAATGAAGCCCAGTACACCAAACGTGGTGTTCATCAGCAAACGCGCGGTGTCGACACCGGCCGCGTGTGGCTTGAGCTGCAACACGTCGTTGGCAAAGTTGCCGACATCGCCGATGTTGCGGAAGAAGTTATGGATGCCCGTCTGCACGAATTGCGGCGTGACAAACTGGTAGCCCTGCGCCAATGGCTTGAGCGCGTAGGTATCAACGGTGTCGTTGAAGGTGAAGATCGGGCGGTTGACGCTTTCCCATGGATCGTCTTGCGACGCGGCCTGTGCGGCGAACGGGGCCAGAAGAACAGTGGCACACACAGATAGCTGAGCGAAGTAGTGGCTCCAGCGCATAGCTTTTGCTCCTTGAATGGTCTGTCATGGGCGCTATGCCCTGAATAAGATCGTCAGTATATGACGGAAGTGTCGATTTAGGCAGTAACGCGGAACCGACATACGAAAAATGCACAAAATTCCTACAAGTGCGCCCGAGTGTCATCCGCTTGTCATGTCGCCTCGATAGCGTCACAGCTATTTCAGGGATGTCGAAATGCCTCACGCCGAAATTGCCGTCGCCAGAGCCCCCTCCTTGACCGCCGTGCTGTTTGGCCTGAGTGGCTGCCTGGTGGATTTCGGTTCCCAGGCACGCACCGACTCGCCCTGCCCCGACTCCCAAGCCACGCCCGGCGCGCTGAAGATCCTGCGCAGTCTCAAGGACCAAGGGGTGCCTTGCGCCTGGCTGGATGAACTGCCCGCCTCGGTGACCACACCGCTGTCGGCCGCATTGCCCGACTGGGTGAAGGCAACACCGCCCTCCTCCATCCGCTGGCCGGCGCCGCATGCCTGCTGGCAAGCCCTGATGGCCTTGAATATCGAACGCCTGGAAGGCTGCGTGCTGGTCAGCGGCGAGCCACGCTTGCTGCAAGCGGGCCTGAATGCCGGGTTGTGGACCATCGGCCTGGCGTCCTGCGGCTCACTGTGCGGCTTGGCGCCCGAGCAATGGCAGGCGTTGACCGAGCAGCAGCGCGAACATAAACGCGGCAAAGCCACGGTGGCGCTGTATGGGTTGGGCGTGCACTCGGTGATCGACCACCTTGGCGAACTGGGCACCTGCCTGGCGGATATCAGCCTGCGCCAGCTTAAAGGCGAGAAGCCCTGATAGAGATCATGCACTCAAGGCGCCGGTGGATTAATCTACAGGTCAGCCCGTAGACCTTTCCCGGCGTGCCGCGGTCTATGCCAGTGCCTATCGATAAAAGGAAGAACGTCATGCCTGACCGCATAAAGCTTGAAGAACAGGTCAACATCCTGCGCGGGCAGTTGGAACAGCAACCGCCGCTATCTGAAGAAAAACGTGAAGCGCTGGAAGCCTTGATTGCCAAATTCGAATTACAACTCGAACTTGAACCGGCCACCCAAACACCCAGTATTTCCGATGATGTGAATCAAGCGGCGATAGAGTTCGATGCTGAACACCCGGTCATTTCCGGGACATTGCGCAATATCATGATCACCTTGGGTAACATCGGGATCTAATACGATCCCACGCCCCACACAGAACCCACTGTGGGAGCTGGCTTGCCTGCGATGACGGTGTATTAGTCACCCGATGTATGACTGATGGGCCGCTATCGCAGGCAAGCCAGCTCCCACATTTAGTTTTGGGTGATGCTTATTGGCGAGCCAGGCGCACGTTCTGGAACTGCACATCTTCCGTGCTGCGATACGGGTTGATATCCAACCCACCGCGCCGCACATAGCGTGCATACACCGTCAACTTCTCGGGCTTGAGCAACCGCTGCAAGTCCAAAAAGATGCGCTCCACGCACTGTTCATGAAAGTCCGAGTGCTGGCGAAAGCTCACGATATATTCCAACAAACTGGCGTGATCCAACGCGTGGCCACGGTACTCCACCACTACGCTGCCCCAATCCGGCTGGCTGGTGACCGGGCAGTTGGATTTGAGCAGGTGGCTGTGCACGCTCTCCTCAACCATGCGTGAGTCGTCGCACCGCAGCAGTTCCGGGCGCGGGTGCTCGTAGTTGCTGACGCTGATGTCCAGGTCGTCAATGCACGCCCCCGGCAACGCCATCACGCCTTCGGCCTCAACCTCGGCCAGGCTGCGGATGCGCACACTCACAGGCAAGCCTGCGGCGGCGCTGAGGTCGGTGCGCAAGGTGGCTTCCAGGCTGGCCGTATCGGCAAACGCGGTCTGGTTCAGCGAATTGAGGTACAGCTTGAAAGATTTGGACTCGATGATGTTCGGCGACTCGGCCGGAATGCTGAATTCACCGATGGCCACCACCGGCTTGCCCGACGGCAGCAACCAGGACAATTCGAAGCAGTTCCAGAAATCCACGCCTTTGTACGGCAGGGTTTCGGCGCTCAGGCCCAGCTCGGCCCATTTGGCGGCGCGAGGGATCGGGAACAGCAACGACGGCGTGTAGGTGGAGATGTATTCACTGGACTTGCCCAGCGGCGAATGTTCGGCTGCGGGATGCATGGCGGAAACCTGGCTAAATAAACCGCGCCAGTCTACCAGCCTTTGCTCCCGCCCTTAAGAATCGCCTCACTCAACGGTCAGCTTGCCGACCATGCCCGCCTGATAATGCCCCGGAATGTTGCAGGCAAACTCAAGACCGGTGGCCTTGGTGAAGGTCCAGGTCAGCTCGGCGGACTTGCCCGGCTCGACCAGCACGCTGTTGGGGTCGTCATGCTTCATGCCGCCCATATCGCCATGCCCCATGGCGGCGTGATCCATCTTGCCCATGCCGGTGGCCGTGAGCATGCCGCTGGCTTGCATCTTGAGCATTTCTTTCTGGTGTTCGGCGTGCATCGCCGCATCACCCAGATTGAATTCGTGCAATAACTGGCCTTTGTTGACCAGCACAAAGCGCACGGTCTCACCGGCTTTTACATCCAGCGCCTTGGGCGAAAAGGAAATGTCCTGCAGGGTGACTTCCACGGTGCGCGTGGCTTTATCGGCCGGTGCCGGGTGGCCAAACGCGTAGGTGTGGGCCTCATCGGCCATTGTATTAACGCTTAACGCCAACAAACAGCCCGCCAATAACAGTGGTGTACGCAATGCCATGACGCTTCTCCAAAAAAGTGTGTCCAGCTTGCTCAGCACTTTAAGATGGCCCCGCTGCCAGCCAGCTGACTGCTAGATTACAACTTTGTCAGGTTGCGCCCCTGCCCTGGCGCCCACGGTATAAAGCCCATCGTGACCCGCTGCCAAGAGCTGCCCATGAAACTGCTGATCGTTGAAGACCAACCGAAAACCGGCCACTACCTGCGCCAGGGCCTGACCGAGGCGGGCTTTACCACCGAATTGGTCGCCGACGGCACCAGCGGGCAACACCTGGCGCTGACCGGTGATTACGACCTGTTGATCCTTGATGTGATGCTGCCGGGCCGTGACGGCTGGCAAATCCTGCAGGCCGTGCGCAGTGCCGGCCTGGACCTCCCGGTGCTGTTCCTCACCGCCCGCGATGCGGTGGAAGACCGCGTGCACGGCCTGGAACTGGGCGCCGACGATTACCTGGTCAAACCCTTCGCCTTTTCCGAACTGCTGGCCCGGGTGCGCAGCCTGTTGCGCCGTGGCAGCAGCACACCGCAGGACACCGCGCTGCAACTGGCTGACCTGCGCCTGGACCTGATCCGCCGCCGCGTCGAACGGGACGGCCAGCGCATCGACCTCACCGCCAAGGAATTCTCGCTGCTGGAGCTGTTGCTGCGCCGCCAGGGCGAAGTGCTGCCCAAGTCGCTGATCGCCTCTCAAGTGTGGGACATGAATTTCGACAGCGACACCAACATCATCGAAGTGGCGATCCGCCGATTGCGCCTGAAAGTCGATGACCACTTCCCCAACAAGCTGATCCACACCGTGCGCGGCATGGGCTATGTGTTGGAGGAACGGTGCAATTGATCAAGCGCCTGTCCCTGGCCAGCCGCCTGGCGCTGCTGTTTGCGGCGTGCACGGCGGTGGTCTCGTTGATCGCCGGCGTGCTCTTCAACCAGGCCAGTGAGGCGCACTTTGTCGAACTCGACCAACAGTTGCTCGACGGCAAACTGGTGGCGCTGCGCAGCACGTTGCAGGGTGTGGATACGCCACAGTTGTTCGCCCAGCGCGAAGCGCAATTGCGCACTGAACTCAACCGGCAACCCGACCTGGCGTTGCGCATTACGGCCGCCGGCCAGCGCTGGTATGACGGCGCACCGGGCGTCGCACTGCCCGCAGCGCCAGGCCTGCACAGCCTGCAAAACGACGGCACCGACTACCGCGTGTACAACGTGCCGTTGCTGCCAAACCAGCCGGGCTCGCCGCAACTGAGCCTGATGCTCGACATCACCCATCACCAGCACTTCCTGCAACGCATGCAGCATCTGATCTGGCTGACCGTCGGCCTCTCGGCGCTGGCCACCGCGCTGCTCGGCGCCTGGGCGGCACGCAGTGGCTTGCGGCCGTTGCGGCGCATGAGTGAAGTGGCCGCCGGGGTGTCGGCGCATTCCTTGACCCAACGCCTGCCCCAGCAGCAAATGCCCGTGGAACTCGCCGAACTGGCCCAGGCCTTCAACGCGATGCTGGGCCGCCTCGACGATTCGTTCCAGCGCCTCTCGGCCTTCTCCGCCGACATCGCCCACGAACTGCGCACGCCCCTGTCGAACTTGCTGACCCACACCCAGGTCATCCTCACTCAGCCGCGCCCGCTGGAGGATTACCGCGAAACGCTGCACAGCAACCTGGAAGAACTGCAATGGATGGCGCAGTTGGTAAATGACATGTTGTACCTGGCCAAGGCCGATCACGGGCTGCTCATGCCCAAGCGCGAAGCCTTGGTGCTGGAAGCTGAAGTGGAGGCGCTGCTGGAGTTCTTCGCCTTGTTGGCCGAGGACGCCCACGTGAGCCTGGTGCGCGAGGGCGCCGCGCACACGGCGGGTGATCGCGGCATGTTGCGCCGGGCGTTGTCGAATTTGCTCGATAACGCGCTCAGGTTTACCCCGGCCGGTGGCGAGGTGCGGGTGCGGATAGTTGAACGCAAACAGGGCGTGACGCTGACAGTGGAGAACACCGGCGAAGGCATTCCAGCGGCGCTGTTACCGAGGTTGTTTGATCGGTTCTACCGTGCGGACCCGGCGCGCCGTGAAGGCAGCAGCGAGCATGCGGGGCTGGGGTTGGCGATTACCCAGTCGATTGTGCGGGCGCATGGCGGGAGGATGTACTGTGAGTCCGGGGCGGGGTGGACCAGATTTGTGATTGAGTTGCCAACAGCAGATTGATGCAAGCTGTACCGGCCCTATCGCGGGCAAGCCCGGCTCCCACATTTTGATGTGTGACTACATTCAAATGTGGGAGCTGGCTTGCCTGCGATAGCGGTCTCAGACTTTACGAATACCTGAGCGCATGCGCCGGCTCAATCTTCGCCGCCCGATACGCCGGGTACAGCGTCGCCAAGAAGCTCAACACAAACCCCGCCGAGCAAATCAGCAGCACATCGCCGCCCTGCAGTTCCGAAGGCAGGTTGCTGACGAAGTACACGTCCGAACTGAAGATATGCTGGCCGCTCACGCGCTCCAGCCAACCCACCAACTCACTCACGTTCAACGCCGCAATCACCCCCAGCACGCCGCCGATCAAGGTACCGACGATGCCGATCACCGTGCCCTGCACCATGAAGATCGCCATGATCTGCCGTGGCGTGGCGCCGATGGTGCGCAGAATCGCGATGTCGGCGCCTTTGTCGTTCACCACCATGATCAGCGTGGCAATGATGTTGAACGCGGCGACGGCGACGATCATCAGCAACAGCAGGCCGATCATGGTCTTTTCCATCTTCATCGCGCTGAACAGGCTGCCCTGGGTGTGGGTCCAGTCATCCGGCTTGTAGGCCGCGCCCAGGCTGGCGGCGATGTCCGCCGAAACCTTGGGCGCTGCGTACAGGTCCTTCACCGCCAGGCGCACGCTTTGCACCTGGTTCGGCTGCCAGTGCTGGATCTCGGCGGCGTCGGCCATGTTGATCAAGGCCATGGAGCCATCCAGCTCGGCGCCGACCTTGAAGATACCGACCACGTTCAAACGTTGCATACGCGGGGTGATACCACCCGGTGCCGTGCTGATTTCCGGGACGATCAGGGTGAGCTTGTCGCCCACGTTCAGGCGGAAGCGCCGTGCGGTGATGTCGCCGATGACCACGCCGAACTCGCCGGCTTTCAGGTCTTCCAGCTTGCCGCGCACAATGTGCTGGGCCACGATCGAGACCTTGCCTTCCTGGGCTGGGTCGACGCCGCTGATCTCGATCGGCTGCATCGCGCCTTTGTAGGAGAACATGCCGTCCATCTGCGTGAAAGGCACCGCTGCGGTGACTTCCGGGTTCTTCATCGCCGCAGCGGCCACCGGCTGCCAATCATCAATTGGGTTCACACCGACGATGGTGGCGTGCGGCACCATGCCGAGAATGCGTGTGCTCATTTCGCGCTGGAAGCCGTTCATCACCGACAACACCACGATCATCGCGAGCACGCCCAGGGCGAGGCCGATCATCGAGGTCATCGAGATAAACGAAACAAAACGGTTGCGGCGCTTGGCGCGGGTATAGCGCGTGCCGATGAAAATCGATAACGGTCTGAACATTCGCGGGCACCGTTGAAAAAATGAAAAAGCCCAGCGCCAGGCGCCGGGCTTGAAACGGGTCAGATGGCGACCAGATGACCTTCCTGCAGGTGCAACACGCGGTCCATCTGGCGGGCCATGCTCATGTCATGGGTCACCACCAGGAACGCGGTGCGCATCTGGGTGCTCAGTTCCAGCATCAAATCCTTGATGCCCTGGGCGGTGTGGGAGTCGAGGTTGCCGGTCGGCTCGTCGAGCATCACCAGGCCTGGGTTGTTCACCAGCGCGCGGGCAATCGCCACGCGCTGGCGCTCACCGCCGGACAGCTCGGCCGGCTTGTGCTCCAGGCGATGGCCGAGGCCGACGCGCTCCAGCAACGCCTTGGCGCGCTGGCGGGCTTCCGGGATCGCGGTCTTGCCGATCAGCAGCGGCATGCACACGTTTTCCAGGGCAGTGAATTCCGGCAGCAAATGGTGGAACTGGTAGACAAAACCCAACGAACGGTTGCGCAGTTGACCGCGCGCCTTCTCACCGAGGGCCGACAATTCTTCGCCGGCCAGCCATACACTGCCCTGGGACGGTGTATCCAGGCCGCCCAACAGGTTGAGCAAGGTACTTTTGCCCGAACCGGAACTGCCGACGATCGCCACGCGCTCGCCCGGGTGCAGTTCCAGCTGCAGGTTGGACAACACCACCACCGATTCCGGACCTTCCTCGTAGGATTTGCCCAGGTTGCGGCAGCTCAAAATCGCTTTTTCACTCATGCCCGATTCACTCATAACGTAAGGCCTGTGCTGGCTGGGTACGTGCCGCGCGCCAGGCTGGATACAGGGTGGCAAGGAAACTCAATACCAACGCGGCGCCGCCCACCATCAACACGTCCTGGGCCTGAACCTGGGACGGCAAGTAGTCGATGAAGTAGACGTCAGCGTTGAGAAACTTGTGGCCGATGACTTTTTCCAGCGCGGCGATGGCGGCGCTGACGTTCAGCGCGGCCAAAATGCCGACGGCGGTGCCGATCAAGGTGCCGACCACGCCGATCACGGTGCCCTGCACCATGAAAATCGCCATGATCTGCCCCGGCGTGGCGCCAAGGGTACGCAGGATGGCGATATCGCCCTTCTTGTCGTTCACCACCATCACCAGGGTGGAGATGATGTTGAACGCGGCCACGGCGACGATCAGCAGCAACAACAGGCCGATCATGGCTTTTTCCATGCGGATGGCCTGGTACAGGTTGCCGTGGGTACGGGTCCAGTCGCGGGCGTAGTACTTGGATTCACCCAGGTGCTGGGCGATTTCCCAGGCGCCGCGCGGTGCGTCGAACAGGTCGTTGAACTTGAGGCGCAGGCCCTGCACCTGGTCCGGCTGCCAGCGATGCAGGCGTGCCAGGTCGGTGAGGTTGGTCAGGCCGAGGTAGCCGTCGATCTCGCCGGCGCCGACGTGGAAGGTGCCGACCACGGTAAAGCGCTTCATGCGCGGGAACATGCCCGCCGGGGTCACGGTGACTTCCGGCGCGACAAAGGTCAGCTTGTCGCCGATGCCCACGCCGAGCTTGGCCGCGGCCTTATCGCCGATCACGATGCCGAAGCTGCCGGGGGCCAGGTCGTCGAGTTTGCCCTGCAACATGAACTTGTCGATGATCGACACGTTTCGTTCCTGGGCCGGGTCGATGCCATTGAGCAGGATTTTCTGCACCTTGCCGTCGTTGGTCAGCAGCCCCTGCATCTGGGTGAATGGCGCAACGGCCACCACCTTGGGGTTCTGCTTGACCTTGTCGGCCAGGCTTGGCCAGTCGCTGATGGGTTCATCGGACTCGATGGTCGCGTGGGGCACCATGCCCAGCACGCGGGTGCGCATCTCATGGTCGAAGCCGTTCATCACCGACAGCACCACGATCATCACGACCACGCCCAAGGCGAGCCCGATCATCGAGGTGAGGGAAATGAACGACACAAAATGATTGCGGCGCTTTGCACGGGTATAACGCGTGCCAATAAATACGAAGAGAGGTCTGAACATGTCGGGGCTTGTTCGGAGGAAAAGAAGACGTCCCGGTGGCGGGGTCAGGTAAGCAGCTTTACACTCAGACCATTACCGCTACTTTGGGTTCGCCATGTCGACATTAGATGAAGAAGAACGCCGCGAATACTACCGTATCGACGACATGATCGCACTTCAAATCAGCACACTGTCTGCCCCGGAAGCGGCGAGCAAGGAAGTGTTGCTGGATGATTCTCCGCTGTTCAACCTGCTCAGCGAACTGCACCTCAGCGAATTCGAAGCCCAGCACCTGTTGCGCCAGATCAACGAGAAAGATCGCAGCCTGGCAGCCTTCCTCAAAGTCCAGAACAAACGCGTGGATCTGCTCAGCCAGATCATGGCCCGCGGCCTCCTCGATGAGGTGGGCGCGCCGCAGCCGGTGGTCATTTCCGAGGGCGGCATTGACTTCAAGCACCCCACTCCCCTGGCACTCGGTGCTCACCTGGCCGTCAAGCTGGTGCTGATGCCCCAGGCGCTCGGCTTGCTGCTGCGCGCCCGCGTCACCCATTGCGACCCCGAGGGGGACGCATTTGACGTGGGCACTGAGTTCGAATCCATGACCGACGCCCAGCGCCAACTGCTGGCGCGCTACATTCTGCAGAAACAAGCCCAGGAACGACGCCTGGCACGGGAACAGAGCGACGCCCAAGACACCTGAATTCGTATTCACCCCGCCAGACAACCTGGCGCAAAGGAGCAACTGTGACCCTGATTTACGGCCACCGCGGTGCCAAAGGCGAAGCACCGGAAAACACCCTGACCAGCTTCCAGGAGTGCCTCAAGCACGGTGTACGCCGCTGCGAACTGGATTTGCACCTGTCCATGGACGGTGAGCTGATGGTGATCCACGACCCGACCCTCAAGCGCACGGCCGACCGGCGCGGCAAAGTCGTCGAGTATTCGGCAGCCGACCTTGTGAAGATCGACGCGCGCAAAGGCGGCCCAGGCTGGGTCAGCCCGTGCCCGATCCCGCGCCTGGAAGAACTGTTCGAAAAGTGCGACTTCGATCACTGGCAACTGGAAGTCAAAAGCGCCTCACGCACCCGCGCCGCGACCACGGTGCTGGCCATTCGCGAGATGGCCGTGCGTTTCGGCCTGATGGACAAGGTCACGGTGACCTCAAGCTCGCGGGAAGTGCTCAAAGCCGCCGTCGAACTCACCCCGGACCTGTCACGCGGGCTGGTCGCCGAATACGCCTGGCTCGACCCGTTGAAGGTCGCGCAAAACTACGGCTGTGAGTTTCTGGCGTTGAACTGGACGTTGTGCACCCCCGAGCGGCTGGAAAAAGCCCAGCGCCAGGGTTTGCATGTGTCCGTGTGGACCGTCAACGAACCTGCGCTGATGCGCAGGCTCGCCGACTTCGGCGTAGATAGCCTGATTACAGACTTTCCCGGTTTGGCCACTGCCACCCTCGAGAATTACTGAAATCGGTCTCCCCGGCCGGCTCAGGCCACCGGCCGGAGCCGCTCAAAAAAGCCGGTTGAGGCCGTCGTAGGCCGCTACCCGATAGGCTTCGGCCATGGTCGGGTAGTTGAACGTGGTGTTCACAAAGTACTTGAGGGTATTTTGCTCACCCGGCTGGCTCATGATCGCCTGACCGATGTGCACGATCTCCGAAGCCTGATAGCCGAAGCAATGCACGCCGAGGACTTCCAGGGTTTCGCGGTGGAACAGGATCTTCAGCATGCCTTGTGGCTCACCGGCGATCTGCGCACGCGCCATGCTCTTGAAGAACGCCTTGCCCACTTCGTAAGGCACCTTGGCCTTGGTCAGTTCGTGTTCGTTCTTGCCGATCGAGCTGATCTCGGGAATCGTGTAGATCCCGGTCGGCACGTCGTTCACATAACGCCAGCTGCCGTTGTCGACAATGCTGCCGGCCGCCGAACGGCCCTGGTCATGCGCGGCACTGGCCAGGCTTGGCCAGCCGATCACGTCACCGGCGCCATAGATGTTGGTCACGCAGGTGCGGTAGTTCTCGTCCACTTCGATCTGGCCACGGCTGTTGACCTTGACCCCGATGTTTTCCATGCCCAGCTTGTCGGTATTGCCGGTACGGCCGTTGCACCACAGCAAGGCGTCGGCCTTGATCTTCTTGCCGGACTTGAGGTGCAGGATCACACCGTTGTCCAGGCCTTCGACCCGCTCGTACTCTTCGTTGTGGCGCACGGTGATGTTGTTGTTGCTGAAGTGGTAGCTCAACGCCTGGGAAATTTCCGAGTCGAGGAAGCTCAGCAACTGATCACGGTTATCGACCAGCTCGACCAGCACCCCCAGGCCGCTGAAGATCGAGGCGTATTCACAGCCGATCACACCGGCGCCGTAGATGATCAGTTTGCGCGGGGTGTGGCCCAGGCTCAGGATGGTGTCGCTATCGTAGATACGCGGGTGGTGGAAATCGATATCGGCCGGGCGATACGGGCGCGAACCGGTGGCGATGATGATGTGCTTGGCCACCAGCTTCTCGACCACGCCATTGGCGCAGACCACTTCAACGGTCTGCTCATCGGCGAAACTGCCGGTGCCGAAGAACAGGTCGACACGGTTACGGGCGTAGTAGCCGGTGCGCGACGCGACTTGTTTGGAGATGACTTTCTCGGCGCTTTTCAACACGTCCGGGAACGAGAACCAACGCGGCTCACCAATGGCCCGGAACATCGGATTGGTGTTGAACTGCATGATCTGGCGCACCGAGTGACGCAAGGCCTTGGACGGGATGGTACCCAGGTGGGTGCAGTTACCGCCGACCTGGCGACGGCTATCGACCATCGCCACCTTGCGCCCAGCTTTGGCGGCGTTCATCGCCGCACCTTCTCCAGCCGGGCCGGAACCCAGTACCACCACGTCGTAGTTGTAGACAGCCATGCGTACTCCTCAGAACAGGCCAGGCGTACGGTTGGACGCCTGGCTAAATCATGCCGCGGCCAGCGGGCATGAAGGACAATTTGGCTCAAGTGTGTGAGCCGGGGCACAGTCTATATAAGGCTCAACGCCGCGAACATTAACCCTTGGTCGCGTCGTAGGCCAGTCTTGCCTTTACTACAGAACACGGAATTTGGAATTAGACTACTGACACTCACTTTCGCGGGACGAACCATTATGCGGTATGTCGTTTTCTGTTTAATGATGATTTTTTCGCTTGCAGTGCAGGCCAGTGAGGCGGATCGGCTCAAGCAAGCCGATTTCCCCAGGCAATCGCATGCGCTGGTCCTGAAAAACCAGGCAGTGCTGGTCTATCTGTGGGCCGATGTCTACGCGGCCGCGTTGTACGCCCCGGCCAACCTCGGCGCCAAACAGGCCCTCGACCAACAGCAGGACCTGCGCCTGGTGCTGTACTACTTTCGCGACATCGACCGCAACGATGTGATCAAGGCCGCCCTCACCACCCTCAAGCGCCAGCAAAGCAGCGCCACCCTCGCCCGCTTGAAGCCCGAACTGGATCAACTGCACGCCAGCTTTCGCAACATCCGCAGCGGTGATCGTTACGCCCTGGATTTTCGCCCTGGCCGTGGGTTGAACCTGGAGATCAACGAGCAGGTGGTGTTCAGCAGTCGCGATGATGAGCTGGCAAAAGCCTATCTGGGCATTTGGCTGGCACCGAAAGGCCTGTCGGACAGCCTGCGCAACAGCCTCCTCAACTGAACGCAACCCTCGAAAACAACGCAAAACCAATGTGGGAGCTGGCTTGCCTGCGATGGCGGTGGGTCGGCAACTCATTTGCTACCTGACACACCGCTATCGCAGGCAAGCCAGCTCCCACAGGGGTTTCCCACATTGACCTCTATTCGCCCTCGGCTCTTGCGGCAAATCGTCAGCTTGCTATCAGTTTTTATTGCCTGTAATGGCCAATACACATATTGTTACAAAACTACAGCAGGGACGAATGATGACCAGGGATCACTAATAAGACAGCCAAAATGAGTGCATGACATGTCCACCACCACGGGCAAAGGCAAAGCGATTTTTCGCGTTGTCAGCGGCAACTTCCTAGAGATGTTCGACTTCATGGTCTATGGCTTCTATGCCACAGCCATTGCCAAAACCTTCTTTCCCAGCGACAGCGCGTTTGCCTCGTTGATGCTGTCCCTGGCGACCTTCGGCGCCGGGTTCCTGATGCGGCCACTGGGCGCAATCTTCCTCGGTGCCTACATCGACCGCCACGGCCGCAAGAAAGGCCTGGTGATCACCTTGGCCTTGATGGCCGCCGGCACCATCCTCATCGCCTGCGTGCCCGGCTATGCCACCCTGGGTGTGGCCGCGCCGCTGATCGTGCTGTTCGGTCGACTGCTTCAGGGTTTCTCTGCCGGCGTCGAGCTGGGCGGTGTGTCGGTGTACCTGGCAGAAATCGCCACACCCGGCCGCAAGGGCTTTTTCGTCAGTTGGCAGTCCGCCAGCCAGCAAGCCGCTGTGGTGTTCGCCGGCTTGCTGGGTGTGGGCCTCAACCACTGGCTCAGCCCGGAAGAGATGGGTGATTGGGGCTGGCGCGTGCCGTTCCTGATCGGCTGCCTGATCGTGCCGGTGATTTTCGTGATTCGCCGCTCGCTGGAAGAAACCCCTGAGTTCCAGGCGCGTAAAAACCGCCCTACCCTGCAGGAAATCGTTCGTTCGATCGGTCAGAACTTTGGCATCGTCATCGCGGGTATGGCCCTGGTGGTAATGACCACCGTGTCGTTCTACCTGATCACCGCCTACACCCCGACCTTCGGCAAGGCCGAATTGCACCTCTCGGATTTCGATGCGCTGCTGGTGACGGTGTGCGTGGGCATTTCCAACTTCATCTGGCTGCCGGTGATGGGCGCGGTGTCGGACAAGATCGGGCGCAAACCGCTGCTGCTGGGTGCGACGATTCTGGCGATCCTCACGGCTTACCCGGCGCTGTCCTGGCTGGTGGCCAACCCGAGCTTCAACCACTTGCTGATTGTGTTGTTGTGGTTGTCGTTCCTGTACGGCTCGTACAACGGTGCGATGGTGGTGGCGCTGACCGAGATCATGCCGGTGGAAGTGCGTACCACCGGCTTCTCCCTGGCCTACAGCCTGGCGACCGCAACGTTCGGCGGGTTTACGCCGGCGGCCTGCACCTACCTGATCCATGTGCTGGATAACAAGGCGGCGCCGGGGATCTGGCTCAGTGGGGCGGCGGTGCTGGGGTTGATTGCGACGTTGATCCTGTTCAAGGGCAATCGGCATGAGCTGCGCACGGCGCAGGCCTCAGTGGTTGGCGGCGCCTGACAGACCGCTATCGCAGGCAAGCCAGCTCCCACATTTGACTGTGTTCACAAGTCGAAATGTGGGAGCTGGCTTGCCTGCGATGAGGCCCTGATATTCACCACAAAACCAACAGCCACAAAAAAGCCCCGAACCAGTCGGGGCTTTTTCATTGACCGCAAAGGCTTAGCGTGGGAACGCAGGCGGGTTAACCCCGGCCATGTCTTCCATCACACGAACCACCTGGCAGCTGTAGCCGAACTCGTTGTCGTACCAGACGTACAGTACAACGCGGTTGTCCTGGGTGATGGTCGCTTCAGCGTCCACCACACCGGCGTGGCGCGAGCCAACGAAGTCGGTGGAAACCACTTCCTGCGAATTAACGAAGTCGATCTGCTTATGCAGGTCGGAGTGCAGCGCCATGTAGCGCAGGTACTCGTTCATTTCTTCGCGGGTGGCGGCTTTCTCAAGGTTCAGGTTGAGAATGGCCATCGACACGTTTGGCGTCGGAACGCGGATCGCGTTACCGGTCAGCTTGCCGGCCAGCTCAGGCAGGGCCTTGGCAGCAGCGGTGGCAGCACCGGTCTCGGTGATCACCATGTTCAGCGCGGCGCTACGGCCACGGCGATCGCCTTTGTGGAAGTTGTCGATCAGGTTCTGGTCGTTGGTGTACGAGTGGACCGTTTCAACGTGACCGTTAACGATACCGAACTTGTCATTCACGGCCTTCAACACCGGCACGATGGCGTTGGTGGTGCAGGACGCAGCGGACACGATCTTGTCGTCGGCGGTGATTTCACCGTGGTTGATGCCGTGAACGATGTTCTTCAGCTTGCCTTTGCCAGGCGCCGTCAGCACCACGCGATCGATACCCGGGCAAGCCAGGTGCTGGCCCAGGCCTTCGGCGTCACGCCATACGCCGGTGTTGTCCACCAGCAGAGCGTCCTTGATGCCGTACTGGGTGTAATCCACCTCGGACGGGTTCTTCGCGTAGATGACCTGGATCAGGTTACCGTTGGCGGTGATGGTGTTGTTTTCTTCGTCGATGACGATGGTGCCGTTGAACGGACCGTGTACCGAGTCGCGACGCAGCAGGCTGGCGCGCTTGGTCAGGTCGTTCTCGGCGCCTTTACGCACCACGATGGCACGCAGGCGCAGGCCGTCGCCGCCACCGGTTTTTTCGATCAGGATGCGCGCCAGCAGGCGGCCGATACGGCCGAAGCCGTACAGCACGACGTCGGTGCCTTTGCGAGCAGTCGCGTTTTGCTGGCCAACCACATCGGCCATTTCTTCACGCACGAACTGCTCGGCGCTGCGGCCAGCACCTTCTTTGCGGAATTTGTAAGCCAACTTGCCCAGGTCTACCGAGGCCGCGCCGAGCTTGAGCTCGCTCATGGCTTTAAGCAGAGGGAATGTTTCGTGGACGGAGAGTTCGCTGTCGTCGGCAGAACGATGGCGAGCAAAGCGATGGGCTTTGAGAATCGCGATGACTGACTGGTTGATCAGGCTGCGGCCATAGATCGAGCTCACCACATTGTTATTGCGGTACAGCTGACCGATAAGCGGAATCATCGCTTCAGCGAGTGCTTCACGGTCGATCCATTCACCAAGACACTGGTCGGGCTTCTGAGTCACGGGAACCTTCCACATGTAGGGGCAGAAAAAAGGGGCTACATTATGCCGCCCGACCGGCCTCGGAGCAATGCGCGTCAGGCAACAAAAAGTGCTTGCGAAAAAATCACACCCCGCTGCAGCCCAGTAAATACGCGGGTTCCAGAAGGCCGCTGATTGAGCGCCAACCCCGACTTGTCCGTAACCCTCCGAAACATCCGCATAAAATGGCACTACATATTGAGTCAAAACCCGCCTTTGTTTGTCTTAGCCACTACATTTCCTACAAACCGTAATAGGCTCAGTCAGCAACTGACAGGCGGCACCACGGGCCGTTACAATTACCGACTTTGTCGCAACGCTTGGAGCTCAACCTTCCGTGCCCGTTCTGCGTCTACCGCTTCTCCCTGCCGCGGCAGGTAAACAGCACTGGGGCAACCTGCCCGGTGCCGCCCTGAGCCTGGCCATTGCCGAGGCTGCCAGCGCAGCCAAGCGCTTTACCCTGCTGCTCACCGCCGACAGCCAAAGCGCCGAGCGGCTGGAGCAGGAGCTGAGCTTCTTCGCCCCCGATTTGCCGGTGCTGCACTTTCCCGACTGGGAAACCCTGCCCTACGATCTGTTCTCGCCGCACCAGGACATCATCTCCCAGCGCATCGCCAGCCTGTACCGCTTGCCGGAACTGGCCCACGGCGTGCTGGTAGTGCCGATCACCACGGCCCTGCATCGCCTGGCACCGACCAAGTTCCTGCTCGGCAGCAGCCTGGTGCTGGATGTCGGCCAGAAGCTCGATGTGGAGCAGATGCGCACGCGCCTTGAGGCCAGCGGCTACCGCTGTGTCGACACGGTGTACGAACACGGCGAGTTCGCCGTGCGCGGCGCGTTGATCGACCTGTTCCCGATGGGCAGCAAGTTGCCGTACCGCATCGACTTGTTCGATGACGAAATCGAAACCTTGCGCACCTTCGACCCGGACAACCAACGCTCCATTGATAAAGTCGACTCGATCAAGTTGCTGCCGGCGCGGGAATTCCCGCTGCAAAAAGACGCGGTCACGCGCTTCAAGGCACGCTTTCGTGAACGCTTCGACGTCGACTTCCGCCGCTGCCCGATTTTCCAGGACTTGAGCAGCGGGATTACACCGGCCGGTATCGAGTACTACCTGCCGCTGTTCTTTGACGAAACCTCCACCCTGTTCGACTACCTGCCCCAGGACACCCAGGTGTTCTCGCTGCCGGGCATCGAGCAGGCCGCAGAAAACTTCTGGAACGACGTGCGCAATCGCTATGAAGAGCGCCGCGTCGATCCGTCGCGTCCTTTGTTGCCGCCCGCCGAGCTGTTCCTGCCGGTGGAAGATTGCTTCGCCCGCTTGAAAAACTGGCCGCGCGTGGTTGCCAGTCAACAAGACGTGGACGCCGGCAGCGGCCGCGAACGCTTCCCGGCCGGAACACTGCCGGACCTGGCGATCCAGGCCAAAGCCACACAGCCGCTGGAGGCGCTGTCCAACTTCATCGGTGACTTCCCCGGCCGCGTGCTGTTTACCGCCGAATCCGCCGGCCGCCGCGAAGTGCTGCTGGAATTGCTCGAACGCCTGAAGCTGCGCCCGAAAACCGTCGACAGCTGGCCGGATTTTGTCGCGAGCAAAGAACGCCTGGCGATCACCATCGCGCCGCTGGATGAAGGTTTGTTGCTGGACGACCCGGCCCTGGCGCTGATCGCCGAAAGCCCACTGTTCGGCCAACGCGTGATGCAGCGCCGCCGGCGTGAAAAACGCGCGGACGCCAACAACGACGCGGTCATCAAAAACCTGACCGAGCTGCGCGAAGGTGCGCCGGTGGTGCATATCGACCACGGCGTGGGCCGCTACCTGGGCCTGCAGACCCTGGAGATCGACAACCAGGCCGCCGAATTCCTCACCATGGAATACGCCGAAGGCGCCAAGCTCTATGTGCCGGTGGCCAGCCTGCACCTGATCGCCCGCTACACCGGCAGCGACGATGCCCTGGCGCCGTTGCACCGCCTGGGCTCCGAGACCTGGCAGAAAGCCAAGCGCAAAGCCGCCGAACAAGTGCGCGATGTGGCCGCCGAATTGCTCGACATCTACGCCCGCCGTGCGGCCCGCGAAGGTTACGCCTTCGCCGACCCGAAAGCCGACTACGCCACCTTCAGCGCCGGCTTTGCCTTCGAAGAAACCCCGGACCAGCAAACCACCATCGAAGCCGTGCGCGCCGACATGCTCGCGCCCAAGCCGATGGACCGCCTGGTGTGTGGCGACGTGGGCTTCGGCAAGACCGAAGTGGCCATGCGCGCCGCCTTTATTGCCGTACACGGCGGTAAGCAGGTGGCGATTCTGGTGCCGACCACCCTGCTCGCCCAGCAGCACTACAACAGCTTCCGCGACCGCTTTGCCGACTGGCCGGTGACGGTGGAAGTGATGAGCCGCTTCAAGTCCGCCAAGGAAGTGAACGCGGCTATCGCCGATTTGGCGGAAGGCAAGATCGACATCGTGATCGGCACGCACAAGCTGCTGTCGGACGACGTGAAGATCAAGAACCTGGGCCTGGTGATCATCGACGAAGAACACCGCTTTGGTGTGCGCCAGAAAGAACAGCTCAAAGCCCTGCGCAGTGAAGTCGACATCCTTACGCTCACCGCCACTCCGATTCCGCGCACGCTGAACATGGCCGTGTCGGGCATGCGTGACTTGTCGATCATTGCTACGCCGCCGGCACGCCGCTTGTCGGTGCGCACGTTCGTGATGGAGCAGAACAAAAGCACGGTCAAGGAAGCGCTGCTGCGAGAGCTGTTGCGCGGCGGCCAGGTGTATTACCTGCACAACGACGTGAAGACCATCGAGAAGTGCGCCGCCGACCTCGCCGAGCTGGTGCCGGAAGCCCGCATCGCCATCGGCCACGGGCAGATGCGCGAACGCGAACTCGAACAGGTGATGAGCGACTTTTACCACAAGCGCTTCAACGTGCTGATCGCCTCGACCATCATCGAAACCGGCATCGACGTGCCGAGCGCCAACACCATCATCATCGAGCGCGCCGACAAGTTCGGCCTGGCGCAGCTGCATCAACTGCGCGGCCGCGTCGGGCGTAGCCACCACCAAGCGTATGCCTACTTGCTGACGCCACCGCGCCAGCAAATTACCGGCGACGCCGAAAAGCGTTTGGAAGCCATCGCCAACACCCAGGACCTCGGCGCCGGGTTTGTACTGGCCACCAACGACCTGGAAATTCGTGGTGCCGGCGAACTGTTGGGCGACGGCCAGAGCGGGCAGATCCAGGCCGTGGGCTTCACCCTGTATATGGAGATGCTTGAACGCGCGGTGAAAGCGATTCGCAAGGGCGAGCAACCGAACCTCGATCAACCCTTGGGCGGCGGCCCGGAAATCAACCTGCGCTTGCCGGCGTTGATTCCGGAAGACTACCTGCCGGACGTACACGCGCGGCTGATCCTGTACAAGCGCATCGCCTCGGCCACTGACGAAGAAGGCCTCAAGGACCTGCAAGTGGAGATGATCGACCGCTTTGGCCTGTTACCCGAGCCGACCAAGAACCTGGTACGCCTGACCCTGCTCAAATTGCAGGCCGAGCAACTTGGAATCAAGAAGGTCGATGCCGGGCCACAAGGCGGGCGCATCGAGTTCGAAGCGCAAACGCCGGTGGACCCGCTGGTGCTGATCAAGCTGATTCAGGGCCAGCCCAACCGCTACAAGTTCGAAGGGGCTACGCTGTTCAAGTTCATGGTGCCGATGGAACGTGCAGAAGAACGCTTTAATACATTAGAGGCGCTGTTTGAGCGCCTCATCCCGAAATCTGCTTGAAGGACGCCCCAATGCGCCTGTTCCGCATTTTGAGCTTGTTGTTGGTGGTCGTTGCCCCTTCGGCGTTTGCCGACAGCCCGTACCTGGTGGAAATGATCCTGGTCCGCCAGAACGCCGAGCCGGCTATCAACAGCCGCGCGGCGCCGGAAAACTGGGACGCCGGCGCTGCTCGCCTGCCGGCGGACAACATCAGCCCGCCGCGGCTGAGCAACATCGTCGACAAACTCCGTGCCGACAGTCACTACACCGTGCTGCTCCATCGGGCCTGGGACCAGAACCTGGGCGAACAACCGGTGAAACTGGCCATCAGCGATGGCCAGGAGCAGTTCGGCCAGTTTCCCATCGAAGGCACGCTGAACCTGCAACTGGGGCGTTTTACCGACATCGACGCCGACTTCTGGATCAACCAGTTCGACGCCAACGGGAGTGTCATCGCCAGCGAACACCTGAGCCAGCAAGACGTGCGCACCAAAAACAACCAGCTCAACTACCTCGACGGCGGCCACCTCGCCCTGCTGATCAAGATCACTTCGCTGACCGCCAAACCACCCAGCGCACCACCGCCCGACATTCAGGACTGATCCAGCGCCATGCCCCTGACGTCGTCGTTGACCAAACCCCTGGCCCCTTCGTGGGCCAATCGCTTTAAAGAGCAAAGCCTTGAGCGCGGGCGGCGCTACGCCCTGGAGAACCGCGTGCGCATCGTC
Source organism: Pseudomonas sp. AP19 (assembly GCF_001728855.1). NCBI lineage: Bacteria > Pseudomonadati > Pseudomonadota > Gammaproteobacteria > Pseudomonadales > Pseudomonadaceae > Pseudomonas > Pseudomonas sp. AP19. The sequence goes on along the minus strand of NZ_LXJP01000034.1, from coordinate 28,862 downwards.
GAGTCCGGCGACAGCACCATCGTGGCCAGTTGCGAAGGCTCGGGCGGCAACGTTTATCGGCAGACCATCTCGCTGCGCGAATCGGCCAAAGGCACGTTGATCCTGGTGGACAGCCGCTGCACGTGCCCGGTGCACACCAACTGCAAACATATTGCGGCGGTGTTGCTCAAGGTCCAGGAAACCCTGGCCTACCCGGCGGCGGCGCAGGATGCCGAGCTGCTGGAAAAGCTCCAGGCCGTGCTGGATAACCGCGTGGTGTTGCCGCAAGTGGTGATGGAAGAGGTGCGCCCCGTGCCGCGCCTGTGGCTGGCCAGTGTGGAGTTCAGCGCGTTTGAACCGCGCAACGGCAAGATGCAGCGCTATATCCAGCACCGCGCCGCGTTGTCGTTCAATTACCTGGGTAACTATGTCAGCGGGCAGAAGAACGCCGATATCGTCGTGCGCCAGGACACCCAAAGCCTGCGCATCAAACGCCACCCGGAGCTGGAGCAGCCGTATCGCGAGCAACTGCGCGTGCTGGGTTTCAAGATCGCCACGCGCCAGAGCAAGGCGTTGCCGGAGAGTGCCGGTGAATTGTTTGAGATGGTCAACGACAGCGCCTGGCTGAACTTTACCCTTAACGCGTCGCCCGCCCTACGCGCCGAGGGTTGGGAACTGCAGATCGACGAGGATTTCGGCTTCGACCTGAGTGCCGTCGACGACTGGTACGCGACGGTCGACGAGGGCCCGGAGCGCGACTGGTTCGACCTGGAACTGGGCATCATCGTCAACGGTGAGCGGCTGAGCCTGTTGCCGATCCTGCTCAACCTGATGCGCTCCCACACCGAGATCCTCAACCCGGAAAAACTCGCGCGGCGCCGCGACGACGAACTGATCCTGGTGAATATTCCCGGCCTGCCCAACGGCCACGGCCCGCTGCAAGTGGCACTGCCCTACGGCCGATTGAAACCGGTGCTGGCCACCCTCGGCGAGTTTTACCTGCAAGAACCCGGCAACACCACGCTGCGCCTGGCCAAGGCCGATGCGATTCGCCTCAACCCGCTGGAAGACCTGCCGTTGCAATGGGAGGGCGGCGAGAAGATCCGCAATTTCGCCCAGCGCCTGCGCGACATCAAGGATTTCAGCTGTGTGGCGCCCGAGGGGTTGAACGCGACCTTACGCCCCTACCAGCTGGAAGGCTTGAGCTGGATGCAGTCGCTGCGCCAACTTGAGGTGGGCGGGATTCTCGCGGACGACATGGGCCTGGGTAAAACCCTGCAGACCCTGGCGCATATTCTTACCGAGAAAGCCGCCGGGCGCCTCGACCGGCCGTGCATGGTGGTGATGCCCACCAGCCTGATCCCGAACTGGCTCGACGAAGCGGCGCACTTCACGCCGCAGCTCAAGGTACTGGCACTCTATGGCGCGACGCGCAAAAAGCACTTCGCCAACCTGCAGGACTATGACCTGCTGCTGACCACGTATGCCTTGCTGCCCAAGGACATCGAACCGCTCGCCGCCCTGCCCTTGCACATACTGATCCTCGATGAAGCCCAGTACATCAAGAACCCCACGAGCAAGGCCGCGCAGGCGGCGCGCGAACTGAATGCGCGCCAGCGCCTGTGCCTGAGTGGCACACCGCTGGAAAACCACCTGGGCGAGCTGTGGTCGCTGTTTCACTTCCTGCTGCCGGGCTGGCTGGGTGACGTCAAAAGCTTCAACCGCGATTACCGCGTGCCGATCGAAAAACGCGCCAGTGACGTGCGCTTGCAGCACCTCAACGGCCGGATAAAACCCTTCCTGCTGCGCCGTACCAAGGAACAGGTGGCAACGGAGTTGCCGCCCAAGACCGAGATCATCCATTGGGTTGACCTCAATGAGGCCCAGCGCGATGTGTACGAGACCATGCGCCTGGCCATGGATAAAAAAGTCCGCGATGAAATCACCCGTAAAGGCGTCGCGCGCAGCCAGATCATCATTCTTGAAGCGCTGCTCAAGCTGCGCCAGGTGTGCTGTGACCTGCGTCTGGTCAACGACGCCACCCTGCCCGCCCGAGGCAGCAGTTCGGGCAAGCTGGACAGCCTGATGGAAATGCTCGAAGAACTGTTTGCCGAAGGGCGCCGGATTCTGCTGTTCTCCCAGTTCACCTCGATGCTGAGCCTGATCGAGGCCGAACTGAAAAAGCGCGGCGTGGCCTACGCCCTGTTGACCGGCCAGACCCGCGACCGGCGCACGCCGGTGAAGGATTTCCAGAGCGGCAAGCTACAGATTTTTCTGATCAGCTTGAAGGCTGGCGGTGTGGGCTTGAACCTGACCGAAGCCGACACGGTCATTCACTACGACCCATGGTGGAACCCGGCCACGGAAAACCAGGCCACCGACCGCGCGTATCGCATCGGGCAGGAGAAGCCGGTGTTCGTCTACAAGATGATTGCCCGGGGCACGGTGGAGGAGAAAATCCAACACCTGCAGAAGGAAAAATCCGACCTGGCGGCAGGTGTGCTGGACGGACGCAAGACAGGCGATTGGCAGTTGGGCAACGAGGATATCGAGGCGTTGTTTGCGCCGTTGCCCCACAAGCAAGAGAAGCGCTGACTGACAGACCGCCTTCGCGAGCAAGCCCGCGAAGGACGCGCCACGGTTATCAGTCGATCAACTGAGCATCCCGCAACGCTGTGAGCGCCACCAACCAACGCGGGTCCTGCTTATAGTCCGTAGAGGCAATCGCCTCCCCACGCATCCGCGCGATGCGGGCAGATGGGGTGACCTTCATGCGTTGCGCAGCGGTCAGCGCCAGCTCGGCAGCCGCGCGGTCATTACACACCAGGCCCATATCACAGCCGGCCGTCAGCGCCGCCTCAATTCGACTGGCCGCATCACCGACCACGTGCGCCCCCGCCATAGACAGGTCGTCGCTGAAAATAACCCCATCGAACTGCAACTCGCCACGCAAAATGTCCTGCAACCAGCGACGCGAGAAACCGGCAGGCTGGGCGTCAACCTGTGGGTAGATGACGTGTGCGGGCATCACGGCCGCCAACTGCGTGCTCAGGCGCGCGAAAGGCACCAGGTCATTTGCGCGAATCTGTTCCAGGCTGCGTTCATCATTGGGGATGGCGACGTGGGAATCGGCCTCAGCCCAACCGTGACCCGGGAAGTGTTTGCCGGTGGCGGCCATGCCGGCACTGTTCATGCCACGAATGAAGGCGCCTGCCAGCACAGCGGCGCGCTCAGGGTCGCCTTCGAACGAACGCGTGCCGACTACGGCGCTGCGTTGGTAATCCAGGTCCAGCACCGGGGCGAAGCTCAGGTCGAGGCCGACCGCCAGCACTTCAGTTGCCATGATCCAGCCGCACTGTTCAGCCAAGTACTCGGCATTCGGCTTATCCGCCAGTAGCCGCATGGCCGGCAGGCGCACAAAGCCCTGGCGCAGGCGCTGCACACGCCCGCCTTCCTGGTCGACGGCCAGCAGCAGGTCCGGGCGCACCGCTCGGATCGCCGCGCTCAGCTCGCGCACCTGGCGTGGGTGCTCGATATTGCGCGCAAAAATGATCAGCCCGCCCACTTCAGGCTGGCGCAACAGGTGGCGATCCTCGGCCGTCAGCCAAGTACCGGCCACATCGACCATTAACGAACCTTGCAGGACAGCAGTCATAAACCTTCCTTAAATAACGCACACAACCCGTTGCCCTCACGTGGCGCCGTTAATGACGGGCGCGCGGTGAAAACAACGGGTTGCGAGTACATAGCTGAAATCGGCATGGCGGCTAGCTTAGCGGATGCAAGCGGCCGCGCACACCCGGGCCGGTCACGCCTTGGCGACGGCCGGGGTCGATTTGCTGCGTGGGCGCAATTGCGCGGCCGCCATGGCCTGGTCGGTCACGCCGGTTTCGGCGCGCATGCCGGCCGCAAGGAACGGCACCATCAGGCGCATCACTTGCTCGATGGACGTGTTCACACCGAAGTCGGTCTCGGCAATCGCGCGCAACGCCTTGATCCCGGACATGCTGAACGCGGCAGCGCCGAGCATGAAGTGCACGCGCCAGAACAGCTCAATCGGCGGAATACGCGGGGCAGCTTCGTTAACCAGCAACATATAGCGGCGGAAAACCTTGCCGTACATGTCTTCCAGGTAACGCCGCAGGTGACCCTGGCTCTGGCTGAACGCCAGGCCCAACAGACGCATGAAGATCGACAGGTCGTTGCCGCTGCGTGGTTGAACCACCAGCGCCTGCTCGACGAGGATTTCCAGCAGGTCTTCCAGGCTTGGCTTGTTTTCAGGCTTGGTCTGGCGGCGCTCCAGCTCACGGTCGAGGCTGGCGCAGAACGGCCCCAGGAAGCGTGAGAACACGGCCTGGATCAGGGCTTTTTTCGAGCCGAAATGGTAATTCACTGCGGCAAGGTTGACCCCAGCCTTGCTGGTGATCAGCCGCAATGAAGTTTCAGCAAATCCTTTTTCCGCGAACAATTGCTCGGCAGCATCGAGAATGCGTTCAACGGTTTCCGACTGGGCCATGGCTACTCCGCCTGACAAACACTTGTTTGAAACATACGTTTCAGTGTGTGTCTTGTCAAGCCTGTGAGTCCGTTTTCCGGCCGGGCAGTCATCTAATTCGCCGCTATTTAATCACATCCTTTCCGGTCTGTAGGCAGCGCTGTCTGTGCCTTGTAAGACGGGTGACGAATGACCGTCCAGCGGAGTGCCAAAAAAGGATGATTGCCAAGCGCAGTTCACTGTATATAATCCCAGTCACTGTATAAAAAGACAGAGCGATCAACATGCTAAAACTGACGCCACGCCAAGCTGAGATTCTGGCTTTTATCAAGCGCTGCCTCGATGACAACGGCTACCCGCCGACACGAGCGGAAATTGCGCTGGAACTGGGGTTCAAATCCCCCAACGCTGCCGAAGAACACCTCAAGGCCCTCGCTCGCAAAGGCGCGATCGAGATGACCCCAGGGGCTTCCCGCGGCATTCGCATCCCTGGCTTCGAAGCCAAGGCCGACGAGTCGACGCTGCCGATTATCGGTCGCGTCGCCGCCGGTGCGCCGATCCTGGCGCAACAGCACGTCGAGGAATCCTGCAACATCAACCCGACCTTTTTCCATCCGCGTGCCGACTACCTGTTGCGCGTACACGGCATGAGCATGAAGGACGTGGGGATTTTCGACGGCGACCTGCTGGCCGTCCACACCACCCGCGAAGCCCGTAATGGCCAGATCGTCGTCGCGCGTATCGGCGATGAAGTTACTGTCAAACGCTTCAAGCGCGAAGGCAGCAAGGTCTGGCTGATGGCCGAGAACCCTGAGTTCGCCCCGATTGAAGTGAACCTGAAAGATCAGGACCTGGTGATCGAAGGCTTGAGCGTCGGCGTCATTCGCCGCTAAAGGAGGCACCATGCAGCTCGTGCACACCCCACAACACACACAACTGTCGCTGTTCGAGGCCTTTATGGCCCAACCCCTTGCGCCCATCCTCAAGGAAACGGTCGAGGCCCCGTGGGGCTCCGAACCCGAGGCGTTCAGTGAGCTGTCGTTGCGCGGTGCTGCCGGGAGCTGCCTGAGCCTGCTGGCGCCGATCCTTCGCGAATTGAGCGAAGAGCAGGACGCGCGCTGGCTGACGCTGATCGCCCCGCCCGCCAGCCTGACCCAGGCCTGGTTGCGCGACGCCGGCCTCAACCGTGAGCGCATCCTGCTGCTGCAACCGCGCGGCGCGCAAAGTGCCCAGCAGTTGACGTGTGAAGCTTTGCGCCTGGGCCGCAGCCACACGGTGGTGAGCTGGCTGAACCCGCTCAACGCTACCGCCAGGCAGCAGTTGATCAGCGCCGCGCGTACGGGCGAGGCACAGAGCTTGAATATTCGATTGGGGTAATCAGGCTAGTTGCTTGCCTATCTGGCAGGAGTACTTCTGTCGCAATGGAGCTTGCCTTGGCAAGCCAGCTCACAAAAACTCAGTGAAGCACTCGCGGGCCGTCATCTTTCTCCGGTTCGCCTTCTGCCAGGCGACCTGCCATCTGCACACCCACGCTCAACATGGCTTTCGCTACTTCCACGTGCTGGCCTTGCAGGAACGCTTTTGCGTCCTCGGAAAAATCCAAAATAACCAGAGAACCCTCGTCCTCAGCCCGGCGCAGCTCAATTCGGCCGTCAGGCAATTCAACAATTTCCAGAAAGGACGTTGGCATAAAAGTCTGTTCTCCACGAAAGGCCGGGATTATATCAGTCATCCACCCCGCCCCGCAGAGGATCTCAACAGGTTTCTTTACGGCTTGATGAATGGTGCTTTTTGAACGCTGCGAGCCCCGTGCAGGATTTTCTGCCTGACTCGGTTCAAATGTGTGAGCGGGCTTGCTCGCGAATGCGGCGGGTCAGTAATGCCGCTTTCACGAGCAAGCCCGCTCCCACAGCGGTGAGTGCACCTCAGCGAAAACCCTTCAGCACTCGTTCAAGCCTTCACGAAACCTGAGCGCCATCTTCTTCAGCGCTTGGCGCCAGCTTTCCAGCTCCTCACGGCTCAGCGGCTTGGGCTCATCTTCTTCCAGCGCCAGTGCCACGATCAGCGGCTGTGTCACATCGCCTTTGGGCACATGGGGAACACGTGGCGGCTGGAACATATCGGCGTGCGCTTTGAGCAAGCGAGCTACCCAGCTGTCGGGGCTCTGGGCCATTTCTACCAATTCGGCCAGCTCAGGGATCGCCATGCTCGCCAGCACGTCGTGGTTCATGATCATTTCTGCACGCGGCGAACCGGCCTGGGGCAGACGGTAGAACCCGGCAATCTCATGACACAACCCCAGCAGCGCGCCGTACAGGTGGAACAAAGCTGCTTCACGCCCGGCCTGGACGAGCGCGATGGCATTCATCTCCTTCCCTTCCTCGGCGCGGCCAAGGGCTTCCAGGGACAAACCCGCGAAGTAAATTTTCTGATTGGTACGGGTATAGAGTTCGTTGGCCATGACGGCAATCTCCACAACGAATAAGCGTGATGCTGGCTGAACAGTGTCACGGATCAGCCGAACGGACTGCAAGCGCAAAAAAAGGCCGCCTTTACAGGCGGCCTTTGTCATTCCAAGCGGAGTCGATCAAGCGCCCTGGCGCTTGTCCTCGACCTTCCACTTGCCACCGTCGTAGAACGCTTTCCAGCCGGTAGGCTTGCCGTCCACTTCGGACTGCACGTACTGCTCCTTGGTTTTACGGCTGTAACGGATCACAGCCGGGCGACCGTCGGGGTCCTTCTTCGGTGCTTCACACAGGAAGTGGTACTTCGGATCAATCTCGTCCTTGTGTGGCACGATTTCCAGTACCAACGGCGCACGGGTCTCGCGGTTTTTCGGGAACTGGCTGGCAGCCAGGAACAAGCCCGATGCGCCGTCACGCAGGATGTAGGTGTCGTTGACCTTCTCGCACTTGAGTTCGGGCATCTTCACCGGGTCCATCTTCGGCGGCGCCGCGTCACCACTTTTCAGCAGTTTGCGGGTGTTCTTGCAAGTCGGGTTGGTGCAACCGAAGAACTTGCCGAAACGGCCGGTCTTGAGCTGCATCTCGCTGCCGCACTTGTCGCACTCCAGGCTCGGGCCTTCGTAGCCCTTGATGCGGTAGCTGCCTTCTTCGATTTCGTAGCCGTCGCAATCCGGGTTGTTACCGCAGATATGCAACTTGTGCTTCTCGTCGAGCAGGTAGGCATCCATGGCTGTGCTGCAGATCGGGCAACGGTGCTTGCCACGCAGGACCAGCGATTCGGATTCACCCTCGTCGTCTGCGGCGATTTCGTCACCCGGCACCAGATTCACGGTGGCCTTGCAGCGCTCTTTCGGCGGCAGACTGTAGCCCGAGCAACCGAGGAACACACCGGTGGACGCCGTACGAATCTGCATTGGGCGGCCACAGGTCAGGCACGGGATGTCCGTCATTACCGGCTGGTTGGCACGCATGCCGCTCTCAGGGCTTTCGGCCACTTCGAGTTTCTTTTTGAAGTCGCCGTAGAACTCGTCGAGCACGTTTTTCCAGTCGCGCTCGCCCTGGGCCACGTCATCGAGGTTCTCTTCCATGCCGGCGGTGAAGCCGTAGTCCATCAGGTTGGAGAAACTCTCGGACAGACGCTCAGTGACGATGTCGCCCATCTTTTCCGAGTAGAAACGACGGTTGTGCAGGGCCACGTAGCCACGGTCCTGGATGGTCGAGATGATCGCCGCATAGGTCGAAGGACGACCGATACCGCGTTTTTCCATCTCTTTGACCAGGCTGGCTTCGGAGTAACGTGCCGGCGGCTTGGTGAAGTGCTGGGACGGGTCGAGCTTGATCAGCTTGAGCGTATCGCCCTGGGCCATGTCAGGCAGCACATCATCGTCGCCTGGCTTGGCAATTTGCGGCATCACGCGGGTGTAGCCGTCGAACTTGAGGATACGGCCCTTGGCACGCAGCTCGAAGTCGCCTGCGCCCACGCTGACGGTAGTAGACAGGTATTGCGCCGGCAGCATCTGGCACGCCAGGAACTGACGCCAGATCAGCTCGTAGAGGCGCTCAGCGTCGCGCTCCATGCCACTCAGCTTGCTTGGCTCGGTGTTGGCGTCGGAAGGACGAATCGCTTCGTGAGCCTCCTGGGCGCCTTCCTTGCTGCTGTAGACGTTCGGCTTCTCCGGCAGGTATTTCTTGCCGAATTCGCTTTCAATATAAGTACGCGCCATGGCCACCGCGTCTTGCGACAGGTTGGTGGAGTCGGTACGCATATACGTGATGTAGCCGGCTTCGTACAAACGCTGGGCCATCATCATGGTTTTCTTCACACCGAAACCCAGGCGGTTGCTCGCGGCCTGTTGCAGGGTGGAGGTGATGAACGGCGCCGACGGCTTGCTGCTGGTCGGTTTGTCTTCACGCTTGACGATGCTGTAGCTGGAAGCCTTGAGCTTCTCCAGCGCGGCCATGGCCTGGGCTTCGTTCAGCGGCTTGAACGCCTCGCCTTTCTCGCGGGCCACTTCAAAGCGCACGTTGGCGCCCTTGGCGGTGCCGAGGTCGGCGTGCACTTCCCAGTACTCTTCAGGGTTGAACGCACGAATCTCACGTTCACGCTCCACCACCAGCTTGACCGCGACCGATTGCACACGGCCGGCGGACAGGCCACGGGCGATCTTGGCCCACAGCAATGGCGAGACCATGTAACCCACGACGCGGTCGAGGAAACGACGGGCCTGCTGGGCATTCACACGGTCAATGTCCAGTTCGCCTGGCTTGGAGAAGGCTTCCTGGATGGCTTTCTTGGTGATTTCGTTGAACACGACACGCTTGTAGCGGCTGTCGTCACCACCGATGGCTTCCCGCAGGTGCCAGGCAATGGCTTCCCCTTCGCGGTCCAAGTCCGTCGCGAGATAGATGGTGTCAGCATCTTTGGCGAGCCGGCGCAGCTCTTCGATGACCTTTTCCTTGCCGGGAAGGATTTCGTACTTGGCCTTCCAGCCATGTTCCGGGTCCACCCCCATGCGTGAGACCAGCTGCTTGCGCGCTTTCTCTTTGGGGGTGAGCACCGGACCTTCGCCCGCAGCCGCCTTGCCGCGCTTGGCGGCCGGCTCCTTGCTGGCGCTAGCCGAACCGCTGGTGGGCAGGTCTCGGATATGGCCGATACTCGACTTCACCACGTACTCGTTACCCAAGTACTTGTTGATGGTCTTGGCCTTAGCCGGGGATTCCACAATGACCAGCGATTTGCCCATGGATCGGAAAATTCCTGAATTCGAGAAGTGAAAGGCAGTTGGCGCCTGTCGCGGCAACGCTATATATAGTGGCAACAAGGTGAGGTCAAGCGCAGCATTCTGCGCGGCCTGCCGTTATTGCCCTGAAAAAAGACTGGGTTCGGCCTGGACCAAAGCAAAGCGCGGGACCTGCTCGCCGTCAACTTCGACGGTCTCCAGGAACATGCTCAAAGGGCGCACCCAAAAGCCGTAATCGCCATACAGTGCTTGGTAAAACACCACTTCCTCTTCGGTCTCGGAGTGCCGCGCCACATTAAAAACGCGATACTGCGGCCCCTTATAATGTTGGTAGAGCCCGGGTTCTACTTTCATGCTCTGGCCCTCTGACAAAATTTATTGAAAAAAAATATTAAAAATTCCAAAAAACAAAAACCGGGGCACTGGGCCCCGGCTTCCGTCAACCCAACGCTTAGAGGCGTTCGAAGACGGTGGAAATGCCTTGGCCGAGACCAATGCACATGGTTGCAACCCCAAGGTTGCCGCCATTTTGCTTCATCACGTTAAGCAAAGTGCCGGAGATACGCGCACCGGAGCAACCGAATGGGTGGCCCAGGGCGATTGCACCGCCGTGCAGGTTAACCTTCTCGTTCATCTTGTCGAGTACTTTCAAATCTTTCAGCACTGGCAGGGCCTGTGCGGCGAAAGCTTCGTTGAGCTCGAAGAAGTCGATATCGGAGATGGTCAGGCCCGCGCGCTTCAAGGCTTTTTGTGTGGCCGGTACTGGACCATAGCCCATGATTGCCGGATCCACACCCGCCACGGCCATCGAACGAATCACGGCCATCGGCTGGATACCCAGGTCCTGGGCACGCTGCGCCGACATCACGATCATGCACGAAGCACCGTCGGTGATTTGCGACGAACTACCGGCTGTCACGGTGCCGCCCTTTGGATTGAAGGCCGGCTTGAGGGCCGCCAGGCTTTCCAGGGTGGTGTCCGGACGAATGGTTTCGTCGTAGTCGAACAGTTTCAGGAAGCCGTTTTCGTCGTAGCCGTTCATCGGGATGATTTCATCCTTGAACTTGCCTTCCACGGTCGCCTTTTGGGCGAGTTGGTGGGAACGCAGGGCGAACGCGTCCTGGGCTTCGCGGGTAATGCCGTGCATTTTGCCGAGCATTTCTGCGGTGAGGCCCATCATGCCCGACGCTTTTGCCGCGTACAGCGACATGTGCGGGTTAGGGTCGACGCCGTGCATCATGCTGACGTGGCCCATGTGCTCCACGCCGCCGACGACGAAGACATCACCGTTACCGGTCATGATCGCTTGCGCAGCGGTGTGCAGCGCGCTCATCGACGAACCGCACAGGCGGCTCACGGTCTGACCGGCCGCTGTGTGCGGGATCTGCGTCATCAAGGAAGCCATGCGCGCGATGTTCCAGCCCTGTTCCAGGGTCTGGTTGACGCAGCCCCAGATCACGTCTTCGACTTCGTTCGGGTCGACCTTGACGTTGCGTTCCAGCAACTTGCTGATCAGGTGCGCCGACATGTCTTCGGCGCGGGTGTTGCGGTGCATGCCGCCCTTGGAGCGGCCCATTGGCGTGCGACCGAAGTCGACAATCACCACGTCTCTTGGATTCAAGCTCATAAATATTCTCGCTCTAGTCGTCTGGGCGCTTAACCGAAGAAGCTCTGGCCATTTTTGGCCATTTCACGCAGCTTCGCGGTCGGGTGGTACAGCGGGCCCAAATCAGCGTATTTGTCAGCCAGGGCAACGAACTCGGCCACACCGATCGAGTCGATGTAACGCAGCGCACCACCACGGAATGGAGGGAAACCAATACCGTACACCAGGCCCATATCGGCTTCGGCGGCGGTTTCAACGATGCCGTCTTCCAGGCAACGCACGGTTTCCAGGCACAGGGCGATCATCATCCAGTTGATGATGTCCTCGTCGGACACCTCACGCTGCTCGTAGATAACCGGCGCGAGCACTTCGTGAACCGACGGGTCGGCCACTTTCTTCTGCTTGCCCTTCTTGTCGGCCTCGTAGGCGTAGAAACCTTTGCCATTCTTCTGGCCCAGGCGCTTGGCCTCGTAGAGCGCGTCGATCGCCGAACGGCGGTCGTCTTTCATGCGGTCCGGGAAGCCTTCAGCCATTACGTCGCGACCATGGTGGCCGGTGTCGATGCCGACCACGTCCATCAGGTACGCCGGGCCCATTGGCCAGCCGAATTTTTCCATGACCTTGTCGATGCGCACGAAATCCACACCGGCGCTGACCAGCTTGGCGAAACCGCCGAAGTACGGGAACAGTACGCGGTTGACCAGGAAGCCCGGGCAGTCGTTGACCACGATCGGGTTCTTGCCCATTTTCTTGGCGTAGGCAACGGTAGTAGCAACCGCCAGCTCGCTGGACTTCTCGCCACGGATCACTTCCACCAGCGGCATCATGTGCACCGGGTTGAAGAAGTGCATGCCGACGAAGTTTTCCGGACGCTTGAGGGCCTTGGCCAGCAAGCTGATGGAAATTGTCGAGGTGTTCGAAGCCAGGATGGTGTCGTCTTTAACCTGGGCTTCCACTTCGGCCAATACAGCCTGCTTGACCTTAGGGTTCTCGACAACGGCTTCGACCACCAGGTCGACGTGACCGAAATCACCATAGGACAGCGTAGGACGAATGCCGTTAAGCACTTCGGCCATTTTCGCAGCCGTCATACGGCCCTTGTCAACGCGGCCCACCAGCAGCTTGGCGGCTTCCGCCAGGCCCTGCTCGATACCGTGTTCGTTGATGTCTTTCATCAGGATCGGCGTGCCTTTGGACGCCGACTGATAGGCGATACCGCCGCCCATGATACCGGCGCCGAGTACGGCAGCCTGTTTCACGTCTTTGGCGATTTCGTCGTAGGCCTTGGCCTTTTTCTTCAGCTCCTGATCGTTCAGGAACAAACCGATCAGGCTCTGGGCAGCCGAGGTTTTCGCCAGTTTGACGAAGCCTGCCGCTTCCACTTCCAGGGCTTTGTCGCGACCGAAGTTCGCAGCTTTCTGGATAGTCTTGATCGCTTCAACCGGCGCCGGGTAGTTCGGGCCAGCCTGGCCAGCCACGAAACCTTTAGCGGTTTCGAACGACATCATTTGTTCGATGGCGTTGAGCTTGAGTTTTTCGAGTTTCGGCTGACGCTTGGCCTTGTAGTCAAATTCGCCGCTGATGGCGCCTTTGATCAGGTTCAGTGCGGCTTCGGCCAGTTTGTCCGGAGCAACCACGGCATCGACGGCGCCGACTTTCAGCGCGTCTTCAGCACGGTTTTCCTTGCCGGCGGCAATCCACTCGATGGCGTTGTCGGCACCGATCAGGCGCGGCAGGCGTACGGTGCCGCCAAAACCTGGGTAAATGCCCAGTTTGACTTCAGGCAAGCCGATTTTGGCGGTAGCCGACATGACGCGGAAGTCTGCGGCCAGGCACATTTCCAGGCCGCCGCCCAACGCGATGCCATTGATCGCGGCAACGGTCGGCACGTTGAGGTCTTCAAAATCGCTGAAAATCTTGTTGGCTTCGAGGTTGCCAGCCACCAGCTCGGCATCGGGCAGCTTGAAGTTGTCGACGAATTCGGTGATGTCAGCGCCGACGATAAACACGTCCTTGCCGCTGGAGACGATCACGCCCTTGACCGAAGCATCTGCTTTGATGGTGTCTACGGCCTGACGCAATTCATTCAGGGTTAGACGGTTGAACTTGTTGACGGACTCACCCTTGAGGTCGAACTTCAATTCGACGATGCCACTTTCAAGAGCCTTAACCGTGATGGCTTTACCTTCGTAAATCATCAACTGATCTCCACGATATGGAAGCTGAACAGTACACATTGGACGCTGGCCTATGGTTGGACATTGATGATGACGTCAATGCTCACGCCCATCCGCCAGGCACACCCGCCAATGCGATAGTCGGGGTTATGTATGAGCCGTCTGACAGACAAACGCTCAATTCATACGCCCGTTTGATTTGGGTACGCCACCTTCATCCAATTCCGAGCAATTGTCAATCGCTCGAAAGGCTAGGAAAAGCGCGACTTTCCAGTCAGTTCAGAACCTCACGCCCGAGCCCACGCCTAGCCAATACTTAACTATTCATGAGATCAATAATGTAAAAGATGTGGAAAAAGGCTGTACAGAACCGGATATGCCGCTAGGCTTGCGACAACCGTAACGCGTCTGGATGACCATCCGACGCAGGAAACACAGATTTACCGGCCTGCCTGGCCAACTCCAGCCCGATGATGATGTCGGGCTTTTTATTGCCTGCTGTTTTGTAACAGCGAGCTGAGTCCGCGCAAGGTTACGCCAAGGCCTTGAGCAACGTATCAATGTCCTTCAACACACTCGCCTCGCCCTTCTCGCCCCAATACAAGGCGATCATTTGCTTGTCGGCTTCGACCTTGTAGACGTTGGCCGGCAGCGTCGCAAAATGTGGCAACAACTTTTCATCGACACACACCTCGCGCCACTGATTGACCCAGACCCCTGGTTCCATCTGCCAATAACTCCAGATCGCCGGCGCACTCCCGCGCCGTGGCCGGCAGTACTGCGCGCAAGGGCTCGGCGGCTCCTGCTTGAGCCAATACGGCCATTCCTGAGGTGCCAACTGCATGGCCAGACCAATGCGGCGCGCCTCCATCCGCAGGGCCATGCGCCCGCTCTGATGGCGCGACGGGCGCAGCCATGCCAGGGGGCTCAGAACCACCAGAAGGATTGACACCACTATCCAGACCGTCATATGTGTACTCCCGAATTTCTAGATGAGCAGGTTTGAGCTGACGCAACCCCATCCGCTTGAAACCAGCCATACTGAACTTATTGCAGTCTCCTGGAGGAACGCGCCATGCCCAACGAACATTCCTACAAACATATCCTGGTCGCTGTCGATCTGACCGAAGAGTGCGACCCGGTTATCAAGCGCGCGCAGGCTTCAGCAATCGCCAACGGTGCCAAGCTGTCACTCGTGCATATCGTCGAGCCCATGGCCATGGCCTTTGGTGGCGACGTGCCCATGGACCTTTCCCAGTTGCAGCAACAGCAGTTTGACCAGGCCAAAGAGCGCCTGGATCGCTTGATCCTGAAGTACCCGGAAGTGACCAAGGAAAACTCCCATCTCACCTACGGCCAGCCGCGCCAGGAAATCCACCACTTGGCCAAAGAGCAGAACTGCGACCTGATCGTGGTCGGCAGCCATGGTCGTCATGGCCTGGCGTTGTTGCTGGGTTCTACCGCCAATGATGTGCTGCACGGCGCGCCGTGCGATGTGCTGGCGGTGAAGCTGGTAAAAAGCGCTTAAGAACCACGCTCACTAAGTGTGGGAGCGGGCTTGCTCGCGAAAGCAGTCTGTCAGTTGACGCATCTGGCGACTGATGTACCGCTTTCGCGAGCAAGCCCGCTCCCACATTTCTAATCGAATTCCATATAAAAAGCCCGGCGTTCATACAAATGGGCGCCGGGCTTTTTTAGTGCGCTTGAATCACTCAGGCATCCAGCTCGGCCCAACGCTCAACCAGCACTTCCAGCTCCTGGTTCAACGTCTCCAGGGAGGCAATCACCTTGGCAGTTTCCGCCGCCGGACGCAGGTAGAAACCTGCGTCGGCCATTTCCGCTTCTACCGCAGCGATCTGCTGTTCCTTGGCGTCAATGTCACCCGGCAAGGCTTCCAGCTCGCGTTGCAGCTTGTAGCTGAGCTTCTTCTTGGCCGCCGGCGCAGCTTCCTGGGCCGGGGCCTCTGCGGCCACCGGGGCCACCACTGCGGAGGTAAGGTCGGCTTTGCCGGACTTGCTCTCGGTAACGCCCAGCAAGCGCGGTGAGCCACCCTGGCGCAGCCAGTCCTGATAACCACCGACGTATTCACGCACCTTGCCTTCACCTTCGAAGACCAGGGTACTGGTGACCACGTTGTCGAGGAATGCCCGGTCGTGGCTGACCATCAGCACGGTACCGTTGAAGGTCAGCAGGACCTCCTCCAGCAGTTCGAGGGTTTCCACGTCGAGGTCGTTGGTGGGTTCGTCGAGCACCAGCAGGTTGGCCGGTTTGCTGAACAGCTTGGCCAGCAGCAGGCGTGCACGCTCACCACCGGACAAGGCTTTCACTGGCGTACGCGCACGCTGCGGGCTGAACAGGAAGTCGCCGAGGTAGCTCAGCACGTGGCGGCTCTGGCCGTCGATGTCGATAAAGTCGCGGCCTTCGGCAACGTTGTCGATCACGGTTTTTTCCAGGTCCAACTGATGGCGCAACTGGTCGAAGTAGGCCACGTCGATCTTGGTGCCTTCCTCGACCGTGCCGCTGGTCGGTTGCAGGCCATTAAGCATCAGCTTGAGCAAAGTGGTCTTGCCGGTACCGTTTGCGCCCAGCAGGCCGATACGGTCGCCGCGCTGCAGGACCATGGAGAAGTCCTTGATCAGGAACGGGCCATCCGGGTGATGGAAGCTCACGTTCTCCAGCACCATGACCTGCTTGCCCGACTTGTCGGCGGTGTCGAGCTGAATATTCGCCTTGCCCGTGCGTTCGCGACGCTCGCTACGCTCATTGCGCAGCGCTTTGAGGGCACGTACGCGGCCTTCGTTACGGGTCCGGCGGGCCTTGATGCCCTGGCGGATCCAGACTTCTTCCTGGGCCAGTTTTTTATCGAACAGCGCGTTGGCGGTTTCCTCAGCGGACAGCACCGCCTCTTTGTGCACCAGGAAACTGGCGTAGTCGCCGTTCCAGTCGATCAGGCCGCCACGGTCCAGTTCAAGGATGCGCGTTGCCAGACTCTGCAGGAAGGCACGGTCGTGCGTGATAAACAGCACGGCGCCCTGGAAGTCCTTGATGGCTTCTTCCAGCCAGGCGATTGCGCCGATGTCCAGGTGGTTGGTCGGTTCGTCGAGCAGCAGCAGGTCCGGCTCGGACACCAATGCCTGGGCCAGCAGCACGCGACGACGCCAGCCGCCGGACAATTCGGCGAGGGTCTTGTCGGCCGGCAGTTGCAGGCGGCTCAAGGTGCTGTCGACGAGTTGCTGCAAGCGCCAGCCGTCACGGGCTTCGAGGTCTTGCTGGACGTGCATCAGCTTGTCCAGGTCTTCTTCGGTGACGCAGTTCTGCGCCAGGTGATGGTATTGCGCGAGCAACTCACCGACACCGTCGAGGCCTTCGGCAACCACGTCGAACACTGTCCGTCCGTCGGCCACCGGCAATTCTTGCGGCAATTCGCCGATCTTGAGGCCCGGGGCGCGCCAAACAGAGCCGTCATCGGGCTTCTGGTCGCCTTTTACCAGCTTCATCATGCTGGACTTGCCGGTGCCGTTGCGGCCGATGATGCACACCCGCTCACCACGGGCGATCTGCCAGGACACCTTGTCCAACAACGGCATAGCGCCGAAAGCAAGGGACACATCGCTGAATTTGAGCAGGGTCATACGCTTCTCCAAAAACTGGGCGCGCATTCTACCTGACTTGAGGGTGGGATGCGGCCGGCATTTTCACCATGGGCACGTTCTGCAGGACATTTCTGATCAACTTGAACCAACCGGCCGGCAAAGCTTTCGCCGGCCGCTGGCAAAAGGCTAAGCTAGGGGCAATCAGTGTCGGCGGTGCCGGTGCTAGTCGTGATTTCTCTGCACGGACGTCTCATGCGCAGTCGCCTTTTCAACTTTTTATCTTGTCTGCTTCTTTCCGCCACCGCCGTTCAATCTGCCCAGGCCGTGGACCTCACCACCCAACGTCAATATTACGATGAAGCCAAACGCGCCCTCGCCAAAGGCGACAGCGGCCCGTACATGCAATACAGCCAGGCCCTGGCCGACTACCCGCTCACGCCGTACCTGGCGTATGACGAGCTGACCGCCCGCCTGAAAACCGCGAGCAACGAGGAAATCGAACAATTCCTCGCCAAAAACGGCGACCTGCCCCAGGCCAATTGGATGAAGCTGCGCTGGTTGCGCTGGCTGGCCGAGCGTGGCGACTGGCAGACGTTTGAAAAGTACTACGACGCCAAGCTTAATTTCGTCGAACTGGACTGCCTGCATGGTCAGTACCAGCTCACCCATAATCTGAAAGCCGAAGGCTACAAGACCACCGAAAAACTCTGGCTGACCGGCAAATCGCAGCCGGCCGCCTGTGACGCCACCTTTGGCCAGTGGGCCGCCGATGGTCAGCTCACCGAACAGAAAATCTGGGACCGCGCCAAACTCGCCGCTGAGGCCCGCAACTACGCGCTGGCCAACAGCCTGGTGAAAACCCTGCCGACCCTCGGTTCCCAAGGCCGCCTGATGGTGGACGTGGCGCAAAAGCCCGACATGCTCGGTGACCCGTCCCGCTTCCTGCCGGCCAACGAGGCCATGTCTGACGCCGTAGGCCTGGGCCTGCGCCGTCTGGCACGCCAGGACCCGGACAAGGCCATGGCCCTGCTCGACGGTTACGCCAGCAGCATGCACTTCTCCCGTGACGAAAAAGTGTCGATCGCCCGCGAAATCGGCCTGACCCTGGCCCGTCGCTACGACCCGCGCGCCCTGGACGTGATGACCAAATACGACCCGGAGCTGCGTGACAACACCGTGTCCGAATGGCGCCTGCGCCTGCTGTTGCGTCTGGCCCGCTGGGAAGATGCCTACCAGCTCACCCGCAAACTCCCCCAAGACCTGGCCACCACTAACCGCTGGCGTTACTGGCAGGCACGCAGTCTTGAGCTGGCCGAGCCGAAAAACCCACAGCCGCTGGTGCTGTACAAGAACCTCTCGCAGGAGCGTGATTTCTACGGGTTCCTCGCCGCTGATCGGTCCAAGGCGCCGTATCAGTTAAAGAATAAACCCTTGGTGATGAGCCAGGCGCTGGTCAACAAGGTCCGCAACACCCCAGGCGTGCGCCGTGCACTGGAGTTCTACGCCCGCGGCCAAATCGTCGATGGCCGCCGCGAGTGGTACCACGTCAGCCGCCACTTCAACCGCGACGAAATGGTCGCCCAGGCCAAGCTGGCCTACGACATGAAGTGGTACTTCCCGGCGATTCGCACCATCAGCCAGGCGCAATATTGGGACGACCTGGATATCCGCTTCCCAATGGCCCACCGCGACACCCTGGTGCGCGAAGCCAAGGTGCGTGGGCTGCATTCGAGCTGGGTATTTGCCATTACTCGTCAGGAAAGCGCCTTCATGGATGACGCCCGCTCCGGCGTTGGCGCCAGTGGCCTGATGCAACTGATGCCCGGCACCGCCAAGGAAACCGCACGCAAATTCAGCATCCCGCTCGCTTCCCCGGCACAGGTGCTGGACCCGGACAAAAACATCCAGCTCGGCGCCGCCTACCTGAGCCAGGTGCACAGCCAGTTCAACGGCAACCGTGTACTCGCCTCCGCCGCCTACAACGCCGGGCCCGGTCGCGTGCGCCAATGGCTGCGTGGCGCTGATCACCTGAGTTTCGACGTGTGGGTGGAGAGCATCCCGTTCGACGAAACCCGCCAGTATGTGCAGAACGTGCTGTCTTATTCGGTGATCTACGGGCAGAAGCTCAACTCGCCACAGCCGTTGGTGGATTGGCATGAGCGCTACTTTGATGACCAATAAGGTTTGAAGCAGAAATAAAAATGCCCGCATTGAGCAATGCGGGCATTTTTTATGGCGGGCGCTATTCAGTGTGCAGCGCTCTCCTCCACTCCATCACTGAACTGCAATGCCGCCAACCGCGCATACAGCGGATTGCTCGCAATCAACTGCTGATGCGTGCCGACCGCCACCAACTTGCCCTGGTCCATCACCGCGATCCGATCCGCGTTCTTTACCGTGGCCAAACGGTGCGCGATGACCAGGGTGGTGCGGCCCTGCATCAACTGCGGCAGAGCCTGCTGGATCAAGTGTTCACTCTGCGCATCGAGGGCACTGGTGGCTTCGTCCAGCAACAGGATCGGCGCGTCCACCAGCAACGCGCGGGCGATGGCCAGGCGTTGACGTTGGCCGCCGGAGAGGCCCATGCCGCCGTCGCCGAGGTGGGTCTGGTAGCCATTGGGCATTTGCAGGATGAAGTCATGGGCATGGGCGATGCGCGCGGCGGCCTCGACCTCGGCGGTCGTGGCGGACGGATTGCCATAGCGGATGTTTTCTTCGACGCTGCCGAAAAACAGCGCCGGGCTCTGGGACACCAGCGCGAAGTGCCGGCGCAGGTCCATGGGGTCGAGTTCCGTCAGCGCGTGGCCTTCGAGCAGGATGCGGCCGTGCTGGGGGTCGTAGAAACGCAGCAGCAGGTCGAATATCGTCGACTTACCCGCGCCGGACGGGCCGACGAGGGCCAGGGTTTCGCCGGGGTTGATGGTCAGGCTCAAGCCGTCGATGGCGTAGCTGTCCGGCCGCGAAGGGTAGGAAAAGCGCAGGTCTTGCAGTTCCATACGGCCGCTGACCCGCGCCGGCAACCGCACAGTGCCATCGGTGGGCGCGTGGATTTCATTGTTCGATTGCAATAACTCGCCAATGCGCTCGGCAGCCCCCGCCGCGCGCTGCAGTTCGCCGAGCACTTCGCTCAACGTGCCGACAGCGCTGCCGACGATCAAGCTGTAAAACACGAACGCCGCCAGCTCACCGCCGGAAATCCGCCCGCCGATCACGTCCATCCCGCCCACCCACAGCATCACGCCCACGGCGCCCAGCACCAGCATGATCACCAGGGTAATCAGCCAGGCACGCTGCGCAATGCGCTTGCGCGCGGTGGCAAACGCTTCTTCGACGGTGACGGCGAAGCGTTGTTCGTCCTGGACCTGGTGATTGTAGGCTTGCACGGTCTTGATCTGGCCAAGGGTCTCGGACACGTAGCTGCCGACATCGGCAATCCGGTCCTGGCTCAGCCGCGACAGGCTGCGCACGCGGCGGCCGAAGATCAGGATCGGCGCCAGCACCAGCGGCAGCGCAATGACCACGATACTGGTGAGCTTGGGGTTGGTGACAAACAGCAGGACGATACCGCCGATGACCATCAAGGCGTTGCGCAGGAACAGCGACAGCGACGAGCCGATCACCGATTGCAACAAGGTGGTGTCAGTGGTCAGCCGCGACTGGATTTCCGAGCTGCGGTTGTTTTCGTAAAAGCCTGGGTGCAGGTAGATCAGGTGGTTGAAGACTTGCCGGCGGATGTCCGCCACCACCCGCTCGCCGATCCACGAAACCCAATAAAACCGTGCAAATGTACCCACCGCCAGGCCCAGCACCAGAATCATGAACAGGCCGATGGACCGGTTGAGCAGGTGCGGCGACTGGGTCATGAACCCCTGGTCCACCAGCAGGCGAATGCCCTGCCCCATGGACAAGGTGATGCCCGCAGTGACGATGAGTGCCAACAAAGCACCCAGTGCCTGCCAGCGGTACGGCGCAATAAAGCGGCTGGCCAGTCGAATGGCACGGCGTTGACGGACGGAGAACATGGCGGGCATCACCTGCGTGAGGGAGTTGGATAACTACATCCCAACATTGGGGGAACTTGGGGGAATAACAATGAGTCAGGTTAATTATGCCCGCCGACACTGATCCCTAGAGGCTTTCGGTCTAATGCCTGGCTGGAAATTTGTATCGGTTTCTGGTGGACTGGGTGTTCGAACCGCTGGCTTTGTAAGGAGTTGTAATAGCACGGTCACGCGGGGGAATTACAGTAGGTACACAACCTGATGAGGAGACAGGCCATGACCTTGCAAAACAGCAGCGATGCCAAGATTGAAGTGATCCGCCAACCGCAGCATCTGCCTTGCTCCGTCATCGACGCCCAAGGCCGCGAAGTGCAGATTACCGAAGAGATGATCCAGCAAGCCTGCCGCGAGCTGGAACAGCGACTGGTCAAGCCTGCCAAGCAAGGCTGAAGCGCCCACGCTCTTGCAGACTTGGCCTTGATGGCCGGGTTTTTTATGGGTGCTTAAAGCGCTACCGCACCCAGCGCCGACACGATGTTCGACAACTGCGCCGATTCGCCGTTGATGCGGACTTTCAAGCCATCAATCTCACGCCGCTCCGGGTAGTGCTTGCGCAGCAGGTCGAACGCCTTGCGTTGCTCTTCCACGGTGCCTACAAGGCTGCGCCGGAAGTCCGCATCATCCCGGCGCGGGTCGTACACGCTGCGACACAAGGTCGCCAACGCCCAGGCCGGCTCGGTCGATGCATTCAGGTGGACCTCGGCCAGCCAAGGTTGCGGCAGCAGATCACTTAACTGAATGCTCGGTTCGTGGCCCAGGTGGGCGCAAAGTGCCTGGTAAATCTGCGCGGTACCACGCTGTTTGCCGTCGAGACTGTAGCCGGCGATATGGGGAGTAGCCAGCACGCACAGGTCGGCCAGGTCGACGTCCACTTGCGGCTCGCCTTCCCACACATCCAGCACGGCTTGCAGGTCTTCGCGTTGCAGCAACACCTCGCGCAGGGCGGCGTTGTCCACCACCGGGCCACGGCTGGCGTTGATCAGCCAGGTGCCGGGCTTGAGGCGGTTGAGCCGTTCGCGATCAAGCAGGTGCCAGGTGGAGCCGTTACCGGACTTGGTCAGCGGCGTGTGCAGGCTGATCACATCGCACTGCTCGATAATCTGCTGCAGGCTGACGTAATCACCGTCTTCGGCAATCTGGCGCGGCGGGTCACACACCAATACGTTCCAGCCCAGGCCCTTGAGTACCGTCACCAGGCGAGCGCCCACTTCACCGGCACCCACCACACCGTAGGTGCGCTGGTTAAGGTCGGCGCCTTCGATCTCGGCCAGGGTCTGCAAGCTGCCCAGCACATAGTCCACCACGCCGCGCGCATTGCAGCCAGGGGCGCTGGACCAGGCGATACCGGCCTGCTTGAAGTAATCCAGGTCCAGGTGATCGGTGCCGATGGTGCAGGTGCCGACAAAGCGCACTTGCGTGCCTTCCAGCAAGGCGCGATTGACGTTGGTCACCGAGCGCACCAGCAGCACATCGGCCTGCTCGACCGTGGCACGGTCGATGGAACGGCCGGGCACTCGGCGAATTTCGCCAAACCCTTCAAAAAAGGCATCGAGCAGCGGGATATTTTCGTCGGCAACAATCAGCATGGCAGGCTCCTTTCGCGGACCAGCAGTGTACAGGGATGCGACCTGCGTTCCAGCGCAGATGCCAGGTGGGCAGTGCTTATGTGGGAGCTGGCTTGCCTGCAATGCAGGCGACTCATTCTGTCGCTCAACACCGAGATGATGCCATCGCAGGCAAGCCAGCTCCCACAAGGGGTCGGTGCCAGCCGGAAGATCGCATTACAAATCGCTAACACAGGTTTTTTCCTGACCACTGCGTCAGCGCGTAGACTTCGCCGTCCTTTGCAACTCTTTTACTGGACACCCGCACGTGAACACCGCCACCGCCCCCCTCTCCCGCCCCGCCCGCGTCAGTCGCGAGGTGCGCAGCCTGCTGACCCTGGCCCTGCCGATCATGATCGGCCAACTCGCCACCACTGCCATGGGCTTCGTCGATGCGGTGATGGCCGGGCGCGTGAGCCCGCGAGACCTGGCGGCCGTGGCCTTGGGCAACTCGATCTGGATTCCGGTGTACCTGCTGATGACCGGCACGCTGCTGGCCACCACGCCCAAAGTCGCTCAGCGCTTCGGCGCCGGTCACCACACCGAGATTGGCCCGCTGGTGCGCCAATCCCTGTGGCTGGCAGGGGTGGTGGGCATCGCTGCCCTGCTGATGCTGATCAGCGCCGAGCCGATCCTGCATGCGATGAATGTCGACCCCGAGCTGATCAAACCGTGCATGGCCTACCTGCACGGCATCGCATCGGGCATGCCCGCCATCGCCCTGTATTACGTGTTGCGTTGCTTCAGTGATGGCCTGGGCCGTACGCGCCCGAGCATGGTCATGGGCCTGTGCGGGCTGGCGTTGAACATTCCACTGAACTACGTGTTCATTTATGGCCACTTCGGTGTGCCGGCCATGGGCGGCGTGGGCTGTGGCTGGGCCACGGCGATTGTGATGTGGGTGATGATGCTCGGCCTCGCCGCCTGGACCCGCTGGGCACCGGCGTACCAGAGCAGCGAGTTGTTCAAGCGTTTCGACTGGCCGCAATGGGCCGTGATCAAGCGCGTGCTGGGCATCGGCCTGCCGATCGGGATCGCGGTGTTTGCCGAATCGAGCATCTTTGCGGTGATCGCCCTGCTGATCGGCAGCCTGGGCGCCAACGTGGTGGCCGGGCACCAGATCGCGCTGAACTTCAGCTCGCTGGTGTTCATGATCCCCTATTCGCTGAGCATGGCGGTCACGGTGCGGGTCGGCCAGGCATTGGGCCGTGGCGAGCCGCGCGAAGCACGCTTTGCCGCCGGGGTCGGCATGGGCACGGCACTGACCTACGCGTGCCTGTCCTGCAGCCTGATGCTGCTGTTTCGCGAACAGATTGCCACGATTTACACGCCTGACCCGCGGGTGATCCACGTGGCGTCGATGCTGATCGTGTTTGCGGCGCTGTTCCAGTTCTCCGACGCGATCCAGGTCACCGCTGCCGGCGCGCTGCGCGGCTACCAGGACACACGGGTGACCATGGTGCTGACCTTGTTTGCTTACTGGGGCGTGGGGTTGCCGGTGGGTTATGCCCTGGGGCTGACCGATTGGCTGGGCGCGGCGAGTGGGCCGAGCGGCCTGTGGCAAGGGCTGATCGTGGGCTTGAGCTGCGCCGCGGCGATGCTGGTGATCCGCCTGGCACGCAGCGCGCGCCGGCGGATTCGCCGGGTTTAAGCGGACTTCTTGCGAATCCAGTACAGGTACGTACCGGCGTGTTCCTGCTGATCCACCAGTTCGTGGTCCAGGAACACACAGAACTTGGGAATATCGCGGCGGGTCGACGGGTCGGTCGCGATCACCTTGAGCAGGCCGCCAGGCGGCAGGTCACGGATGTGCTGGTGCAGCATCATCACCGGTTCCGGGCAGTTGAGGCCCGTCGCATCGAGCACGGCGTCTACGGGCAAATCGAGAGGCTGATTCATACATCACTCCTGAAACAGACCCACTCTCCTGTGGGAGCGGGCTTGCCCGCGATAAGGGGCACATTCACTATAAATTTCGACTGTTATACCGCCATCGCAGGCAAGCCAGCTCCCACATTTTGAGCGGCGTGCGGCTCAACGTCAGCGCGACTTGGTCTTCTTCACATCCACCAGCCGACGCAGGTGGCAAGTCACTTCCTCACGGTCGTGGTACAGCTGCTTGCAGCCGATTTCCACGCGAATGCCCCGCGCCTTGAAACCGTCTTCAATACGCTCCAGTAAGCGTTTCACTTCAGCGTAACGCTGCTTCATAGGCAACTTCAGGTTCACCACCGCCTCGCGGCAATAGCCCTCGCCGATCCAGGTTTCCAGGAGGGCCGCATTACGCGCCGGTTTCTCGACGATATCGCAGACCATCCAGTCTACCGGTTGCTTGGGCACGAAGGTAAAGCCGTCAGCCATCAAATGCTGCACCAGGCCAGTGTCCATCAGGCTTTCGGCCATCGGCCCGTTGTCGATGGCGGTCACCAGCATGCCGCGGTTGACCAACTGCCAGGTCCAACCGCCAGGGGCGGCGCCGAGGTCGACACCGGTCATGTCGCCGTGCAGGCGCTCGTCCCACTGGTCGCGGGGGATGAAGTGGTGCCAGGCTTCTTCCAGTTTCAGGGTCGAACGGCTTGGCGCCTCACGCGGGAATTTCAGGCGCGGGATGCCCATGGGCCACATCGCCGAGTTATTCGACTCAGCCAGGCCCATGAACACTTCGCGGCCGCTTTTGAAGGTCAGCAGCAGGCGCGGCTTGCTCGGGTCATCCACCAGCTTGCCGGCGTTCAACAAGGCTTTGCGCAAGTGCACTTCGAATTTCTTGCAGAAGTTGGAGAGTTCCTTGCCGTCGTTGGTGTCGACCATCTCCAGCCACAGGCTGCCGCACACCGGGAAGCCTTGCAGGTGGGCGAGGATCACGCTGATGCGGTCGGTTTCCGGCAGGTCGATGAATACCCCGCGCGCCCACTGCCTCGGGAAGATCAGCTCGGCAAAGCGCTGGCCGTGCATCAGGCGCTGGGCGCCGTCTTCTTCGGTGCAGACAAATTCGGCGCAGGCGCTGCCGGTCTTGGTCTTGGCATAGCCGGAAACGTTCAGGCGCGCGGCGTGTTCCGCGATCTCGGAACAGACTTCGCCTTCAAAACCCGGGCGGCAGTGCATAAAAAGGGTGTTCATCAACTCTCCTGGTGACTCAACCGGCATTGCGCTATCGCAATACCTGTCATGAAAACGCGCGCATGATAGCCGAGTTCGGAACCTTGGACTTAACGATAGAGTCCAGTTATTAGCCTGCTAATGAAAACAGGGCTAAGTTGAAAGCTCTGTTCGTCCCGTCAGGTCCGTAGCCGTGCGGACCATAAGGAGTCATGTAATGTCATCCGTTGATAGCCTGAGAACCCTTAAAACACTGGAAATAGACAGCAAGACCTACCACTACTTCAGTCTGCCCGAGGCGGCCAAGAGCCTGGGTGACCTGGACACGCTGCCGATGTCGCTCAAAGTGCTGCTGGAAAACCTGCTGCGCTGGGAAGACAACAAGACCGTCACCGGCGCCGACCTCAAGGCCATCGCTGCCTGGCTCAAAGAGCGCCAGTCCGACCGCGAAATCCAATACCGCCCCGCCCGCGTGCTGATGCAGGACTTTACCGGCGTGCCCGCCGTGGTCGACCTGGCCGCCATGCGCGCCGCCGTGGCCAAGGCCGGCGGCGACCCGCAGCGTATCAACCCGCTGTCCCCCGTGGACCTGGTGATCGACCACTCGGTGATGGTCGACAAGTTCGGCAGCGATAGCGCGTTTGAGCAGAACGTCGACATCGAAATGCAGCGCAACGGCGAACGCTACGCCTTCCTGCGCTGGGGCCAAAGCGCCTTCGACAACTTCAGCGTGGTGCCACCGGGCACCGGCATCTGCCACCAGGTCAACCTGGAATACCTCGGCCGCACCGTCTGGACCAAAGACGAAGACGGCCGTACCTACGCCTTCCCCGACACCCTCGTCGGCACCGACTCCCACACCACCATGATCAACGGCCTTGGCGTACTGGGCTGGGGCGTGGGCGGCATCGAAGCGGAAGCGGCGATGCTCGGCCAACCGGTGTCGATGCTGATCCCGGAAGTAATCGGCTTCAAGCTCACCGGCAAACTCAAAGAAGGCATCACGGCGACCGACCTGGTGCTGACCGTCACGCAGATGCTGCGTAAAAAAGGCGTGGTGGGTAAATTCGTCGAATTCTATGGTGATGGCTTGGCCGATTTGCCCCTGGCCGACCGTGCGACCATCGCCAACATGGCCCCGGAATACGGCGCCACCTGCGGCTTTTTCCCGGTGGATGACGTGACCCTGGACTACCTGCGCCTGTCAGGCCGCCCGGCAGAAACCGTGAAGCTGGTCGAGGCCTACACCAAGGCTCAGGGCCTGTGGCGCAATGCCGGCCAGGAGCCGGTGTTCACCGATACCCTGGCGTTGGACATGGGCAGTGTCGAAGCCAGCCTCGCCGGGCCGAAACGCCCGCAGGACCGTGTTTCGCTGCCGCATGTGGCACAAGCCTTCAGTGACTTCCTCGATCTGCAATTCAAACCCACCACCAAAGAAGAAGGCCGCCTGGAAAGTGAAGGCGGTGGTGGTGTCGCCGTGGGCAATGCCGACCTGGTCGGCGAAACCGACTACGAATACGAGGGCCACACCTATCGCCTGAAAAACGGCGCGGTGGTGATTGCAGCGATTACCTCGTGCACCAACACCTCCAACCCCAGTGTGATGATGGCCGCCGGCCTGGTGGCAAAAAAGGCCGTGGAGAAAGGCCTCACCAGCAAACCGTGGGTGAAAACCTCCCTGGCGCCCGGCTCCAAAGTGGTCACCGACTACTACAAGGCGGCGGGCCTTACCCACTACCTCGACAAGCTTGGCTTTGATCTGGTCGGCTACGGCTGCACCACGTGCATCGGCAACTCCGGCCCGTTGCCCGAGCCGATCGAAAAAGCCATCCAGAAAGCCGACCTCGCGGTCGCCTCGGTGCTGTCCGGCAACCGTAACTTTGAAGGCCGCGTGCACCCGCTGGTGAAAACCAACTGGCTGGCCTCGCCGCCGCTGGTGGTCGCCTACGCATTGGCCGGCACCGTGCGTATCGATATCAGCAGCGAGCCACTGGGCGAAGGCAAGGACGGCCAGCCGGTGTACCTGAAAGACATCTGGCCAAGCAGCCAGGAAATCGCTGACGCCGTCGCCCAGGTCAGCACCGGGATGTTCCACAAGGAATACGCCGAAGTATTTGCCGGTGATGAGCAGTGGCAAGCCATTGAAGTACCGCAGGCCGCGACTTACGTGTGGCAAAAGGACTCCACCTACATTCAGCACCCGCCGTTCTTCGATGACATTGCCGGGCCATTGCCGGTGATCAAAGACGTTAAAGGCGCGAATGTGCTGGCGCTGCTGGGCGACTCGGTGACCACCGACCACATCTCCCCTGCCGGCAACATCAAGACCGACAGCCCCGCCGGGCGCTACCTGCGCGAGCAAGGTGTGGAGCCGCGTGACTTCAACTCCTACGGCTCACGCCGGGGCAACCATGAAGTGATGATGCGCGGCACGTTTGCCAATATCCGCATCCGCAACGAGATGCTGGGCGGTGAGGAAGGCGGCAACACCCTGTACATTCCGACTGGCGAGAAAATGCCCATTTACGACGCGGCCATGAAATACCAGGCGTCGGGCACGCCGCTGGTGGTGATTGCCGGTCAGGAATACGGCACCGGCTCAAGCCGCGACTGGGCGGCCAAGGGCACCAACCTGCTGGGGGTCAAGGCGGTGATCGCCGAGAGCTTCGAGCGGATTCACCGCTCCAACCTGGTCGGCATGGGCGTGCTGCCATTGCAGTTCAAGCTGGATCAGAACCGCAAGGCACTCAAACTGACCGGCAAGGAAAAGATCGACATTCTCGGGCTGACCGATGCCGAGCTTGAGCCACGGATGAACCTGACGCTGGTGATTACGCGCGAGGATGGCAGCAGCGAGAAGGTCGAGGTGCTGTGCCGGATTGATACCCTCAATGAAGTCGAGTACTTCAAGGCGGGCGGGATTCTGCACTATGTACTACGGCAGTTGATCGCGTCTTAAGCAACACTGCAAAACCAAAAGTGGGAGCGGGCTTGCTCGCGAATGCGCAGTGTCAGTCGATACATTCTTGACTGACACTCCGCTTT